>JAFSUF010000033.1 GCA_017445425.1 Bacteroidales bacterium | reverse complement strand
TGGCTCTTTCTAAAACTCCCCTGCGGTCTTGATGCTTAAATCGTCCATACCCATCGTGCAGAAAGCGCGGGCGAAGGCGGTGGCCAGGCGGGCGTTGGTGATGAGCGGGATGTTGAAATCTACGGCGGCACGGCGGATGCGGTAGCCGTTGGTGAGCTCTACCCTCGTGTAGTTCTTGGGGATATTGATCACCAGATCCACCTTCTTGTTCTCCAACAGATCCAGTGCTGTCTCGTACCTTTCTGCAAGAGAAGGATCCTGTTCATATTCACTGGGCCATACGGCACGGGTGGCCGCGATGCCGTTCTCCTCCAGGTAGCGCTGGGTACCGCCGGTAGCATAAATCTTATACCCCTTGTCTGCGAGCAGATGGCAGGCATCGAGCATTGACGCTTTCTGCTGTGCGTCACCGGAAGATATCAGAATAGCCTTTTGCGGCACAGTATAACCCACAGAGACAATGGATTTGAGGAGCGCGTCATCGAAGTTGTCACCCAGACAGCCCACCTCGCCGGTAGAGGCCATATCCACACCCAGCACCGGGTCAGCCTGCAGCAGGCGGGTAAACGAGAACTGCGACGCCTTGATGCCGACATAATCAAAGTCAAAG
This sequence comes from Bacteroidales bacterium, assembly GCA_017445425.1. Taxonomy (GTDB): domain Bacteria; phylum Bacteroidota; class Bacteroidia; order Bacteroidales; family UBA932; genus Equibacterium. The sequence continues at coordinate 3,775 of JAFSUF010000033.1, read as the reverse complement.
ACATCCTTGCTCACCGGCGCCGGATGCTCACCCATCATAGCCCTGGTAGCCAGCTCAATAAGGTTGATCTTGGAGACTTTGCTGACAAACGGGAAGCTGCGCGATGCACGCAGGTTACACTCGATTACCTTGACAAAATTCTCTTTAGCCAGGAACTGGATATTGAACGGGCCGGTGATATTAAGAGCGGCGGCAATCTTGCGGGCCACGCTCTTGATGTCGCGCATGGTCTTAACGTAGATCTTCTGCGCCGGATAAACGATGGTTGCGTCGCCACTGTGCACACCTGCAAACTCGATATGCTCAGAAATCGCGTAGGCCAGGATATTGCCGCCATCTGCAACAGCGTCAAACTCAATCTCCTTGCAGCGCTGCATAAACTCGCTCACCACCACGGGATGCTTCTGCGACACCTCGGCCGCCATGGCCAGGAAGCGCTCCAGGTCGTCGTCGCTGTAGCAGACGTTCATAGCCGCGCCAGAGAGCACGTAAGAGGGACGCACCAGCACAGGATAGCCCACCTCGTCCACAAAGCCGTGAATATCGGCCAGCGATGTCAGCTCTTTCCACTTGGGCTGGTCAATGCCAAGGGCATCCACTATAGAAGAGAACTTGTTGCGGTCCTCCGCCTTGTCTATGCTCTCTGCACTGGTACCCAGCAGCTTGACCTTATGCTCATGCAAGCGCAACGCCAGATTGTTGGGTATCTGTCCGCCCACCGACACAATCACGCCGTGGGGGTTCTCCAGCTCGTATATATCCATCACCCGCTCAAAGCTCAGTTCGTCAAAATAGAGCCTGTCGCAAATGTCATAGTCGGTAGATACCGTCTCTGGGTTGTAGTTGATCATGACGCCCCGCCAGCCGGAATTCCTGATGGTCTGCAGGGCATTGACGCTGCACCAGTCAAACTCCACGCTGCTGCCTATGCGGTACGCGCCGCTGCCAAGCACAATCACGCTCTTGCCGTCGTTGTAAAACTCGATGTCGTGCTTGCAGCCGTTATAAGTGAGATAGAGGTAATTGGTCTGTGCGGGAAACTCCGCCGCCAGGGTATCTATCTGCTTCACGTAAGGCACGATGCCGAGCTTCTTGCGATATGCGCGGACTGCGTCCTGGGCCTCCTCCACGTCGGAAAGGTCTTTGTAGAATGCACGGGCCAGCTGATGGTCTGAGAAACCCTGGCACTTGGCGATATGGAGCAGTTCGTAAGGAACGTCCTCCACGCGGGAATACTTCTGCAGCTCGTCGTAGGTATTCACCATGTTCTGCAGCTTATACAGGAACCAGCGGTCTATCTTGGTAAGTTCATATATCTGGTCTATTGTGTAGCCTTTCTGCAACGCCTTGGCCAGCACAAAGATACGTTTGTCGGTAGGCTCGCGCAGCGCCTCGTCCACGTCGGCCACCTGCAGCTCCTTGTTCCCCACGAAACCGTGCGCCCCCTGCCCTATCATGCGCAGGCCCTTCTGAAGCGCCTCCTCAAAGCTGCGGCCGATGGACATGACCTCTCCCACAGACTTCATGCTGGAGCCGATTTTGCGCGACACGCCGTGGAACTTGCCGAGGTCCCAGCGGGGGATCTTGCAGACAATATAGTCGATAGCCGGCTCAAAGAATGCCGGAGTGGTCTTGGTAACCGAGTTCTTGAGCTCGTGCAGGCCGTAGCCCAGGCCGAGCTTGGCAGCCACGAAAGCCAGCGGATAACCGGTCGCCTTGGAGGCCAGCGCAGAAGAACGCGAAAGACGGGCGTTGAGCTCTATCACGCGGTAGTCGTCGCTGCCGGGATCATAGGCGTATTGTACGTTGCATTCGCCCACTATGCCGATGTGGCGCACAATCTTGATGGCCAGCTCGCGCAGCAGGTTTATGTCGTGGTTGTCCAGAGTCTGGCAAGGCGCAACCACGATACTCTCTCCGGTATGTATGCCTAACGGGTCAAAGTTCTCCATGTTGCAGACCGCGATGCAGTTGTCAAAGCGGTCGCGCACCACCTCGAACTCAATCTCCTTCCACCCCTTCAAAGACTTCTCTACCAGCACCTGGGGCGAATATGAGAACGACTTCTCTGCAAGGGAGATCAACTGCTCCTCATTGTCGCAGAAGCCGCTGCCAAGGCCACCCAGTGCGTATGCTGCACGCAAAATCACCGGATAGCCCAGCTCGCGCGCAGCCGCTGCCGCCTCCTCCACGCTGTTTACTGCAGAAGAACGGATAATCTTGATGCCTATCTCCTCCATCCTCTCCACAAAGGCCTCGCGGTCTTCCGTATCGATGATGCTCTGCACCGGAGTGCCCAGCACGCGGACGCCATACTTTTCAAGGATTCCGCCGCGGTAGAGCTCCACGCCGCAGTTGAGGGCGGTCTGCCCGCCAAAACTGAGCAGGATGCCGTCGGGCCGCTCGCGCAGGATAACCTTCTCCACAAAGAACGACGTTACGGGGAGGAAATAAACCTTGTCCGCAATGCCCTCCGAGGTCTGCACCGTGGCGATGTTGGGATTAATAAGGACGGTCTCGATGCCCTCTTCGCGAAGCGCTTTGAGCGCCTGGCTGCCACTGTAGTCAAATTCACCGGCCTGGCCGATCTTGAGGGCCCCTGAGCCCAGAACAAGCACTTTCTTGATTGTTGTATCCATAGTGACTTAGAGCATTGAGACAAATTTACTAAACAGGAATTGGGTGTCTAAGGGGCCGCTGGAGGCCTCGGGATGGAACTGCACGGAGAAGAAGGGCTTGCTCTTGTGATGGATCCCCTCGTTGGTGCCGTCGTTAAGGTTCTTGAACCAAGGCTCCCACTCGCTGCCTAAGGTGGAGTCGTCCACGGCAAAACCGTGATTCTGGGAGGTTATGAAGCAGCGGTCGCTACCCACCATCTGAACCGGCTGGTTATGGCCGCGATGGCCATATTTAAGCTTATATGTCTTGGCACCGGCCGCCTTTGCCAGCAGCTGGTTGCCCATACAGATGCCGAATATAGGGCGCCCGAAGGCCATCGACTCGCGGATATGATCTATCGTAGCACCGCAATAGTCGGGGTTGCCCGGGCCATTTGAGATAAAAAGGCCGTCCCAGTCGCTCATCGTGGGGTCTGCGTTAAAGTCGTAGTCCCACGGTATGCGGATTACCTCGACTCCGGTGGCAATCAGGCAGCGGATAATGTTGTGCTTGATGCCACAGTCTATCACAACCACCTTCTTCCCCGCCCCTTCGCGATACCGGACGGGCTCCTTGCAGGAGACCTCGGCAATCAGGTTGCGGGTGTTGGGGTCATCCAATTCTTTGGCGGGAGCATCCCCCTCCATGACAATCTGCCCCAGCATGGAGCCGCTATCGCGCAGTTTCTGGGTCAGGGCGCGGGTGTCCACGCCCCAGATGCCCGGGATGCCCTCCCTGCGGAGCCACTCATCCAGGCTCATGGCAGCGCTCCAGTGGCTGAAATCTACGGAAAGGTCACCTATTATGAGTCCGCGGACGTGGATCGATTCAGATTCAAAACCACGGAAGGTGCCGTCTGCATCGCGTTCCATAAGAGGTACGCCGTAGTTTCCTATAAGCGGATACGTAACGCAAAGTATCTGCCCCTGGAACGACGGGTCAGTGAGAGTTTCTGTGTAACCTACCATTGCGGTAGAAAAAACGGTCTCGCCGGATGCCGGGCGGCTGGCGCCGAAAGCATATCCGCCGAAGACCGTTCCGTCTTCAAGAATTAGAGAGGCCTTTTTGTATGTTTTCATTATTTCACATTGAAAGCGATTCTAAGTTCGTCAATCTC
>JAFSUF010000032.1 GCA_017445425.1 Bacteroidales bacterium | reverse complement strand
GAAGGGATAGACCAGGCAACTGAGACCGCTATGTCCACCCTGGCCGGCGTAATGGGCCGTGAAGCTGCTTACACAGGTAAGACTGTATCATGGGACGAAATAATGGGTATGGATATGGATTTCCTCCCCGGCGAGCCCGATGCACTGACCCTGTGCACTCTCGATGCTGTACAGCATCCCGTAATAGCCGTTCCCGGCGATAACAATGCAGAAGAATAATGCACACTATGAACAGGAAAGAATTCTTTAAAACCTCCTTATTCGGGGCGGCTGCGGTAGCTGCTGCTCCCTCGCTTCTGTCTTCTTGCTGCAATACGGAGAAAAAGGCCAGCACCGGTGCGGTGCTGAATATCTCGTTCCAGAGCGGCAAGGCAATCGGTGAGAGCTATGCAGAGAAGATGGATTATTGCGAATCCCTTGGCGTTACAGGTTTTGAGCCGGGCGGATGGGACCTCGTAAATGATTTCGATGCTATATCAAAGGCTATCGAAGGGCGCAACCTCAAGATTTCTGCAATCTGCGCCGGCTTCGAGGGGTTTATCCTTGCCGATGATCCTGTTCAGAAAGAGGCGTTCGATACCTCAATGCGCCGCATCGTGGAGGCTGCCGGAGCAATAGGCTCTACCGGTGTCATCATGGTGCCGGCATTCTCCCGCCAGGAGCCCTGCAAGCCCAATAATCAGGAGACCTACGACTACCTCTGCAACGAGTTGCATGAACTCGGTGAGTTTGCTGTTAAATGCGGCACTACCGTAATCCTGGAACCGCTTAACCGCCGCGAGTGCTTCTACCTCCGTCTGGTTTCTGCTGCAGCTGCTATCTGCCGCGATGCCAAGAGCGCCGGAGTGAAGTGTATGGGTGATTTCTGGCATATGCAGGAGGAGACAAGTGACTACGCTGCGCTGATGTCTGCCCGTGACTATCTGCAGCACATCCACATCGCAAGCCGTGCAAACCGTTGCAATCCTGGCGAAGACGGCGACGTGGATAACTACGTGGAAGGTTTCCGCGCTCTCAAGGAGACGGGTTACGACAAGTACATCAGCCTTGAATGCGGCAGCATTGGCGACCCCGCCGTCACAACTCCCGCTGCCGTAGAACTCATCCGCAACCAGTGGGAGCAGGCGTAGCGCCCGTCCCCGTGGCAGCTTGAGCGCTGATACACAGCGCTTTACTTAAAGTCCCTTGCGTAAATTTACGCAAGGGACTTTTGTTAACGTACTGATAATGAGCGATGAGGCTGCCACAGATATATGGCGCCGCTATGCTGCGGCGGCACTTACCTCCAGAAACTTCCGTTAAGTTTCGCTTAAATCTCGCCATCAGGCGATAGCGGAGGCTGAGCAGGGCAGAATGTGGAATAGCAAAGCCGGAGCTCGTGAGCGGGATAGCATAGCTCCGGTGGAGCTGTGCAACGAACGAGGGTTCGGGCAGAGCCCGTCATTATAGAGGGCACGGGCGCCCACGGTTTCTTTGAGGTAAGTGCCGACCTCCGACTGCGCGACAGTGTCTGTTCGTCGGTACGCTAGTACCCCAGTTTGAGGGATATGCCGGCAATGAACCAGAAGCCGGGCTGGGGAATGTCTCCGAAGTCGTAATATGTGCGGTTTAAGATGTTGTTGGCACGCAGATAAATCTGCAGGTCATTGGCATCGTAGTTCAACTTTGCGTCCAGCAGGTGATAGGGCTTGATGAGTTCTGACTCGGTGGCTCGGTCTACATAAATGTACGATACATTGGCGCTGAGCCGCTTAAAAATGTTCAGGTTGGCTGATGCGGTAAATTTCTCGCGGATATATTCCATGGAATACAGGCTGCGCAGGTTCTCCTCAAGGTCTTTGCTCTGGGAGAGTGAAATAACCGCCAGGGTCAAGTCCTGAATAAAAAATCTTTCTATGTGAAAAATCTGTGGAATGTTCAACTGAAACGTGCACTCCTTCCCAAAGGTCTTTATTACGCTGTGATTAATGCTGGTCCAGGGGGCGTCGCTGCCGGCGGAGGTGTCCATGATCCAGTCTATCATGTCGTAGCCGGTATTAAAGAACAACGACCCGTTCATCCGGAATCCTTTCTCTGAAAGCTTGAAACCGAACTCCAGCGCATTCAGCTTCTCCGATTTGAGGTTGGGGTCGGCCTTGTGCCCTCCCACAGAATAGTACAAATCGGTGAAGGTTGGCATGCGGTAAGAAGAATTGTAGGAGGTGTACAGGGTGCCTTCTCCATTAACTCCGATGGCGGGGAACCTCAAACTTATTTCACCGCCTGGGAAGAACTTGACCCCTTCTGTATTGCCGGTGTTGTATGCGGCGGTGACGCCTCCAGAAAAACAGAACCAGCCCACATTGACCTTGTGGTCTACAAATGCACTGTATGCTGTGCGGCCCAGTCCGCAGACATAGACACCTTTGGGATTATCCAGCTTTTCTCCCAGATTGGTGCTGCGGATGGCCTCGTGGCGCGCTTCGGCACCGAACGCCGTACGTCCCAGGCGGGTATCGACGTGGCAGTTGATATTCGCGCCCAGAACGCTGGTCTTGTGGTAATTGTATGGATACTTCTCCGGTTCTCCGCGGAACAGTTGAAACACGTCTTCGCCATAATTCCAGTAAACTGACGGGGTGAAGTGCAGGCAGCCGCGCCCTTCGCTCCGCACGGCAAAGTACGCCTTTGCAGTACTCTCGTACTGGTTATCGTATTTAGGACTGTAGAATGTGCTGGCGCCAAAGTAATTGCCTGTCAGGCCCGCCTGCCATGTGAGGTTGCGCCTGCTCCAGTCACGACCACCGTTGTAGAAAAGTTTTACAGAGGTGAAATCTGAGTTGGAAGTGCCTTCTGAGCATTTGCTGTAACCGTTGCTTCGCGAAACGCCAAAGGAGATGTTGTGATAGTTGCGGTTGCCGGACATCGACCAGGAGCCGTTTGCATTGCAATAGCCAAACGAACCGCCTTCCAGGTTGGCGAAAATAGAGTGGGACTTGCGGCTCTCCTCGCGGGGCCAGATCCATCCATCGGGGTCAGCATCGCCCATGGTACTGTAAGAAGCCTGCTGGAAATGCCCTTTGGTGACGATATTTATGGCGCCCACCATGGCCGATGTGCCGTATACGCGGGCGGCCGGGCCCTCAACCACCTCTATGTGGTCTATGTCGCCCAGGTTTACGGGAAAGATAAAACTGTTGTGCCCCGTCTGCGGGTCGGTGATGTTGATGCCGTTAAGGAGCACCGCCACCTGATTGTAGGTGCCGCCGCGCATGCTGATGTCGGTCTGCATACCAAATGCGCCACGTTGCCGCACATCCACCCCTACGGAATACTTGAGCAGGTCATTGACCGTCTGTACGGGGGCAGAAGCTATCGCTGCGCTGTCCAGCAGAGTTACCGCCCTTGCGCCGGCGTGCAGCGCAACCGGCATCCTGGTAGCCGTCACCGACACGCTGTCCAGAGCGTACGTTTCCTGTGAATATGCTTTGGGACCGGCAAATGCCAGCCCCAAAGCTATCGATATGCACAATGTTATCCTTCTCATCGTCCTGCTTTTTTTGACAGGTAAAGATAACACTTTTTACTGCTTGTTGGCTATATTTTGAGCCTTTGTGATGAGGTCGACAAGCTCTGTGCGGTACTTGTCCTGATTTTTGTTGGATGCCTTTACAAGCTCTTTGGCCATATTGTAAGATGCAGAGCCTTTATACTGCGAGTTGCGAAGCACAAGAGAGTAGGCGGCTATGCCGGAGGCAAGATTCATGTTGGCAGAGACGGCTGCGCTTTGCCCGGGCACAGTGATTTTCAGATTGAGCGGGCGGCTATCGCCACCGAGCGCTTTCTTGTAGCGCACATCGTAGCTGGCCATGGAAGCGCCGGCAGTAAAGCCCTCTGCAGGTACAATCTCATAGAGAGCGGTGATGGTCTGCCCTGCGCCAATTTCGCCGGCATCCTTGGTGTCGTCTTCAAAATCTTCATTGTTCATTACGCGGTTTTCGTAGCCTATCAAGCGGTAGCTCTCAACCGCTTCCGGAACAAAGGTAATCTGACACTTGGTGTCGTTGGCCACGCTGTAGAAATGGCTGCGCTCGTTAACAAACACCTTGAGCATCTCCTGCTCGCAGTCGATATAGGTGTAAGTTCCGTTGCCGTGATTGGAGAGGCTCTCCATGCGGGAATCGTCGTAATTGCCGGTGCCAAAGCCCATGATGCTCAGGTATATGCCTTTGTCCAGGTAACTTTCTACCATCTCCACGAGGGCGTCGGTGTCGGTCACGCCTACATTAAAGTCGCCGTCGGTGCACATGATTATGCGGTTGTTGCCGCCCTGCATGTAGTTCTGTACAGCTTCTTCGTATGCCATCTTCATGGCTTCACCGCCGGGGGTGTAGCCGTTGGTATTGAGTTGGTTTATGGCCTTTTTGATTTTCTTGGCCTCCGATACGGGGGTCGACTTCAGAAGTTTTTTCACTTCGCCGGAGTAAGTGATTATGGCAATGCGGTCGGTGGGCTTCATGTAGTCCAGCATGTTGCAGAGGCCCTTCTTTATCAGGCCGATGCGGTCGTCGCCGGCCATGGAGCCAGATACGTCTATCAAAAGAATGTAGTTTGCCTCGGGGATATCACTGTCGGGGATGGATTTGCCCTTGAGGCCGAGGCGGAGCAGTTTATGGACTGCATTCCAGGGGCAGTCGCCAAGTTCTGCATTTATTGCAACTGTCTCGTTGCCTGTAGGGTCTGCATAGTCAAAGGTGAAGTAGTTCAAATACTCCTCAATGCGGACGCTGTTGTCGTTGGGTAGGCGGTCATTTTTGATGGACCTGCGCATATATGCGTAGGCGGCGCCGTCGGCATCAATAGAAAAAGTCGAGGTGGGCTCCTTGCTGGTCTGGATAAAGTCGTTCTCTACAATTTTGTCAAAGTTGTCGCCGTCAAAGGGCTCCATCGGATTGGCTGCTTCATACTGTGCATCGTTGGGCATAGGGTAGCCTTCCATATATCCAAATGACTTGGTGCAAGAGGCGCAAGCGGCCAGAACAGCAACTACTGCTGCAATTGGAGTGAGTTTTTTCATAACAGATGTTTTCGTTTGTAAGTGAAATGCAACGGTAACGGAATTATCACACGAAAATAGATATATTGTTTTTTAAGATTAATTGATTTACCTTTGTTAGAGAGAGTTTGATATCTATACTATTTCAATAATCATATAGACAATGAAAAGTATCCGCAAAGAGCACTATGAAGTGCCGCAAGTGTCTGTTATGCAAATCGGAAGTGATACCTGCATCCTCAATGGGTCGGGTTCAGGAAATATAGTTGTAGGTCCTGAACCTACATATCCGGAGTAGTTTCTTAACGAGTTTGACTTTATACGTATTTACAGATGAAAAAAGCGATATTTTTGCCTTTGCTGGCTGTTGCTGTACTATTGTTATTGCATGCTTGTGATAAGGATCAACCAGAGCCGGGGCCCGGTCCGGGTCCGGAGCCGGTTGATGAGGTGCAGACAATTAATGTATTGGCCCCAAAGGATGTCAAGTTCGAGGAAGTCTCTACTAAAGGAACCTCTATCCAGGATGGAAATGCATTGGTTTTCAACTGGGCAGTGGGCGACACTCTGGGTATCTTCCCTAATAAGGGCAATCAGGTAGAATTCCCCATTACAGCTGCGCAGGGTTCCACAAGCGCCACTTTTGATGGCGGTGGATGGGCACTGAAAAACGATGCATCATACGCTGCATACTATCCATTCAGCGTTTGGGATTATCATAGGAACAATGAGACAATAATGATGGATTATACTGGTCAGGAACAAGATGGAAACGGAGGGTTTGCGCACCTTTCTGCCTATGATTTCCTGGCTTCAGACAAGGCGACGCCCAAGAATAATGCCGTTACATTCCAGATGGTAAGGCAGGGTTCTATTCTCTATATTGACATTGTCGTCCCCCAGCCGGGAGAGGTAAAGTCACTTACTATCTCATGCAATGAGGCCATCTTCGTGGAAAAAGCAGCATTGGATATTTCAGGTAATACACCGGTAGTGACGCCGACTCAGATGACAGACAAGCTTACGCTTACGTTTGCCAATATCACGACAACCACTGCTAATGAAACGGTCAGGGCATATATGGCCGTCCATCCGGTAGATTTCAGCCAGAAGTCAGTTATCGCTACGATAGCTGTTGGAAGCCGGAAATACTGGGCTCCGGTTACATCCCGTGCAGTAGAGAAGGGAAAGGCGGCGTTTCTTCGTTTCTCAGATGTATTCAATGATGAATCCGTGGTAGCCAACCCTACAGCAACAATAACCGACTTCGAATTTGACGGAGAGGTTACTACCTAGAGGGAGAACTCCTGTGTCGTATCGTAGTCGTTCCAGTTCCGGAGGTACAGCTTGATTGCGTTCTGGTCGTAGATGTTGCTGTACTGGGTATCCTCTATAATGCCATTGTCCCAAACAAGGTCTTTCCAGTGGACCTGGGAGAGGCATTCCTGCGCCTCATCCAGGGTCAGAACGCCGTTATGCGCAGCCAGATAAGCCCCGGCAGTCTCGTAGCGCCACCAACTCTTGCTGTGCGGGTTGCCCACTGCTTCGTCGGGTTCTGTGGTGTAATACTTATCACTCAGCAGGTGATTGGTCACTAGCATAGCGTTATCGCCCTCTGCCTTGCGGACAATCATGGTCTTCCAGCCGTCTTCCTTGTCGAACTCCACTACTGCGCAGTCGCCGGTCGCATCTGCCACCATGTAGTGATAGCCGCTGCCCACGGCTGTGTCGTGACAAACATCCAGCGTAGATAGCAGCTCCAGCGCCTCCGCCACAGTAGCGCAACGGTCCAGCCAAAGTCGCATGATAATCGTGGTGCCAACCTTATGATGACCCGCATCCTGCTGTGCCGGCTGCTTGGGTAGCGCCATTATAGAGGTGCAAAGGCCCTTCTCGTTGATACCTTCCACCGGGGCATATACTGCCGCCAGACAGTTGACTCTGGATGTGAATTTGGCAGGAAGTTTTTCCAGAGAGTAGCCGAAGTGCGACATATCGCTCACCGCGATGGATGCGTATCCCTTTTTGGGGTGGGAAATAGTCACCATGGTTGGATTCTTGAAATAGTCGTAGTTACGGCCGTACCAGAAGCCTTCGCCATCAGCCTGGGCGGCCTGGAAGCTGGTGCAGTTGAAGGTCGCCATCTCGCCATTCTCGTCGGCCACCTGGGCGCTGTTGATCTTAATCTTGAGCCCTTTGCCTATCCGGCTGATAACGTATCCGAGAAGCTTGGCGTTGGAATCGATGTCTTTTTCAATAACTTCGTCAAGGTCATAATCTGCCTTGTATTCCATTTGGTAGAGATACTGGTTGTCGTCTACCTGGGAAACAGTGCGGAGTGTTGCTATTTCGCCTCCCCACATCAAGGCAATCGCAATGCAAAGGGCGGCCAGAATCACGGCCGTCCAGAGAAGTATTCTTTTAAGTGTTTTCATACCGTGTTAATTGTTCGCATAAAGATAAACAAAAAACCGTCGTTTGTTGCGACGGTTTGAATCGATCACTATTACTCCCACTCGATCGTTGCCGGGGGTTTGGAGGAGATGTCGTAGCAGACGCGGTTGACGCCGCGGACGCGGTTGATGATGTCGTTGCTGACCTTGGCCATGAAATCGTACGGGAGGGGGAACCAGTCGGCGGTCATGCCGTCGGTGGATACCACGGCACGCAGGGCCACGGTGTATTCGTAGGTGCGTTCGTCGCCCATCACACCGACGCTTTTAACCGGCAGCAGAATCACGCCGGCCTGCCATATAGCATCGTACAGGTTGGTGGCGCGGCGCAGCGGTTCGCTTGCAGAGGGGAGGTCGCACTTATATGCGAGCAGGCTGCGGATGTATATGTCGTCGGCATTGCGCAGTATCTCAAGTTTCTCTTCTGTGATGTCGCCAAGGATGCGAATACCCAGTGACGGCCCGGGGAAGGGGTGGCGTCCCACCAACTCATCTTTGATGCCCAGGGCACGCCCCACGCGGCGAACCTCGTCTTTGAAGAGGCTGCGGAGCGGTTCCACTATCTGGAGGTTCATCTTCTCTGGCAGGCCGCCCACATTGTGGTGAGATTTTATCTTTGCGGATGGTCCGTTCACAGAGCAAGATTCGATAACATCGGGGTAAATGGTGCCCTGTGCAAGATAACGGGCGTGGGTTATTTTCTGCGCTTCGGCATCGAATACCTCAATGAAGGCGTTGCCGATGGCTTTGCGCTTCTTTTCCGGGTCGGAGATGCCCTTCAGGGCAGTGAGGAACCGCTGCCCGGCATTCACGCCAATCACGTTGAGCCCCATATCCTTGTAAGATTCCAGCACGTCTGTGAATTCGTTTTTGCGCAACAGGCCGTTGTCCACGAATATGCAGTGCAGCTGGCTGCCGATGGCCTTGTTCAGAAGCACTGCCGCCACGGTGGAATCCACACCGCCGGAGAGACCCAGAATCACGTGGTCGCCGCCAATCCTTTCGCGCAGCGCGGCCACGGTGGTGTCTATGAAGCTTTCCGGAGTCCAGTCGCCGCAGCAGCCGCAGATACCCTTTACAAAGTTCTCCAGGATCTTTGGCCCCTCCTTGCTGTGGAATACTTCCGGGTGGAACTGGACGGCATAGGTCTGCTCGCCACGGATATGATATGCGGCATTGGCCACATCCTCCGTAGAGCCGATGATTTCGGCCCCCTCGGGGAGGCGGGTGATGGTGTCGCCGTGGGACATCCAAACCTGCGAAACTTCACTCACGCCGGCAAACAGCGGCGAGGCTTGATCCACCACATGCAGCATGGCGCGGCCGTATTCGCGGCTTCCGGAATTCTCTACGTTGCCGCCAAACTTATATGCCATATACTGTGCGCCATAGCATATGCCAAGCAGCGGCAGGCGGCCCTTGATTCCGGTGAGGTCAATTTGGGGCGCATTGGCATCGCGCACCGATGCGGGACTGCCTGAGAGTATCACTCCACGCACGTCCGGTCCAATCTCGGGCATCTTGTTGAAAGGGTGGATTTCGCAATAAACGTTCAGTTCCCGGACCCGGCGGCCGATAAGTTGGGTAACCTGAGAGCCGAAGTCCAGAATGAGTATCTTCTCTGTCATAATAGATAAGGGGTGTGGAGTGCGCAAAAGTATAAAAAATGTTGTATTTTTGCGCCCTGTTTCAAAACGACTATGCAGAATATTAGAAACATAGCTATTATAGCCCACGTTGACCACGGCAAGACCACTCTGGTGGACAGATTGATACAGCAAACCACCCACATGCGCGAGGTGGAGAAGATGGGGGACCTGATTCTGGACTCCGGCGACCTGGAGCGCGAGCGCGGCATCACTATCCTGGCCAAGAACGTATCCGTAACCTATAAGGGCGTTAAAATCAATATTATAGATACTCCTGGCCACGCCGATTTTGGCGGTGAGGTGGAGCGCGTGCTCAATATGGCCGACGGTGTGCTGTTGCTGGTCGATGCCTTTGAGGGGACCATGCCGCAGACCCGTTTCGTGCTGCAAAAGGCTATCAGCATGGGCAAGAAGCCCATCGTGGTGATAAACAAGGTGGACAAGCCCAACTGCCGTCCCGACTTTGTGAACGAGCAGGTGTTTGACCTGATGTTTACGCTGGATGCAACAGAAGAACAGCTCGATTTCAAGACCGTCTATGGCAGTGCAAAGCAGGGGTGGATGTCGCTCGACTGGCGCCAGCCCACCGACAACATTACTCCGCTGCTGGACGTTATCCTCAGTGAAATCCCCGAGCCGGAGGTGGTGGAGGGCACTCCCCAGTTGCTGATCTCCTCGCTGGAGTATTCTCCGTATGTGGGACGTATCGCCGTGGGCCGCATCACCAGGGGTACGCTACATAAGAATGACAACATATCGCTCTGCAAGCGCTACGATATAATAGAGAAGCAGAAGATAAAAGACCTGATGGTTTTTTCCGGACTGGAAAAGACTCCGGTAGAGAGTGTCCAGTGCGGTGATATATGTGCAGTTGTGGGTATCAACGGCTTTGAGATCGGCGATACGATTGCCGATTATGAGAATCCTGAACCGCTGCCGCCAATTGCGGTGGATGAGCCCACCATGAGCATGCTTTTCAGTATCAATGATTCTCCCTTCTTTGGCAAAGACGGCAAGTTTGTGACCAGCCGTCACCTCAAGGAGCGTCTGGACCGCGAGCTTGAGAAGGACCTGGCGCTGCGTGTAAAACCCGGCATCGGTACCGATTCCTTCGTGGTTTACGGTCGCGGCGTGCTGCATCTCTCCATCCTGATAGAGACTATGCGTCGCGAAGGTTTCGAGCTTCAGGTGGGCCAGCCAAAGGTGCTGGACAAGACCATCAACGGCCAGCGGTGCGAGCCTATAGAGAACCTGACGATTGACGTACCGGATGAGTTCGTGGGGCGTGCCATCGAGATGGCTACCCGACGCAAGGGGGCGCTGGTGCATATGGATTCCCGGGACGGCCGCACACATCTTGACTTCGATATCCCATCCCGCGGCATGATGGGTCTCAGGAGCAACCTGCTCACCGCATCTGCAGGAGAAGCTGTGGTTTCGCACCGGTTCAAGGATTATGAACCTTACAAGGGCGACATTGAGAAGCGTATCAACGGTTCCCTGGTCTCCCTTGATACAGGTACGGCAATCGCATACGCGATGGATAAGTTGCAGGATCGCGGCCGTTTCTTTGTTGAGCCTGGAGAGGAGATATATGCAGGCCAGGTAGTGGGCGAGCACACCCGCGAGCGCGACCTCAACATCAATATCTGCAAGACTAAGAAGCTCACCAACGTCCGTGCCGCCGGCAGCGACGAGAAGGTGATGCTCCCTCCCGCCATAAAATTCAGCCTCGAAGAGGCGCTGGAGTATATACAGGAAGACGAGCTGGTTGAGGTAACGCCCCATTCGATGCGCCTGCGCAAGATACTGCTGGACGAGACGGCGCGCAAACGTGCTGCCTTAAAATAGGTTGCAAACCAAAAAAATATTGTTATATTTGCACCCCCTAATCTGCAGAAGTTAGAAGATAATGGAGATTGTCATTCCACTTCACGGGCTTACACGAGGCGGTCAGGAGTTTGAATTCTCGCTGGGCGACGATTTTCTGGAGAGATTCTCGCGCGACTTGATTCAGGGCTTGGATGCACGTGCAGACCTTGTTGCAGAGCAGAAAGGGGGGTGGATTGAAATACACTGCAAGGTAGTGGGGGAGGCTAAGGTCGAGTGCGACAGGTGTCTGGAAGAGCTTCAGATGCCAATCGGGATAGACCAGCGTCTTACCGTCCGTTTTGATGCCGAGCCGGGCGATGTAGTCAATGAAGATGACAACATAATCATCCTCCGCGAAGGCACCTCAGAGGTGGATTTGGCGCAGACGATATACGATTTGATATGCGTTTCGCTCCCCATGCAGAAGGTTCATCCCGAGGGGCAGTGCAGCCCGGCAGCCCTCTCGCGCCTTAGCGACGAGGCGGATGCAAAAAACGATGCTCCGGCAAACACCCCCTTCAGCGGATTGAAGGATTTGTTGAAACAGAAAAATAATAAAGATTAAAAATTATAAACAATGGCACATCCTAAACGAAAAGTCTCCAAGCAGCGCAGAGACAAAAGAAGAACCCACGATGTAGCTCCCGTCCCCACTATGGCGACTTGCTCTAACTGTGGCGCAACTGTAATGTATCACCACGTTTGCCCTGAGTGCGGCTACTATCGCGGACGCCAGATCATTGCCAAGAAGGCGTAACCTGGCTTTACAGGGCTTTTAGCCCGGAATGAATTGGGGGTATCTATCAAGCCCCTTTTTCATTATAAGGCCCCTTAGTTCAACGGATAGAACGGAGGTTTCCTAAACCTTAAATACAGGTTCGATTCCTGTAGGGGCTACAAAAGAGGGTGACTAAAAAGTCTTAGCCACCCTCTTTTTCTTTGTACTACTGGTTTGAGACTTCCTCAAATATGCAATTCTCAGAGCCTTTAAAAACCTTTTTAGTCAGCCTCTTTTGTGTTTTAACCGTTATGCTGCGGGTCCTTCTGCTTCAGAAGCGGAGCAGAAAGGTATGAGTTGCATCCATTTCTTTCCCGGCGAGCCAAGATATGCAGAAAAATAGTTAAATTCGTACTTTGTATTTATTGGTATCACTGTCAGGGGTATGCCGGAAGCGTATAAAAACTGACTTGCCGTACCTACATGTTAATCTCATTGGCACATGAAAAAATACAGACTCTTAATCATCATCTTTGCGCTGATTTTGACGGCGATGCCGGCAATGGCCGTATTCACGGGGATGGATTTGGATGCGACACTCTCCAATCTGCGCAGGGAACTGTATCATGACTGGTTGCAAATCAACAATACGCGTGGGCAGATGGAAAGCAAGTATGCCCAGCAGCACCAGAATATGGTTGATATTGTAAAAAAATGCAACGACATGTCACTGATGCTATATTCCCAGAAGAAGGAATATACATTTGATTTGAGCTATGCCCTGGAAAAAGTGACACGGGAGTACAAAGGCTTTAACAAGAACCGCACTCCGTACGACCGCATCGTATCGGCCCTGGACGAGGAGATTAACCGCTACGCGCGCCTGATAGAGTCTTTGCGTCGTCTTCCTCCGGAACTTGTGGATGTGGTTGTCGTGCCGGACAGCCTGGCATATCACAACGATTCGCTCGACGTTCACCTCAGGCAGAACGAGAGCCTCCTCCAGCAGGCGCTTGAGGAGCAGGTGGAGGCCATCCTGACATTGAATGCTGCACAGGATACCGTCGCTGCCGATAAGCGCACCGCTTTCGTCCTGAGCGAATCGGGCCAGGCAGACCGCGACTCCTGCCTCCTGTACGCTTCCGAGTTGCTGAAAATGTATGCCTCCACCCGTGATCTGGTGATGGCCGACAGCACACATTACCGTGAAGCACGGCTTCGCATGGAAGAATCCTATCAATATGCCAGGGACTACTATGGTATACTCGAGAAGAAGGTTTTTGTAGAGGGGCAGACTCCATGGAAGACCATCCTGGGCAATCCCGCCGAATACTGGCAAGAGGCGCGGAAAAACATAATGGAGAAGTATAATGTCATGGAAGTGGCGGAGGATTATGGCAAGTCGGAACAATTGGACATAGAGGATAACCGTGTAAGTAATCTGGTGACTTTGGCATACCTTCCGCTCTATGTCGTGTTGTTCTTTTTACTGTGGGGACTGGCCGCCCTTGTGTTGCTGCCGGTATTCCGTTATGTAAAACCGGTGCGCAAGGCAGTGGCCAAAGAGCAGAGACGGTATCTGGCCCTTCTGCTGGGTTGCGTCCTGTTTATAATACTTAGCGCGGAGACGACAACTGACGATAAGGCGGCCAAGGCAATCAGCCTTATGCACACTTTCATATGGCTTTTGATGGCCATTACCTCCGCCCTGCTGACGAGGCTGAAGCCTGAAAAACTCAAGCAGGGTATCAGAAATTACCTGCCCACGGTTTTCACGGCTTTATTCGTGATCAGCTGCAGGGTGCTGTTCCTGCCCAACGCCTTCATGAACTTCTTCTTCCCGCCTTTGCTGCTTTTGATGACCCTGTGGCAGCTGCTTGCCAATCTTAACAGAAGGGGTAAGGCGGACAAGACCGATGTGATAATCAGCTGGGTATCTTTCGGCATCACGGTCGTTGCCACGGTATGCAGCCTGGCCGGGTACATTTTCATGGCACTGATTATACTTGTATGGTGGTATTTCCAGTTGGCCGTGATCCTTTCCGTGGCTTCTGTATGGGATTTGATGGAGATGTACAAGGAGAAACGGCTCAACAAACGGATATCTGCCTACAATGCCCAAACCAGCTACGTGACAGAGCAGGCAAAAGGGCAACTTATGTTCAATGCCACATGGTTTTACGACCTCATCAGGGAGGTTGCGGTGCCGGTGATTGTGCTCTGCTCCCTACCCGCCTGTGTTTACTGGGCACTGAATATCTTTGAATTCAACGACCTGTACCGGACTATTTTCGAGGAACCATTTGTCCGTCAGGGCGAATTCAGTGTATCTGCCTATAACCTCCTGTTCCTTGCCGGGATGTTCACAGTGTTCCGTTACGCGGACAAGGCCATACATACCATTTGGCAGACCTTCAAATACCGCCGTTTCCTCAAAAAGAACAACCGGAAGACTGTGCGGAATAACGAGATCAACCTGGCGCTCGGCAACAGTCTCATCAGCGTGTTCATCTGGTTTGTGTATGTGGACCTTTTCATCGTTACCCTGAACATCCCTACTAAGTCGCTCGGGCTGATTGCCGGTGGCCTGTCGGCAGGTATCGGCCTTGCACTCAAGGATATCATCAACAACTTCATCTATGGCATCCAGCTCATGGGCGGCCGCCTTAGGGTAGGCGACTGGATCGATTGCGACGGCGTCAGGGGCAAGGTGGTTGACATCAGCTACCAGACTACCCTGGTGGAGACGCTCTTCGGCACTCAGGTGGCCTTTTTGAACTCGTCCCTGTTTGGCAAGAACTTCACCAACCTTACCCGCAACAATGCCTACGAGCTCACAATCATTACGGTGGGCGTGGCATACGGTACCGACTTCCAGAAGGTAAGGGAAGTGCTGGAGAAGGGCCTTGAGGCACTTAAGACCAAAGACCGCTACGGCCGTGATATAGTTGAGCCCTCTTACGGTATCTACATACGCTTCGACAATTTTGGAGACAGCTCAGTGGATGTTGCGGTAAGGCAGTATGTGCTGGTACCCGAGCAGATTGAATACAGGTACAAATGCAAAGAGCTCATCTATAAGATACTGGCAGAGAACGACATCACCATCCCGTTCCCGCAGCGCGATGTACATATGATCCCAGACAAGAAATAAACACTCCACTTGCCAGTTTCGGTATGGGCCCGGAGATAAGGACTTGTTTACCGGGTCTCTATCAGCAGACCCTGATTTGGTTTGATCGGGATTTCGTACCAGCCTCCGCATTTGCATTTGGCCGGGATGGGGCCGTCGCCGCCGGTGATGCGCACCCTGCGGCGCGATTTGAAGCGTAGCGTAAAGTTCAAATCCCCGACATCATAGGGGTCGCCCGCGGGGCAGATGAACAATGCGCGCTTGCGGCCGCCGTTGCGGGCGCTCATCTTGCCCACCAGCAGCGGGCATCCGCCGCAGTCAATGTCAGAAAATACGCCGTCATCGTAGCTCTCGCTGTTCACCATTCCGCTGCCCTCTATCATCGTTGCGCCTATGCCGGTGAATCCGATGCAATATGTGGAGTCGTTGCGATACTTCATATAGCGTTCGCCCAAGGTGTGGATCTCTGCATTGACCTTCTTAAGCTTTTCGTACTGCTGGGTCTTGCTCCCGTCGCCGTAAAGGACCTGGTTGTACCACCACCCGAAGCAGTAGCAGGCCCAGGTGATGTTTTCTGCGCCATAGGCCATGGCGGAGTAGGCCTGGAAGCGGAGCTGGTTCTCAGATATCCACTCCTCCAGCTTGGCGCTGTTTACCTGCACTGTGACCCACATGCTCCGTCCGGTGCGGCGGCAGGCTTCGGAGACTATCCGCATATTTGCATAGTCTTGCTGCACTCCGCCGTTCTGATAGTAGAAATCGTAGGAGATGAAGTCTGTGGGGACGTATTTGCAATACTGGTCGATATAATCCTGATAGGACGCCGTGCCCAGGGCTCCCCTGGCCGGGTCGTTGCCAGTGCGCGGCCCGGGAGCGTATATGGGGTGCAGATTGATGTGTGTGAACTGGTTGGGGAAGAGTTCCTCCATCCTGGTCGTGACTTCCCCTATGTACGGAAAGTCCAGGCACGACGGTTCGTCCACTATACAGATGCCCCATATTGCAGGATGGTCGGTGAATTTGGCCGCTCCAGCCTCATATTCACTTATGGGGTGCTGCGTCTGAAGGGTGCCGGCATTGTCGCCAAAACCTCCCCACCAGAGCGGAACGGTGCCCACCAGGATGGCGCCGACACCATATTTGGAAAACAGGTTCAGCGCGGCGGTATCGTTGTTCATGTACATCATGAAGTCGATCCCGCAGTCGGCGACATCTTTTATATGCGCCTCGCTGCGGGAGTTTCCCTGCAGGATGTATGCTCCGATATTCAGCCGGCTGCGGTCCATGCGGCCGTGTTTGGTGACAAATTGAGTGCCTTGCCCCATGACGTTTATGGCTGTGAGGGCAAGTATCAGGATGGTGGTGAGTCTTTTCATTTTTTACCAGTCTCTCAGGTTTGCGTGTTCTTCTATCGTGCGGCGGTCGCGGGACGACAGGTTGGGGAAGAAGTCGATGCCGGTGATGCGCTCAATCTCGTCTATCGTAACCACGCACTGTTTCATGGTCTGCTTGCGTTCGCTGTTGTCGCAGATGAAGCCGATGCCGCGCTTTGTGCCGTTCAGGCAGACCACAACCTTGAAGAAGGCGTCGGGAACCGCCACCTCGTTGGGGCCGATGGTATCGTGTTTCTTGCTCACTATGGGGCCGCACACTATGTAAATATCGTCATACTCCCGGGCCCATTCGCGGCACATCATCTCTATGCTGTTCCAAACCCCGGTATTGCAGCGCTCTGTCTGGGGGCAGATGTTGGAGAAGGTGAAGGAATCGTACATAGCAGAGCGGTTCCACCTGTTGTCGCCGGCAGGGCACATGTGGCCGCGGGTGTAGCCGCTGCGGCGGTAGTCGGCATTGGTGGCGCGGGGCTTAGGGACCTTGCTGTCTTCATGGTATGCATTGCCGGGGCGGACTGCGTCACCGTTTGCATGCTCCTGCGTGAGGTGCCAGAAAACCCAGTTCGGCTGGCGGGTGTCACAATTATATGACAGTATGTAGCCCTTCCTTTCTATAAGCTGCTCCTGCACTCCGCGGATCTCGGAGGGAATCAGCTTGCGGTATGTGGATTTTGAGGTTCTTTGGAAAATGCCGCACGATGTGAGCGTAAGCAGCAGTACTACGGCAAAAAATCTGATAAGACGCTTCATATTGTTTCACTATTCCATTGCAAATATAATAATCTTTCTCCCTAATTCGTTTCTGACAATTTGGCAGGATAAAGCGACTGGCAAATATGTTGATTATTGTTCAGGCAAAGGAGAAAAAACAATGAATCAGAATATTCAAGAACTGGAAAAATACGCCGTGAACCTCAATGAGAGGGCGCGTGCGTCAAAATTGGATCCTGTGATCGGCCGTGACGACGAGATCCGCAGGGTGCTTCAGATCCTCAGCCGCAGGACTAAGAACAACCCGATTCTGGTGGGCGAGCCCGGTGTGGGCAAGACCGCCATCAGCGAGGGCATCGCACAGCGTATCATAAACGGCGATGTGCCTGAGAACCTTAAGACAAAGACCATCTACTCGCTGGATATGGGTGCGCTGATTGCAGGTGCAAAATACCAGGGCGAGTTTGAGGAGCGGCTCAAAGGGGTGGTCAAAACCGTGTGCGAGAGCAACGGCGAGATAATCCTCTTCATAGATGAAATCCACACACTGGTCGGCGCCGGACGTACTTCCGGTGCGATGGATGCCGCAAACATCCTGAAGCCGGCGCTTGCCCGGGGCGAGTTGAGGGCCATCGGCTCCACCACCTTGGATGAGTACCAGAAGTATTTCGAGACCGACAAGGCTCTTGAACGTCGTTTCCAGATGGTGATGATAGATGAGCCTTCTCCCGCGGAGTCCATCTCTATCCTGCGTGGCCTCAAGGAGAAGTACGAGAACCACCATAAGGTGCGTATAGAAGACGACGCGATTATTGCCGCAGTGCAGCTTTCGCACAGGTACATTACCAACCGTTTCCTCCCCGACAAGGCGATTGACCTCGTGGACGAGGCGGCCAGCAAGCTCCGCTTGGAGATGAATTCCGTGCCGGAGCCTATCGATGACCTTAACCACCGTATCAAACAGCTGGAGATTGAGAAAGCCGCCATCAAGCGTGAGGGTGAGGGTGCCAAGCTCGACAAGATCAACGAAGAGCTGGCTTCTACCAAAGCGGAGCAGGAGCGCCTGATGTCCAAATGGAACAGTGAGAAAGATGTGCTCAGCGACCTGAGCAACAAGCGCCAGGAGCTTGAAAACCTGCGCCACGAGGCGGAGACGGCAGAGCGGAGCGGCGATTACGGACGCGTCGCGGAGATCCGTTACGGCCGCATGCAGCAGGTGCAGAGCGATATCGAGCGCCTCACCAAAGAGAAAGAGTCCTGGCAGAATCCCATCATGAACGAGGCGGTGAGCGAAGATGACATAGCCGAGGTCGTTGCCCGCTGGACCGGCATCCCCGTTAGCAAGATGCTCCAGAGCGAGAAGGAGAAACTCCTTCACATAGAAGAGGAGCTGCACAAAAGGGTCGTGGGGCAGGATGAGGCCATCAGCGCCGTGGCAAACGCCGTGCGCCGCAGCCGTGCCGGCCTGCAGAACGAGAAGCGGCCAATCGGTTCTTTTATGTTCCTGGGTACCACCGGCGTCGGCAAGACCGAGCTGGCCAAGGCGCTTGCGGAGTATCTGTTCGATGATGAAAACATGATGACCCGCATCGATATGAGCGAATACCAGGAACGTCATACAGTGTCGCGACTGGTAGGCGCGCCTCCGGGATACGTAGGTTATGAAGAGGGCGGCCAGCTCACCGAGGCGGTGCGGCGCAAACCATACTCCGTGGTGTTGCTCGACGAGATAGAGAAGGCCCACCCCGACGTGTTCAACGTGCTGCTGCAGGTACTTGACGACGGCCGGCTGACCGACAACAAGGGGCGTACCGTGGATTTCAAGAATACCATCCTGATAATGACCTCCAACGTGGGTAGTGACGTCATACAGGACAGCATAGCGCAGGGTATCGACTTTGACGACTGCCGCGACAAGGTGATGGAGCTGCTCAAGCACAGTGTCCGTCCGGAGTTCCTGAACCGTATCGATGAGATAATAATGTTCCACCCGCTCACCCGTGACGATGTGCGCGAGATACTGAAGATCCAGATGGCCGACCTGCAAGGCAAACTGGCCGCGATGGATATCGAGCTCAAGTTTACAGACGGCTTCGTGGAGTATCTCTCCGACAAGGGTTACAACCCGGTGTATGGCGCAAGGCCCATCAAGAGGGTGTTGCAGCGGGACCTTATCGATGAACTTGCAAAGCAGCTGCTGGAGGGTAAGCTCACCAAGGAGCATCCTATTACGGCAGACATGGAAGATGGAGTGATCATATTGAAGTAATCTGAGCTCCGGGCATTCAACCCGGAGTTTTTTTCTATTCCGGATAATTTGTATATTAGCAGAATTAAACCGATATCTGCTGATATATGAAGAAGTTTTATGTGTGCGCGGCACTTTTGTGCATTGCTTTTGCGGGGGCATCAGCCCAGAATTTCACTCCGGTTGAGGAGTTGCCTGAGGCTCAGTTCCCGTTTACTCCCGACCCTGCATGGGCTGCAGTCAAGGCTCCCGCCTTTGGCTGGGGCACCCTTGATGAACGATATGACAAGTACAGGGTGCCGGTATTGAACCTCAATCGCGTCCCCCGGGAGCAGGCATGGCGCGGAGAGAGAGTAAGTTTTCAAGCCGTGGTCTTTACCCCGATCGAGATACACGACGCAGCCATATGTGCGTCAGATCTTGTCTCCGGCAAGAATACCATCAGCGTCAGCAACATACAATGGGGATTTGAGCGCTACGTGGTGGGTGACTGCTACGGCCCCGGCGGTGACAAGGGGTATTTCCCGGCCGAGAATGGCGGAATGGACTTTTCCAGGCGTGATTCTGTGCTCGTGCCCGATGCCATCACCGGCCCCAAAATGCAGCAGATAGAGGCACGGACCTCCCGCCCCGCCTGGTTTACCATCTGGGTTCCCCAGGATGCTCGTCCCGGCAAATATCAGGGCACCGTCAGCTTCAGTTGCAAGGAGCTCTCAAAGCCTCTGGAGTTGAAATATACTGTCGTGGTCAAGGATCGCGTCCTTCCCAAGCCTTCCCAGTGGCAATTCCATCTTGACATTTGGCAGAACCCGTATTCTATTGCGCGCTATTTCGGAGTGCGTCCCTGGAGCGACAGACACTTTGAGTTGATGCGTCCCTTTATGACCAAACTTGCACAGGCAGGAGAAAAGGTGGTGACCGCAACCCTTATGTGGGATTGCTGGGGTCCGCAGACCTTGGACCTGTTTGAAACCATGGTTCAGGTTACCAGGAATATCGACGGGACAATGGTGTACAACTACGACATTTTTGACCGCTGGGTGGAGTTTATGGCCAGTTGCGGCATCACCGAGCAGATCAATTGCTTTACCATTGCCCCCTGGCGTACCCGGTTCAGATATTTTGACCGTGCCACCGACTCGCAGCAGGTCGTGGACTTTGACTATGGCGACGAAGCCTACCGTTCAATATGGATACCTGTGCTGAAGGATTTCGCAGAGCACCTGCGCGTAAAGGGTTGGTTTGACAAGACCCGCCTGGCCGTGGATGAACGCGGAGTAGAGGTCATGCAGAAGGTTATTGCCGTGGCGCGAGAGGCCGATCCCGGATTCAAGTTTGCCCTGGCCGGCAATTACCACCCTGAGGTTGAATCAGATCTGGTAGATTACAGTCTGGACCTATTTGGTGACGGTACCTATCTCAAGGATACCGACGGCCCTGCGATAAGCGACAGGCGGCGCGGCGAGGGTAAGTTCACCACCTTCTATATCTGCTGCGGCGAGGGTCATCCCAATACCTTCACCTTTTCCCCTTTGGCAGAGAGTGCGTCCCTTGGCTGGTACGCTCTCTGCAACAATTACGACGGTATGCTGCGCTGGGCCTACAACAGCTGGAATGCCGAGCCTATGGTGGACACCCGCTGGTACAACCTGAGTTCCGGCGACAACTTTATGATTTATCCTCAAGGCTGGTCTTCGGTACGTTGGGAGCGCTTCGTAGAAGGTATCCAGGACTTTGAAAAGGTATTGATATTGCGCGAAGAGTATGCAAAGCAACCCAGGAAGTTGCAAAAGCTGGAAGAGGCGATTTCCCAGTTTACTCACGATCGCCTGTGGGGTGGCAATGTGGAACCTCTTATGCAAAAGGCACAAATGATACTTGATACTTTTTAACAAATACGCATATGCAAGTTTCAAAAGTAATGTCCGCTCTGGAGCGTAAGTATCCTTACGAACCTGAGTATCTGCAGGCTGTCCGCGAGGTGCTGGAGTCTGTGGAAGATGTTTATAACGAGCATCCCGAATTTGAAAAGAACAAGATAGTGGAGCGGATGGTAGAACCGGACCGCATCCTCTCCTTCAGGGTCACCTGGGTGGATGACCAGGGGCAGATCCAGACCAACAGCGGTTTCCGCGTGCAGTTCAACAGCGCTCTGGGACCATACAAGGGCGGTTTGCGATTCCATCGCGCCGTAACCCCCGGAATGCTCAAGTTCCTGGGTTTTGAACAGACATTCAAGAATGCCCTCACAACCCTGCCGATGGGTGGTGGCAAGGGCGGCAGCGATTTTGACCCCAAGGGCAAGTCCGATGCAGAAATAATGCGCTTCTGCCAGGCCTTTATGCTTGAATTGTGGAAAGTCATCGGACCCGATACCGACGTGCCTGCCGGGGACGTGGGTGTCGGTGCCCGCGAAATAGGCTATCTGACAGGTAAGTACAAGAAGCTGGCCCACGAGTATAACACAGGCGTGCTCACGGGTAAGGGGCTCACCTGGGGCGGATCCATCCTCCGCCCGGAGGCCACCGGTTTCGGCGCGCTGTATTTCACCAGGCAAGTGCTCGCCACCGCCGGACGTGATATTAATGGGCACACCATCGCCCTCTCCGGTTTCGGTAACGTCGCCTGGGGCGCAGCCACCAAGGCGGTAGAGATGGGGGCAAAAGTAGTCGCCATCAGCGGTCCCGACGGCGTCTGCGAAATCCCCGGGGGCATAGATAAGGAAATGATTGACTATATGCTGGTTATGCGCGCCTCCAACCGCGACCAGGTAAGTATGATGGCAGACCGTTTTCCCGATAAGGCCAAGTTTACCCCCGGCAAAAAGGCGTGGAGCGTGAGGTGCGACATCGCCCTGCCGTGCGCCTTCCAGAACGAGCTTGACGAGGCTGATGCCCGCGAACTTATAGCCAACGGTTCTTTCTGCTGCTGCGAGGTCTCCAACATGGGCTGTCGTCCCGAGGCGATAAAGGCATTCCAGGAGGCGGGCGTGATATTTGCGCCGGGCAAGGCTGTGAATGCCGGCGGCGTGGCGACTTCAGGCCTGGAAATGACCCAGAACGCATCCCATATATCGTGGACCGGAGCCGAAGTCGATGCCAAACTGCACCAGATTATGAGTTCCATCCACGAACAGTGCGTGAAATACGGTACTCAGGCAGACGGTAAGATTGACTATGTCAAAGGCGCCAACATTGCTGGTTTTATGAAGGTTGCCACAGCGATGCTGGAGCAGGGCGTAATCTAAGGGCTGTGCTGGACTTCAGTAAGATAGGCAAGACCAACGTTGTATATAATATCCTATACGACTATGTCGGTCTTGTTTATCGTTTTATCTATTACAGGAAATTCCAGGTTGCGGGGCGCAGGAATATCCCCCGAAAGACCCGTGACAGCGACGGCTTCCTGGTGATATGCAACCATCAGAACGGCCTGCTGGACGCGTTGGGCATCATCTGGGCTGTGGCGCCCCACAAGCCGGTGTTCATTGCCCGCGGCGACTTGTTCCGCAAGGAAAATCTCGGCCGTATGCTGCGCATGCTCCGCATTCTCCCGGCATTCCGTAAAAGGGAGGGGGAGGCGCAGGATATCGACAAGAACGAGATAGTGTTCCAGTATGCGGTTAATGTGATGCAGCAGGGTGGAGTCGTGGCTCTTTTCCCGGAAGCAGGCCATCAGAACCGTCACTTTCTGGGGACCTTCAAGAAGGGGTTCGCCCGCATCGCATTCGAGTATGCCCAGGCCTGTGATTTCCAGAAAGATTTGACAATCCTTCCCCTGGGTCACAACTATAGCGGTTATTTTGGAATGCAGCAGGATCTGCTGATGACCATTGGCGAGCCGATCCATATTGCCGATCTGTACGATACTTACAGGGAGAGTCCGGAGCGGGCGCGCCACCTGCTAAATCTGCGGGCGCGTGAACGGGTCGAGAGCCTAATGCTTAATATAGAGGAGGTTGAAAACTACGAGGCCGTGGATCAGATGTGTGAGATGTATATTCCCGAATACAAAAAGAGACACGGCATCAGGAACGGCCGGCTCAAGCATCAGCTATCTGCAAAACAGGCTCTTAACAATGCTCTCAAGAAGACCGGCTACGGTAAGGACGGTTCAGATGATGCGGCTGCCGCCGCAGGTCTTATTGCGAAAGCTGCGGAATATGTGAAGAACCTTAAGACACTGCGCCTGGACGACCGCATCGTGGATAAGGCAAACGTGGGCGGGTTTATTGCCCGTACGCTGCTGTGGATAGCGCTCTTGCCGTTTTTCATAGCATCTGCCCTTATAAATGTGGTGCCGGCCGGCATAGGCGCCAAAATCTCGAGCAAGGCAAAAGACCGGATGCTGGTCCCCTCTTTCCGGTTCGGGGTGGGACTGGTCTCTTATCTTATATGGTATCTGCTGCTGTTTGCTGCAATATGGATAATCTTCAAAAAGTTCTGGATTGCTGCTGTCTCGCTGCTGTTGATGCCAGTCACGCTGCTGGTATATCACAATGCCCGGGCGCTTGGAAGCAAGTTGATATGCCGCATACGCAAAATCTCCCTCAGGGCCCGCCGCGACCCCCTCTATGAAGCGACTGTCACCCTTCGCCGCGACATCATGTCCGGTATAGGGGAGATTATGAAATAATCTACCTCGAGCAGATCTGCGCCTGGATCAGGCTGCGGGACCAGGAGTTCTCTGCAGATTCCGGGATATGGCGCTCCACCAGGTCCAGAAATTCTTTTACCTCGTAATAAATATTGTCGGCAATGGTCGGGCGGCTGAGGTCCAGGGGTTCCTCTGCAGATTTGCCGTTTCCGTCTGCAAAACCGGAATCACCGCGGGTGCCGGAACCTTTGCGCATCACCAGTCTGGGGCTTGTGACAAGGTTGATGCGGTCTATCACTATGG
This sequence comes from Bacteroidales bacterium, assembly GCA_017445425.1. Lineage (GTDB taxonomy): Bacteria > Bacteroidota > Bacteroidia > Bacteroidales > UBA932 > Equibacterium. The sequence goes on along the minus strand of JAFSUF010000032.1, from coordinate 2,704 downwards.
AGCCGTCCTCCCCCTGTATTTCTGCGGCCAGCGAAGAGTCGCCAATCTTGGAGTAGGATATCATCGCTTCGAAACCGGGATATTTAATGAGCATAGAGCCCTGGCCGTCGATGCCGTGTTCGCGGGCTTCGTCACCTCCGGGGTATATTACCGTCTCCTGCTTCTGAACGCATTCTTCAAGTTTTTCGCGGCTGAATTCACCCTTCCAGGGTGCACCGAACAGGTGTACCAGTGGCGCGATGCAGTAAACCCCGAGGTCCAGCAGCGCACCTCCGTGCATCTCTGCGCTCATACTGCTGGCCACGATGCCCTGTTTGAAATCTTCGTAGCGGGAAGAGTACTGGCAGTAGGATGCCGTGTAGCGGCGCAGTTTTCCGATTTTTGGCAGGGCCTCGCGCACCGCCTGGAAATTGGGCACCAGGGTGGGGCGCATCGCCTCCATAAAGCTGACGCCGTTGTGCTTGGCGGCTGCAATCATCGTCTCCAGCTCTTCCGGAGAGGTTGCGGCAGGTTTCTCTACCAGTACGCTCTTCCCCGAGTTCATCATCAAGATGGCCTGCGGCGCGTGACAGATGTTTGGCGAGGCTATATAGACGGCATCGATGTCCGGCGCCGCGGCCAGTTCTTCCAACGAAGTGTAAACCCTCTCTACGCCGTGGGATGCGGCAAACTGCCGCCCGCGTTCTTTAGTGCGGGAATAGACCGCTGCGTGACAGAAACGCGGGTCGTGGCTTGCGCCTTTCAAGAAAGATTCGGCTATCTTGCTGGACCCTATGGTCGCTACTCTGATTCTGGTCATAGGGAAATGGTGCTTACTCGCTGGTCCTTCCGGTATATGCTTCGACGCCGGTCTTGGTAAAGTCCTGTGAGAAGAATCTCTCTGCTGCCGCATTGTATGCAGGCTCCCACGGCACGGGACCGCCCGCGCGCTGTTGAATCCACATCCGCAGTTCCTTCTTGTGCCAGTTTACCACGCAGTTGGTGTTCCAGGCGCCGCCGTGGCCAAACCAGGCGTCTTCGCTGTCCACCACCGGCGCCACAAGTCCCAGAGAATAACCGCCCATACCCTCGGGCCTTGAAGATACCGCCAGAATATTTTTTACCGTCTCCTCCTTGAGGATGCGCACGCCGTTGTCACCAATTCCGAGATTCATGAGCATTTTATAGAACTTGAGCTGGTCGTTCGCGGTGGTCCACAGTCCTGCTCCGGCAGATGCGAACACGTGTGAATCGTTATAGGGCTTCTGCTGCATGGCCATCTGCTCCACCCATACGACGGGGCCGTCCTCGCGCCCTTCATAAAGTTCTATCTTGTGTTTCAGCTGTTTGTCGGTGGGCCAGAACCAGGTCGATTTCATACCGAGGGGATCCAGTACCTCCTGTTTTAGGTATTGCTCCCACTTCATCCCGGTTACAACTTCTACTACTGCCGCACCGATGTCTATGCCGGTGTTGGAATAGGCCTCGCGGGTGCCCGGCTCAAACAGCAGCGGGGAGGATGCCGCTATGGCTGCAGTCTGGCGCAGAGGTGCCCCTCCGGTCCATCCGCCCCCCTTGATGTTCCCCTGTTTGGCGCTGATCTCAAAGGGGAAACCGCCGGTGTGGTTCATCACCATCCGGATCGTAAGGACATTATTCGCCTTATGAAGCGTCCTTATGCCATCCTTCTCTTCATCAATGACCCAGAGGGTCTCAAACTCCGGCAGATACTTGGATACCGGGTCGTCGAGCGAGATTTTACCCTCCTCCACAAGCTTGGCTATCGTTACGCCGCAGAAACCTTTTGTCTGGGAGCATTGCATGAATATATCGTCCATCTTGATACGGCGCTTTGCCGCCACATCGGCATAACCGATGCAGCATGTCTCCTGCACCCCGTCTTTAAAGAACACGCTTATGGCTCCGGCCAGCCGGCCGCTGTCCACATAGGGCTGGAGGGCTTCCTTTGCATAACTGGTCTTTGAATCCTTAACCTTTCCGGCCTGCATAGGGAGCATAGCCCACAGCAAGGCGGCAATCACAACGGTTAATCTGAGCGTTCTTTTCATGGATGATTAATATCAAATTGTGCGTAAAAGTAAGAATTATATTCCATAAGTGAGAAAATGGTATGTTTTGAATTTAATATAAAAGTGATACCTTAGCAGGTTGAAAGTCCTTTTAAAGAAATGAAAAGAATAGTTCTCTCTCTATTGATGGTTTGCACGCTCGTTGCAGTTTCGTGCGTAGATTACAAAAAACAGATTGATGATCTTCAGGGTCAGATTGACAAGCTGAACAGCAATATCTCTGACCTTGAAACAATAACTAACTCCCTTGGAGCTCTCAGGGACCTGTTGGTGATAGGTCAGGCAGGCGATCCCATTATGTCCGCAAAGCAGTCCGCCAAGGGTTATGACTTTGAGTTCAAGACCAACGGTGTGGTTAATGTGATTAACCAGACGGCCGGGATCTCGGTGGGGTATGAAGACGGTGATTTCTTCTGGACCCTGGACGGGACTCCGCTCACCGACGCCTCCGGCAACAAGGCAGTCATCACTGCCGCTCCTGAGTTTCGCATCAACGAAGGTCAGATTGAGATGAGTACCGACGGCAAGAAGAGCTGGATAGCCATTTCTCTTTCCGATAAGAATCTGGTGGAGAAGGTGGAGGAGAGTGCCTCGTATATTACCGTTACTTTCCTGGGTAACACCGTTGTGGAGTT
>JAFSUF010000031.1 GCA_017445425.1 Bacteroidales bacterium | reverse complement strand
GCGTGTACCACCGAGCACGCGGATGCAGAGGACCTCCTTAGCACCGCTGTTGTCAGCCACTAATAAACGTGTTTCCTGTTGTATCATGATTACTTGACTTTTTCTACGATTTCTACTAATCTCCAGCGTTTGGTCTTACTCAGGGGACGGGTCTCCATGATGCGAACCTTATCGCCTTCGCTGCACTCGTTCTTATCGTCCTGTGCGACGAACTTGGTGGTTTTATTTACGAACTTGCCGTAAATGGGATGTTTCTCTTTGGTCTTGACAGCAACGACAATAGACTTGTCCATTTTGTTGCTTACCACAATCCCGACTCTTTCTTTACGAAGATTTCTTTCCATAAGTCAAATCTATTATTTGTTTTCTGCCTTCTTTCTCTCTTCGAGAATAGTAATCATACGAGCAATGTCGCGGCGTGACTTAGCTATAACCGAAGTGTTGTCCAGGGGAGAGATCACGTGATTCATCTTTGTTACAGAAAGGTTGTGCTTTTCAGCCTCGATCCTTTCTTCGAGATCCTTGATGGACATCTCGCGAATTTCTTTAGCTTTCATTTCTATTCTCTTTAATTCATTGATTCAACATAATCCCTTCTTACAATGAACTTGCAAGAAACAGGGAGCTTCTGAGCGCCGAGCTCCAGAGCCTCTTTTGCAATCTGTGCAGGAACACCCTCTGCCTCAAAGATGATGCGACCGGGAGTGATAGGGGCAACAAAGCCTTCAGGGTTACCCTTACCTTTACCCATACGTACCTCAGCGGGCTTCTTGGTGTAAGGCTTGTCGGGGAACACGCGGATCCACAGATTACCCTCACGTTTCATATGACGGGCAATTGCCTGACGGGCAGCCTCGATCTGTTGACCGGTGAGCCAGCAGCTTTCCATTGTCTTGAGACCAAATGAACCGAAAGCGAGCTGGTTGCCCCTGCCCGCGTTACCTTTCATACGGCCTTTCTGCTGCCTTCTAAATTTGGTTTTCTTAGGTTGTAACATTGTTTTGTTATTTAAATAATTGCTAATTATCTGTTTATCAATACCTTAATGGCGCTTGTGGCGGAATTAGGGACTGCAAAGGTATACAAATTCTCCAAACCGGCAAACTTTTTTGCAATATTTTTAAAGATTTCCGACCAATTTTTTTTACACTGATTCCGCTTAATTTCAGTTCGTTACAAACCTGCATCCTCTCGCTCTTTTGTCAGTTTGCGACAAAATGCGCACGACAAAACTGGACTATTGTTTTGGGGAGACAAAATTGACATTTACCTGCCACGGGGAGAGGCGACAGGAACTGCTATGGAGTATAGCTCTGTGGTCAGTCGGGGCAATTTGTCCCGACCAGCCACACGGGCTATGGATAGACAACAACCACCGGCACACTAACGTGGCCGGTGAATATCAAAGGGGGCGGCAAGACTGGGTTTTGGGGTCAAGTGGACAAAAAGTAGAATGGATTTACCCCAGTTTTTCACTAATGGACAAAAGTAGGATAACACTGGCAACAGTCGGGGGCGAGGAAGGCAGTGCCCCCGTATCCCCGGCGGAAGATAACCGACTCTTTTGCAAACTGCCGAGATGCAGTCGGGGCAGCTGCGACAAGACTAACGTTCAAAAGAGGGCTGCAGGAGATATACGCCTGTGTTATGCTCTTCCCTGGCACGGACGGCGAGCTGTCCTATGGGGGTGTCGGCACTGCGGCCGACATCTATGATCAGGCCCCGCTTCATTCCGGGGAACGCCGTGAGCATAGGGACATCGCCGTTGCTGTCACCAGCCACCAGAAGGGGGGCGGCATTGTCGTAAGAGGGAGCCATATATGCCTTGATGCAATCTATCTTCCCCTCCCTGTTGGGCTGCTTGTACTGAGGGTCAAACTCAGGGACGACTTTTTCTCCCTCGACAAAACGCAATCCGAATACCCTCTCAGGCGCAATTCCGAACCCCAGACCGCTATCGCAGGCCAGCACCTCGACAATCTGCTCCAGAGAGGCTGAACAGATATAGACATCTATTCCGGCGGCTTCCAGGCATTTGTACAGGTCCTTCATTTCATCAGAGATCCAGATGCCGCGCTGTACATCCCCGTCCCAGCGTCCGTCGGGTGAGGTCCACCGCTCCACGGCCAGCTTTTCCAACCCGAGGTGCTCCGCAATGGCATCGCGGATAAGGGCCTCTGCTTCTGTCTGGGTAAAACCAGCCAGCAGACCCGGCTGCCAGAGATACGAAACCCAGCTGCCGTACTGCTCGTCCATCTTAGTCAGAAAGATGTTCATGCGGGCGCGGAAGTCCAGATACTCGTCGGACTGACGGATGGCTTCTATACTTTCCCCGGCATCCAGCCTTGACTTTATGGTCATGTACTCAGACGACATGGCCCGTCCCATGGCGGCATAACTCATGCCTGCTCCGGGCATCTCCTTTTCAGGAGAAGGGAGGCCGTCAAGGAAATCGTGGGCGGGGGCATCGGCATATCGCAGGTGCTCAATCTGATAGACCCAAAGGGCTTGTGATATATCGTGAACAATGGAGGTCTTGTCAAAGTCAAACACTGCATAGGCGTCCTTCCCTGGATTGGCCATCAGCATGTCAAGCGCCTCACGCACCTCCGGAGCCCATTTGCCCTCCTGAAGAGTTACAGCCTGATGACCCCTGCTGCAGGAAGCGGCAACCAGGAGAAAAAGGATGATCCTTAGCGTACTTTTCATACTACGGGAGTTTTCCTGCAGCCGGGGCGGCCGCAAAGAAAAACCGCTAAAACTCGACCTGCACCCACTTCATACCGTCTTTGAGGGCCTTCTTAGCCTCGACGGGGATGTCGGTGCAGACGTTGTCGGCACCCAGGCTGATACCCAGGGCAACGTCGTTCATATTGTCGGAGGGCCAGAGAGTCACCTTGATTCCGTCCAGGTGAGCCTTATCCACCGCGGTCCGGGAGGTTCCGGACATCTTGGCAGCCAGGCGCTTGATACCAAGCTCTTTAACCTTTGCTATTGCGGCATCGTTGAGAGGCTCGTCTGTTATGAACATAAGGTCAGCGTCGGAATGTTTCAACTTGACGTAGATGAGCGGACGCTGGTCAAAAGATGTGATTACAAACGTAGCGCCGGCAGGCTTCACCGACATAATCTTGCTATATACCTCGTCGCACATCTTGCAAACCAGGTCCTCGCTATAGAGCGACGGATCCGTCTTGAGTTCGAATTCCACGTATTCAATGTCGCCCTTGCTGCCAATCCACTTGATAAAATCATCAAACATCACCAGGCGGTTCCCCTTGAGGGTCTTGGCATTCTTCACCGCCTTGGTCTTGCTGGTCTCCACCGCCCCTTTGGCGTTGGTGGTGCGCTCCAGCGAGCTGTCGTGCATCAGCACCAGGTCCCCCTCTTTGGTCATCCTGATATCCACCTCAAAGCCGCGGATACCAGCCTTATAGGCGCCGTTGAAGGCCTGCATGGTGTTCTCGTCAAACTCTGCGCGGCCGCCGCGATGGGCAAATACGCGCACCTGCTGCTGCGCAAAAACGCCAAATGATAACATAGTCAAAAGGGTTATGGCCAATAGTCTTTTCATAGCTTTTTATATTTTTATAGATTATTATGATTTCTCCTTTTTTGTCCGTCGAGCTGCCCTGCCCCGGGCCTTGTTCTCTTCCAGCGACTTATAATAAGGTTCGCGGAACTTCTCCGGGATCATTATCTCCGGGCGCGGCTTGCCAAAGAGCCACAGGTACAGGTCATCAAACTCTCCATAGTTCCACGCCTTACACAGCTCCTCCAGGTCGGCATCCTCCCCTTTGGGCTCGTAGCGCTGCTTGATATCACCTTTCAGGAGTTTTGCCACCCCCTGCCAGAAACCGGCGTTGACCCTTCCCAGATACTTGCGGATAATGTCGTATGGGGGCATCCCCACTTCGCGGTCTATCAGACGTATCATCATAAGTCCCTGGCTAAGGGTTAACTGCCGGAACAGCGGCTCAAAATTGTGGAGCAGTTCCTCCTTGATACTGGCAAGGTATTTCTCCTGCTGACGCTCTGTGTAACCGCGAGCCGCAAACAGGCTGTCGGTCTCCCGGATGGTCTGCGCAATAAAAAGGGCATAGGGATAAGCCTTGCTGAAGTTGTGTACGCGGCGGGCGCGGGCACGCCATTGCCGCTTTGTCAGATATGTCTTTGGGTGGATGCGCGCCGGTGTGATCTCATCAACATAGATAGTGTCGCCCCGCTCATTAATCTCGTATTTGAGGATGCTCTGCTGGCCGGAATATTCCTGGGCAAAGAGCAGGGGAACCACCGCCAATGCCACTACCACCACCCAGAGGGTGCGCAGGAATATAAACCGTAACCGAGTCATTCTAATTAATTTATTTGAATACAAGCCTGCAAAGGGCAGGTATATCCGCCACAGGTACAACTTCAATGCCACTTTGGGAGAATGCCCCCTCCTTGTTGAATGAGGAGATGTATATCCGTTTGAAGCCAATCTTCTCTGCCTCTGCTATACGGCGCTGTATCTGGCTCACCGGGCGCAACTCCCCGCTGAGGCCGATTTCTGCGCAGAAACAGCTCTCTAAAGGAACACTGATGTCAAAGTTGCTGGCCAGGATAGCCACCGCCACCGCCATGTCACACGCCGGGTCACTCACCCGCAGCCCTCCCGCCACATTCAGGAATACATCCTTGGCGGCCAGTTTGAAGCCGGCACGCTTCTCGAGCACCGCCAGCAACATATTCATACGGCGGGCGTCGAAACCGTTGGCGTTGCGCTGCGGCATACCGTATGCCGCCGTGCTTACCAGCACCTGGATCTCTATCATGAAGGGGCGCGTGCCATCCATCACCGAAGCGACCGCGATGCCGCTCAGGTTGTCCTGATGCATCGGGATGAGGATTTCAGAAGGGTTCAGAACCTCGCGCAGCCCGGCTCCGGTCATCTCAAACACCGCAAGTTCAGCGGTGCTGCCAAAACGGTTCTTGATGCTGCGCAGAAGGCGGTATGCGCCGCGCGTATCCCCTTCAAACTGCAAAACCACATCAACTATATGCTCCAGCACCTTGGGGCCGGCAATGGTCCCGTCTTTTGTGATGTGGCCAATCAGGATTACCGGAGTGCCGCTCTCCTTGGCATAGCGCAGCAGGCGGGAGGCGCACTCACGCACCTGGGACACGCTGCCGGCAGAAGAGTCGAGCGCCTCACTGTATATGGTCTGGATGGAGTCCACCACCAGCAGGTCGGGCGCCACCGCAGCCGCCTGCTCCAGGATATTTTCGAGTATAGTCTCCGAGAGGATGCTGCATGAGGAGGCATCGCCCCCAAGCCGCATGGCGCGCATCTTTATCTGGCGCGGACTCTCCTCCCCAGAGACATAAAGTGTTTTCAAAGAGGGACACCCCAGGGGAATCTGCAATGCCAGGGTAGATTTGCCTATTCCGGGCTCACCCCCAAGCAGAATCATCGAGCCCTCCACCATGCCGCCGCCCAGCAGGCGGTCGACCTCGTTCAAACCTATGGAAAAACGGTTCTCAGAGTTGAGGGAAATCTCTTCAAGGGTCAGCGGGCGGGCGTCAGACTCTGTGGACACAAAAGCCCGGCTCCGGGCAACGGATGACGACTTTTTCTCCCTTTTGGGCTCCTCCACCATCGTGTTCCACTCGCCGCAGGCGGGGCAGCGCCCCATCCACTTGGGGCTCTCGTTGCCGCAAGAGGTGCAAAACCAGACTGTGTGAGGTTGCTTTGCCATACTACTTCTTCACAACGATGAACCGGTCTTTTCCGTTAATATCTTGAATGACTGCAGCGCCTGTGAAAAGCTCTGCCGTCTCCTGGCCGAAACGTTCGTTTATCTCAAGCCACAGGCTGCCGTTATCCTTGAGCAGTTTGTCGGCCCAGAGGGCGATGGCGCGATAGAACACCAGCGGGTCGCTGTCGGGCACGAACAGCGCCTGAGAGGGCTCCCAGTCAAGCACGTTTGAGCGCATCGACTCCCGTTCGCTATCAGCCACATAGGGGGGATTGCTGATTATCAGGTCAAACTTGGGGAGCCCTGCGGGCGGATCCTGCAACACGTCGGCCTGGAAGATTACCGGACGCGCCCCATGCAGCTTGACACGCTGACGGCAGGCGTACCGGAGGGCTTCCTCGCTGATATCGCATCCGTAAACGTGCGCCTGGGGGAACTCCGCGGCGAAGGCCCAGGCCAGACATCCGCTCCCGGTGCATATATCCAGTATGTTAAAGGTATCATCTTCGCTCGCAGCCATCAGATTGTCACAGTCCTGGGCGGCGAGTTCGTACATCTGCTCCGTTTCCGGACGGGGAACCAGCACCCCGCTCCCCACCCTGATGCGCAGCCCGGCGAACCAGGTATAGCCCAGCACATATTGCATAGGTTCACCCTCAGAGAGCCTGCGGGCGGCATCGCTGAGCAACTCCTCCTTTTCCGGATCAACCTGGGTATCGGGTTCGCTGAGATGCCTGTAATCCGGCACCGAGAGCAACCCTGTGACTGTGCGCACCGCAATGGCGTGCGCCTCCTGCTGTGGATAACGGCCGGTAAGGGCAGCAGTAAGACTGTCTATATGCTGCTTGAGGGTCATTTGCGCAGGGCGTTATCTATCAGAGCCGTGAAGAATTCGGTCATGGTCCTGCCGGAGACCCTCACCATCTTGGGCACCAAGCTCATACGGGTCATTCCCGGGGTGGCGTTAATCTCCAGCAGATAGATGCCGTCTTCCGCAGCTATATAATCTATACGTATCAGGCCCGTGCCTCCCAAGTGAGAATAAATGCTCTTGGTGCAGCGGGTAACCTCGGCCGCCAGTTCTTCCGGTATCGGAGCGGGGCATATTTCCTCGCTGTTACCGTTATACTTGGCATCGTAGTCGAAGTATTCGTTGGTTGTGACAATCTCGGTGATAGGGAGGGCCACCGCCTCACCGGCATCCATATAAATCGCCTGGGTCAGTTCGCGCCCGACAATAGCCTTCTCAATGAGTATAGTATCGCTCTCACCGAAGGCATAATCAATCGCCGCAGGAATCAGCGAAACATCCTTCACCTTGGTCACGCCAAAACTGCTGCCGCCGTCGGAGGGCTTCACAAAGATCGGGAGACCGAGTCTTTCTGCTATCTCCGAAGGATCATAGCCCTGACCGCGGCGCAGGAACACATCATCCGCCATCTTCACACCGGTGTCAAGCAGCAGGCGCTTGCAAGAGTATTTGTTGAAAGCTATGGTACACACGAATGATGAGCATGTGGTCACCGGAATCCCCATCATCTCGAAATAACCCTGGAGAAGACCGTTCTCGCCGGGAACACCGTGGATCATTATGCAGGCCACGTCGAACCGTATGCCGTTGCAGGAGAAATCGCCCCTGTCCACTATGCCCAACACCTTCATGTCCTCTCCGTCCCATTCCACCATCTGCCAGCAGTCGGTGTTGAAGAGGACCTCATATACATTATATCTCTCCCTGTCTATCACAGAAGCGGCGTATCTGCCGCTCAATATGGAAATCTGGCGTTCCGATGAGGGACCGCCGTAGATTACTGCTATGTTGCTTTTCATCTGCTAATCAAAATATTCATCACTCTGATATCCACCTGAACCGGACGAGAGGTCGCTGCCGCCGCCGGTACACCCCAGATCTAAATTCCAGCCCGGAGGTGCCACAAACTCCTCTCCGTTCGCTATGCCTATAGATTTGTCGGCCATAACCTTTTGCATGAACAGGCCCCAGATGGGGAGCGCCGCATTGGCTCCCTGCCCCAGCGCACCGTTTTCAAAATGGACCTGCCGGTCTTCGCAACCGACCCAGACTCCAGCCGTGAGACGGGGGACATAGCCTATGAACCAGCCGTCTGAGTTATCGTTGGTGGTGCCGGTCTTGCCAGCGGCATTCTGGATGCCATATTTCCACTTGAGGCGGCCTGCGGTACCTTCGTTGACCACTCCCTGCATCAGATTCACCATCAGGTATGCAGTCTGTGCGCCGAGCGCCTCCCGCTTGCGGGTGGTGAAACTCTGCAGCAGGTTCCCCTGGCTGTCCTCTATCTTGTCCACGAACATACTGTTCACATACACACCCCTGGAGGGGTATGTGTTGTATGCTGATACCATCTCATATACCGAGATATCGCAGGAGCCCACGCAGAGCGAATAAACCGGCTCCAGAGGGCTGCTGATACCCATCTTGCGACACATCTCAATCATCGCCTCGGGGCCGAACTGCTTCATAAGGAAGGCCGAGATATTGTTGGAAGAGTTGGTCAGGCCCCACTTCAGGGTCACCGTACGGCCTATATACTCCTGCCTGTCGGTACTCCTGGGGGTCCAGATATCGTTCCCTATGACAAAGCTGTAGGGGATGTTCACCACCTTGTCGCAGGGGGTATAACCCTCCTGCATTGCCAGAGTATAGAGATACGGTTTGATGGTAGAACCCACCTGACGGCGCCCCTGGCGGACATTGTCGTATTTGAAATAGCGGTAGTCGGGACCTCCCACATAGGCCTTCACCTTCCCGGTATTGGGCTCGACCGCCATCAGGGCGGCGCGAAGGAAACCCTTGTAATACCGGATAGAGTCATTGGGGGTCATCACGGTATCTATGTAACCCTTCTTGTTCCAGGCAAAGATGGTCATCGGCACCGGAACGTCAAAACTCTTGAGGATATCTTTCTCCGAAAAACCGGCCTTCTTCATCCCGTTGTAACGGTCACTCCAGCGACGGGCCTGCGCCATCGAGTGCTGTATTACGTCTTCCGGAATATCGTTGCTGTACGGACGGTTGCGCTTGTATCGCAACTCACGGTTGAATGCAGGCTGCAAGTCCCCGCTAAGATGCTGGCGGACAGCCTGCTCCGCATATGTTTGCATACGGCTGTCGATAGTGGTATATATACGCAGGCCATCCTTGTCAAGGTTATACTGTGTCCCGTCGGGCTTGAGGTTCTTATTAAGCCAGCCGAATAGGGGGTCATCCACCCAGGCCACCGAGTCAATCTGATAATCGACATAATTGCGGTAATCGCTCCGTTTTGGCTTGTTGGCGTTCATCGTGCGGCGCAGCATATCCCGCAGATATGGAGCCAGACCGGTGTTGTGGTCCTGACGCTGATAATTGAGCACTATGTCCAGCTGCTGCAGTGAGTCGCACTCGTGCTTGGTGAGATATCCGTAACGCTTCATGCGTGACAGGATCAGGTTGCGGCGGGCCATAGACTGGTCGTAGTTAAGCGCGGGGTTGTAGCGGGTGGGCTTGTTAATCATACCCACCAGACAGGCGCTCTCCTCGACGGTGAGCTCAGAGGGATTCTTGTCAAAGAATGTACGGGCCGCCGTTTTGATGCCATAGGCGTTGCTGCCAAAGAACACGGCGTTCATATACATCGTGATAATCTCGTTCTTGGTGTAGTTTCGCTCCAGCTTTACGGCTGTGATCCACTCCTTGAACTTGATGATCAACATATTTGACTCATTGCGGGGGAAAAGGGTCTTTGCAAGCTGCTGGGTGATGGTGCTGCCGCCACCGGAGGCGCTTTTGCGCATGGCCAGAGTCTTCACCGCAACACGTCCAAGGCCCCGGAAGTCAATGCCGGAGTGCTTGTAAAAGCGGGCATCCTCAGTAGCCACCGCGGCGTCAATCAGCGACTGCGGCAGTTCTTCATAGGTTGCAAAGGTGCGATTCTCTATATGGTAAGTGCTCAACACCTTCCCGTCGCAGCTGAGCAGCACGGTGGCAAGGTTGGACTTGTGGTTTTCCAACTCCTCGAAAGACGGTATCTTGGCAAACAACGCAACCAGGAACAACGAGAACCCGATTAAAACAAATGGTGCAATCAGAATTATCCACCACCATTTTATAATTGTTTTGCGAGTATTATCTTTCATTTGAGAAGTTTTGACAAATGTAAAAATAAATCCTTTATCTTTGCGGGTCACTATAAAAATATAAGATTGATATGGGAGATAATTTGGTGATAGTAGAGTCCCCGGCAAAGGCCAAGACCATCGGTAAGTTCCTGGGAGAGGGGTATGTAGTAAAGTCGAGTTACGGCCACATCCGGGATTTGACCAAACACAATGACGGGATAGATGTGGAGCACGGATTTACCCCCAAGTACGAGGTATCGCCAGACAAGAAAAAGGTGGTTGCAGACCTCAAGAAGGCTGCGGATAAAGCCTCCATGGTGTGGCTCGCTTCCGATGAAGACCGCGAGGGAGAGGCCATTGCATGGCATATATTTGACACGCTGCAGCTGAGCGACGGCACAACCAAACGCATCGCCTTCCATGAAATCACCAGGAGCGCCATCCTGGCTGCCCTGGAGAATCCGCGTGACATAGACATGGACCTGGTGATGGCCCAGCAGGCCCGCCGCATACTGGACCGCCTGGTCGGCTTTGAACTCTCGCCCATACTGTGGCGCAAGGTACAGGGGAATCTCTCCGCCGGGCGCGTACAGTCTGTGGCAGTGCGGCTCATAGTTGACCGCGAGCGCGAAATCGCAGCTTATGACTATCGCCCATACTTCAGGGTAGACGGCACCTTCACTGCAAAGGGTAGCCGCAGCCGCCTGCGCGGTGTTCTGGACAAGAAGTTCTCGACCGCAGCGGAGGCTGAAAGTTTCCTGAAGAGGTGCAACGGGTGCAGCTTTTCAATCGGCAACATAGAGAAGAAAGACGGCACAAAATCTCCCGCAGCCCCCTTCACTACCAGCGTCCTGCAACAGGAGGCCGCCCGCAAGCTCGGCTTCAGCGTTAGCGTCACCATGCAGGTTGCCCAGGGCCTTTATGAGCGAGGCCTGATTACCTATATGCGTACCGATTCCGTAAACCTCTCTTCTCTGGCAATCAACACCGCAAAACAGTATATCACAGATAATTACGGGGTAGAATACTCCCACGTGCGCCAGTACAAGACCAAGACCAAAGGGGCTCAGGAGGCACATGAGGCAATCCGTCCCACATACATCCAGAACACAGAGATTGAAGGTACCGTCGCAGAAAAAAAACTCTATGACCTGATATGGAAGCGGACAATCGCCAGCCAGATGGCCGACGCCCGGGTAGAAAAGACCACCGTGGAGGTGAACGGCAGCAAGATAGAAGAGATATTCCTGATGGAGGAGGAGAAGGTCCTATTTGATGGCTTCTTGAAGGTCTATATAGAGGGGCGAGACGACGAGCAGGCCCAGGGCAAGAGCCTCACCCTCCCCGTCCTCGCAGTTGGACAGGAGCTCCAGATGCTGGACATCGTGGCCAGCGAAAAGCTCACACAGGGACCCCAGCACTACAGCGAGGCGACCCTGGTGAAGAAGCTGGAGGAACTTGGGATTGGCCGTCCATCTACCTACGCCCCCACCATCTCCACGATCTTCAAACGCGGATATATCACCAAAGGCGACGTGGCAGGCACGGAGCATACCTGCACCACCCTCACCCTGAAAGGGGGCGGGATTACCCGCGCCACAGTTGTCGAGACCGTGGGCAAGGAGAAGAAAAAACTCCTCCCGGAGAATATCGGAATAGTGGTTAACGACTATCTGGCAGCCAACTTCCCCGAGATCCTGGACTATAACTTCACCGCCAAGGTAGAGGAGGATTTTGATGATATCGCCAAGGGGAACAAAGTCTGGAACAACGTTATCAGTGAATTCTACACCCCCTTCCATGCCGTTGTAAAGAGCAAGCTGGAGGATAACGAATATACCCGGGCAGAGCGCACCATCGGCATCGACCCTGCAAGCGGAAAACCGGTCATCGCCCGTATGGGACGCTACAGCCCCATAGTGCAGAAGGGTGCCAACGACGACCCGGACAAACAGTTTGCAGGTATGAAGAAGGGGCAGCTGATTGAGACCCTCACCCTGGAAGAGGCTCTCAAACTGTTTGATCTGCCGCGTAAGGTTGGCTCTTTTGAAGGTGAGGAGATATCCGCCGCTATCGGCCGTTTCGGCCCCTACATCCGTCACGCCGGCAAGTTCTATTCGCTTGGCAAGACCCTCTCTCCCTACACCATAACCGAGGAGGAGGCAGAAAAGGTAATCCTTGAGAAACGGGCACAGGAAGCTGCGTCGTTCCTGGCGTCATTCCCGGAGTTTGACATCGAGATCAAGGCGGGACGCTTCGGACCCTACATCAAGCACGGCGGCAAGAACTACAAGATTCCCAAGAAAACCGACCCCGGGAGCCTTACGGCAGAGGCCTGCTTAGAAATAATCAATAATCAAAATAAATAACTATGCCTATCAACACAGAAGGTCACCAGCTTGATGCCACCGACCTCAAAATCTTAGCATTTCTGGTCAAGAATGCCCGTATGCCCTACCTCGAAATCTCCCGGGAATGCGGCATTTCCGGCGCTGCCATACATCAGAGAGTCAAGAAGATGGAGAATATGGGCATCATCACCGGCAGCCGCCTGCTGGTAAAGCCGCAGGCACTTGGGCTCAACGTATGCGCCTACATCGGCATCGCCCTCTCCAGCGCCAACGAATACAACCACGTGGTGCAGGAGCTCAAGAAACTCCCCGAGGTTGTGGAGTGCCACTTTATCACCGGCGTACACGCCCTGATGATAAAGATATACTGCTTTGACAACGAGCACCTGATGAATGTCCTCATCAACACCATCCAGAATATCGAGGGTATCGAGCGCACCGAGACCTGGATCTCCCTGGACCAGGCCTTCGAGCGTCAGGTATGGGTCAAGGACTACGGCGATAACAAGGCCCCCGAGAAGGCCAAATCCGCAGGAAGGAAGAAATCGGGGAAATAAGCCCTACTTTACTATTATGGTCACAAGATCTTCATAGTCCGCGGCAACTATATTGATGCAGTTGCCGTCGGAGATGCCGTTGAAGTAACCGAAAACCATTATATGTTTACCGTCCCGTTCTTCCAGACAGAGTTCCGGATCGGGAGAGACAATCAGGCCCGCCCTTGAGGCGTTGCCGTCTATCTTCAGTTTGTAGCAGCCGTCAGTTATAGTCAGGACTCCCCTCAGGCTGACATATTCTGCCTCTGCAGCAGAATAAGTATCTGCCGTCTCCGTGATATCCTTATCCTTGGGATACTTCACGCGGTTGTGGCCGGATATAACCTCCAGTGCGCTCACCTCCACGATCTGCGGCACTCCGCCCGATTCTGTTTTGGTGCCGGAGAACTCTACCATGTCGCCAATCTCTGCCACTGAGTTGAAATCTGTGCCGGCTGTGCTTACATATACCGCCTTGCTGCCGTCGGTAGCCACAAAGCCTTCTTCCGTAACGGCTGTCACAAGGCTCTCTGAAGATATCACCAGCGTACCGTTTTCCACTGAAAGCATATCGGAAATGGTTCCCTCTACCGTAGCGGGTTCAGGTTCCGGTTCAGGCTCAGGCTCGGGCTCCGGCGCGGGTTCAGGCTCCGGCGCGGGCACAGGATCCACTTTCTCCTTGGGATCCGGATTAACGGGCTCCTTCTGGCAGGCCACTGCCGCAACGGTCATGATAACCAGCGCTGCAACGGTTAAGGTGAAAAGTAGTCGTTTCATAATCAGGCTATTCTTCGGGAACTTCAGAGTCGGTATAGATCCATTTTTCTACGTAACGGTAGGCATTGATGGGGATTTCGCCCGCATAGGGCTCAGCGGGGAACTTTATGGTATAGGCAGAGGGGGTCATCGCAGTAACAAAGCCCAGTCCTCCATCAACATTCTCTGCGTAAATAACCGGCTCAGTCATGAACCCGAGATCGTTGTTGGCAGCCATTATCGATTTCAGATAAACATACTCCTCAAAAGTAAGGGTATAGACCTTGATGACCCTGTCCATGCTATAATAGTCTCCCGCCTGGAAATCATCCCAGAACATCACCCAATTCTCATCGTAAAGGCCGTATGTTGCGTCCGTCACTTTAAGCGTCCAGGAGGCGCCGTCAAACGACTCGTCGGTAAAAATGTTATACCGGTTGTCGTCGCCAAGTATGTCATCAAGAATACTTGACTCCACCGGGTGCAGCAGATGGTCGGCAGAACTGTCAAAAGCGCCTTCGTTAGTTATCTGTGCCAGTATCTCCCCTGTGGGAGAAATTCGGTAAAATGTCTCCTGGAAGCTGAGCATATAATAGTTCTTCTCCCCGGAGCGGTCCTGAACGGCGATGCTGTACTGGCGGCTGCGGTAGTCATGGCCATCCTCGCCTGCCGCAGGCACGATTATCATTGCGGTATCCACCGCCGTTATCAAGCCGCAAGCCTCTGGCACATCAATGCTTGCAGAGGCTGAGAGTGAATTCCACATGGCTTTGACATCTACCTTGTCACCGGGGGAAAGGGCCATCGTTACCTCGTATCCGTCAAAAAACTCAAATGTGTATCCGTTGTAATCCCTTGAGTATGCCAGCGGCACCCCCGCTACTGGCGCCGCACCATTGACACTTACAGAGACTTCAGCATCCTTTACTACTTCAGAACGGCCTCCGGAACTACAGTTCACGAAAATCCTGTGGCTTGTATCATCCTGCTTCAGCTGCGCGTTAAGTACCAGTATCGCTTCGTTGTCGCTGCTCCATATCTCCTCCACGATATTCTCGCAAGAGACTGAAACAAAGGCCGCCGCCAGTATCATCAATAAATATCTTCTCATGGCTCTCTAAAATTTGCGGGTGTAACTGAACGACGGCAGCAGCGGCAGCACTGTGATCTTTTTAACCCTCACCCCTTCCCGGATTACGCTGTATGTGGCGGGATCGTATTCTGCAGTATTCTCCTTATATACAAAGTCGGGGTTCATGTTGTTATAGACGTTATACAGGCTGATGTTCCAGATACGCTCGCCGCGGCGTTTCTTCTTGTGGAAGTTGACTCCGATGTTAAGATTGTGAGTCGGGGGGAGGCGATAGTTGCCGCGGGACGAAACATAATCTGCTTCGCGCTGGTTGTAATTCACGTCCACAACGGTGAATTCCCTGGTAGTGAGGGTGGTGACACCGCCGGTAAAGAATTTCCAGCTGCCCGAGATATCGATGCGGTCGTTGAAACGGTGGTTCACCACCAGGCTGATGTCATGCCTGCGGTCGTATTTGAAGGGGAACCACTCGCCGCGGTTGATGCTTCCGTCGGGGAAGCGGCGCTCGCTTTTTGCCAGCGTATAACCCAGCCAGCCGGTGGTGTTGCCGGTCTTCTTCTGGATAAAAAGCTCCATGCCATAGGCTCGCCCCTGGCCCATCGCCACCTTGTCTTCCCAGCCGCTGGAGGTGATGAGCACCGACATTCCGTCCTTATACTCCAGAATATTGTCCATCTTCTTGTAATATCCCTCCAGGGAGAACTCCCAGCCATGACCGGCATCCCAGTAGGTACCAAGGGAGAACTGGTCGGCAGTCTCAGGTTTGATATCCTTGGTGATGGGGACCCAGAGGTCGGTGGGGAGAGAAATATCTGTGGAGGCAAGCAGGTGGACATATTGCGACATCCGGGCGTAAGAGGCCTTAAAGCTGACCCCGCCACCGATATCCAAGCGGCCGGAGAAGCGCGGCTGCGGAGAGAAGTAATCCTTGCCCTGGGTGCGGAAGTACCCCAGATGCAACCCCGGATTGAAAGAGAGCCGCTGCCCTATCACAAAGTCATCTTCTATATAGAGCGATACCTCATGCCCGATAAGCTTGCCGCCGGAAGACATGTTCATGGTGGTGTCCATCAGCGTCTCCTTGCCGACGGTCTCCTTCTCGGAAAAGGTAGCAGTCTGCGGACGGAAGTCATGATGGATATACTCCGCGCCAAACTTTATAAGGTGCTCGGGAACCGGGTTGTAATCGAAATCCATCTTGAAATCGATATCGTTTATACCTGAATCATAGGTCACGTCCATCTTTTGCTGGGTTTCAATCCCGTTTTCCTTACTGTAATCGAGATAAGTCAAATCAACATCCATCTCGTAGTGGTTGTAGGCCAGGGTGGTGTTCGCAAACAGCTTGCTACCAAAGGCATGGTTCCAGCGCAGTGCCCCCACCGTGTTGCCCCAATCTACGTTGATGTTGGTGTTTTCCCGGCGTACGACGTCAGAATCCGCCCCTCTATGGTTGTAATCGTCGTAATTATAACTGTAGTCATCGTCATATTTCACAAGGAAGCGGTCGCGGCCATGATAGACACTCGCAATCAGGCGGTCGCCGTTGCTGAATTTGTGCGCTATCTTGCCGTTCAGGTCGTAGAAATAATAGTTGGCCGGAACGTCAAAGTAGCGCAATACCGGAGCGAACAGGAACGAGTGGAGTACGCGCCCGCTCATGGAGAAGGTGGTCGTACCCTTCACGATAGGCCCCTCCAGATGGAGCCGGTCAGAGAGCATTCCCACGCTCACCAGGCCGTGGAACTCCTTGTCGTTGCCGTCGTTGGTGCGCACATCAATCACAGATGACAACCGACCGCCGTAGCGGGCCGGGAAGGAGCCCTTGAACAGGGTCACCTTCTTCACCGCCTCCGGCGTAAACACAGAGAAGATGCCGAACATGTGATTGACCCCATAGAGCGGGATATCGTCCAGAAGGATAAGGTTTTCGTCCGGGCCGCCACCGCGCACATATATGCCTGAAGACCCGGTGGAACCGCCCTGCACGCCGGGCAAAAACTGAAGCGATTTTAGCACATCCTTCTCTCCGAACAGGGCCGGCATGGTCTCCAGCACACTCTGCGGCACCTCCAGGGCGCCGGTGTTGGTGGAGTTCAAGCCCGCCTCCTTGCGCGCCGTCACCACCGCCTCCTTGATGGAAGCCGACGGCTCCAGACGGACGTTAATCACAGTATCCCGGCTCAAAAAGAGCGTCTCGATGTGGTCGGCATAGCCCAGGAACGACCATGTGACGGAACGTTCCCCGGCCGGCAGGCTCAGCGTGTAATAGCCGTAATTGTTAGAAACCGCTCCCACCAGGGGCGCCCCCTGCACCGGGTTATTATAAATGACGCCGGCTCCAATCAGGCTCTCCCCGCTCTTCGCGTCGGTGATATAGCCGCTCACCGTTATCTTCTGGGCAAAGGCCGCCGCACCCGCCACGACCATCATCAAAACACACAATATCCTTTTCATACCATCTTAAATGAAGATAAGATGTGAAGTTAACAATAATAAAACAAAATGCCAAAATACGTCATCGCAGGCCGCGGGGAATGGCAAAGCGACCTGTCAGGACTTCGTCTTTAAACTGCATTTCGGCAGAGGGGTTGGTGATGCGGTCACGGAGCAAGGTGAGCATCATGCCGATTTTCACAGGCATACTGACCTCGAATTCGACAAGTTCATCAACAACCTCATAGCCGTCTATCCAGAATTTGATGGGGTTGTTCAATTGTAGCGGGATGTAGTTCTCTGGAACATCTATTGTCGGAATCGGGACACTCTCCTTCAGATAGTCGGGAAACACATGAAGAATGGGCGCCAGATTCTCTCCCGCTGGAATACCGGCAAACTCCTTATTGGCAGTAATCACCAGTCCGCCGCAATAATAGACAGTTGATACTAAAGCATTGTCCGGTTTCTCTCCAAAATGGGCGCGATACTCATTGAAGATTTCCTGGTATGCATTTTTGACTTGTGCGGCGTCCTCGCCAAAAGTTTCAATGATACTGGCCCTTGGGACGAGGCGATAGACATTATCGGTTGTCATTTCACTATCTAAGGCCACATTCAAACTCAATTGCATCAAAAACCCAAGATGGCCGTCGTAATCCCCTGTTACGCGAAAGCTACTGCCGGATTCTATCCACGGGCCTCTGATGCATTCACCCGGTATTATTACTATTGCCTCCGGTTCATAAACACGGTCTGACAGCGGATCTGGAAGATAAGATGTACAGCTTGTAATAAAACAGACAGCAACAAAAGTGACGATGGAAAAAGGTCTCATAATTACCTGTTATTTAAATTGATACGTATTCCGGTGGCAACCAGAAAAGTAAAGGGATGTTCTGTCAGATATGTCTCCATTATGCGGTGGTCATACAGGCCGGACCAACTCAAAGAGGGCTCCAGATAAATGCCAATCAGCTTTGAGGCATTCCACTGAACGCCTCCTGATCCCAGCAACGACAAATAGCCGCTATCTTTCTTTATTTTGCTGCCGGCGAGAGAGGCTCCCATAAAGAAGGCTTTCTCTACCCCTGCCCCTACATAAAAGTCAAAACTGCCAGTTGACACAAACTTCCAGTTGACACAAACAGGGATGCCCAGATAATGTACATACTGTATGTTTTCCCCGAATTGCGTGGGCGATATGCGGTAGGTATAGCTTGACATATACAGGCTGTAATTGATGCCTGTGGTGATGCTTAGTTTGTTGGAGATAGGCACCGAGGCTGTAACACCGGCCTTGACTGGAAGATAGTGAGTATGGGAATAACCGGAGGGTGAGGTCTTGGGCGTAAACAAGCTTGCTGTACTTTCACCAGCTGCGGGCAGTTGACCGGCCGCCAACATAATGCTGCCGGTTATTCTCCTGTGGACGGGAGTTGGCTTGACAACATCGTGTGGCAGGTTTGGTATATCTGGAATAATCATGTTTCCGACATAGTCGTATGGCGGCTGCCCGGAGACAACATCTTCAAATGCGGTCTGTATCTTCTCTGTCGGTCCTTCTTGTTTGCTGATAGAATATACCTCAACCGGGACAGATGTTTGCCGTTGATTAGTATCAAATGCGAATTGTCTGACATTTGTATGCAGTATAGAGGTATTTGTAGACGGCTCCGGCAAAGGGATTTTTTCCTTTGCGAGTGATTCGTCAGTTATGGGGATTTCGGACTCAACAGCCATATCTTCAGGCGATTGGTTAATTGTTTGAAGGTCGCTCACCTTCTCGTGAGGGTGATTAAAGAACAACGGAACACAAATGGCAGCGGCAGCTGCTGTCGCCAACAAGACAGGCCACAGCCGCTTTATGGAAGCTGCTTTTGCCGTGGCTTTCCTGCGGGCATGGAATTCTGCAAGACTGCCCTCCGGGAGCGGGCTTTCATACCCCTCCAGCATATCCTTTATATTATCTTCCCAATTATTCATTGTTGCTTAATTATGCTTCTTTTAAATAACGCCGTATCTTTTCTTTCAACTGTTTCCTGGCTTGTGCAAGAATCCCTGCAGAGCCCTTTTCGCTGATTCCCAGCATAGATGCAATTTCACTATGCGTATATCCGTCTATGCAATAGAGATTGAAAACTGCCCTTCTGACATCCGGCAAAGAAGTAATCCAGCCCAAAAGAACCTCGTGAGGAATTGAGGTTACATTATCATCCTCAATCAAATCGCTTGTCTGAAGCAGTCCGTCTTCCAATGCTACGATTCTCCACCGGTGCCGTTTTATATGGTTGATAGCCATGTTGATGGCTATCTTGCGAATCCATGAATACAGAGAACCATCTCCAGAGTAGTTAAAAGTATCTATTTTATCGAGAGCCTTAATGAGCGCGTCATGCATCAGATCCTTGGCGTCTTCGTCATCTCCGATATAGCGCCGGCAGAGAGTATAAATCTTCGCTGCATATCTTCTATACAACTCATCCTCCGCTTGCCTGTCGCCCCTGTTGCAACGTTCGGCCAAGTCCCTGTCATCAAGGATCCTATTCATCTAATACCTATATGGATTATTTGGCGGAGTGCCGGTAAACTGTTGTGGAGGGAAGTGGACGATCCATACAGACGGAGTGGCTACGTTAACAAAGCCGATTCCGCCCTCCGTGTTTGAGGGAAGGACTATAGGCTCACTTAACTCGTCAAGATAACCCATCTCATAGGAGGATTGTGCATTAAGGTAGATGTATTCCTCATATGAAATAGTATATACCTTGAAATACCGGTCTAAACAATATCGGTCTCCCGTTTCGAATCCTTCCCAGAAAGCATCCCAGACAGCGCCCCTGTATGAGGAAGACAAGTCATAATATCTGTCTGTGACCTTAAGGGTGTATGAAGCGTCGGTAAACATTTCGTCTGTAAAGATATCATATTCGTTGCTATCCAGTATATCAGCTATGCCGAAAACGTCCTCCAGGCTGCCGGATGAGTGCAGAATCGGTTCACCGGAGGTGTCTATGCGGGAGCCGCAGGAATAGGTGCTAACCTTTTCCCCGGAGGCATCCAGCCTGTAGAAAACATCCCCGGATCGGAGCAGATAGTAGTTTTTCTCGCCAACTTTGTCGGCAATGGTGATGGCATATTGGCGGGCTGGGCGGGTCCTGCTCATACTCAATGCGTATTTATCCGGCACAGTGACTTTTGCCGTATCCACTGTTGTGATTGTGGCCGCACTTTCCGGCACCTTTACCGTGCCTGTAACGGTGAGGGTGGCACGAGATGCCTGCATGAATATCTCATCTCCGGGTGAGAGCTTTGCCTTGAATCCGTAACCATAGAAAGTGGTTTTGGGTTCACCTTTATCATCTACGCTTGTAACAATGATGGGCTCTGCCACTTTGTCTTCACCGCCGTTTATCCGGTAGGTCACGGTAGCGTTATCTACTATCTCGCAGCCATCATCACGGCTGCAGCCGACGTGGATCCTATGACTTGTGTCATCCTGGAACAACTGCGCGTTAAGCACAAGGATGGCTTTGTTTTCGTGAACCCACAACGTATCTAAAGTGTTTTCGCACGAGACGGCGACAAGTGCCGCAGCTATAATGTATATAATCTTGTTCATAGTGGTTTAGAATGAACGAGTATAACTGAAGGATGGGAGAATAGGCAACACCGTAACCTTGGAAATCTCAATTCCTTTTTTCCAAACAGACCCATGACGATACTCTACTGCCGACTTCTCATATACGAAATCGGGATTCATACTATTATATGCATTGTAAAGGCTGATGTTCCAGACGCGCTCCCCGCGACGCATCTTTTTATGGAAATTGAAGCCGACATTGAGGGTGTGCGAAGGCGGCAGGCGATAATTGCCCCTGGAGGAGACGTACTTCATGTTTTTAATGTTCTGATTTATGTCCAATGCAACAACCCGCCTCGTGGAGAACGTCGCGACGCCACCGGTATAGAACTGCCAGCTGCCCGCGAAATCAATCCTGTCGGAGAATTTGTGATTGACGACCAGGCTGACGTTATGGCGCCGGTCGTATTTATACGGGAACCACTCTCCGCGGTTGATGCTGCCGTCCGGGAAGATGCGCTCGCTTTTTGCCAGTGTATATCCCAGCCAGCCTGTAGTGTTGCCTGTATTTTTCTTGACAAGAAGTTCCATTCCATATGCACGGCCTTTACCCATAGCCACCTTCTCTTCCCAGCCGGTGGTCGTGAGCAACAGTGACATTCCGTCCTTATACTCAAGAATGTTGTTCATCGACTTATAATAACCCTCCAAGGAGAACTCCCAGCCATGACCGGCGTCCCAGTAAGTTCCAAACGACCACTGGTCGGCCGTCTCCGGTTTGATATCCTTGGTGATGGGAACCCAGAGATCGGTGGGAAGTGATATGTCGGTAGTGGTCAACAGATGGACATATTGCGACATCCGCGAGTAAGACGTTTTGACGCTTACCCCGCCGCCGATATAAAGGCGTCCTGAGAAGCGTGGCTGAAGCGAAGCATAGGTCTTCCCCTGAGTGTTAAAGATACTTAAACGCAACCCGGGATTAAAGGACAACCGTTTCCCAAGAACAAAATCATCTTCTAAATAGACCGATGCTTCGTGCCCGATAAGAGTGTTTCCGGAAGCGCCGTTAATCAGGGTGTCCTTGACTGTCTCTTTGCCGACAACCTGATTCTCCTTGATGGAGGCTTCCTGGGGATTGAAGCGGTGATGAAGATATTCAGCGCCGAATTTTACAATGTGTTCCGGCACAGGATTATAATCAAAGTCTATCTTCAGGTCAAAATCATTGATGCCGGAGCCGTAAGTAACTGTCTTTTTGCTACTGCCTTCATATTCTGGTGATTTGTGGGCAGAAGAGCTGATAATATCGATATCGGTTTCGTAGTGGTTATATGCCAGGGTAGTATTTGCAAACAGTTTGCTACCAAAGGCGTGATTCCATCGCAGCGACCCTATCGTATTGCCCCAATCAAGGTTCATGTCGTTATATTCACTGCTTTCTGTGTGCCTGTCGGGGTGGTGGACTTCGCCCGAGTGCATCAGAAAGCGGTCCCGGCCGTGGTACGCACTGGCTATCAAACGATCGTTGTTATCGAAGCGATGAGTTATCTTAGCATTGAAATCGCCAAAGTAGTAGTTTGCAGGGACCCCTTTGAGCAGAAGCAGCGGGGTGAACAAAAAGGTGTGCAAAACCCTGCCGCTCACAGAATAAGATGTCTTGTCCCGCACAATCGGCCCCTCCAGATGGATGCGGTCCGAGAGCAGCCCGACGCTTATCAATCCGTGGGTTTCGTTCATATTGCCGTCATTGGTGCGGACATCAATCACAGACGATAACCTTCCGCCGTAGCGGGCCGGGAAAGAACCCTTGAACAGGGTGACCTTCTTGACCGCCTCAGGTGTAAACACAGAGAAAATGCCCAGCAGGTGGCTGACACTGTAAACAGGGATATCGTCCAGCAGAATCAGGTTTTCATCGGGACCTCCACCCCGGACATAGATACCCGATGTGCCCGACATTCCGCTCTGAACGCCAGGGAGATACTGAAGCGCTTTGAGAACATCCTTCTCACCAAACAACGCAGGCACGTTTTCCAGGATGTCTTGTGACAACTCCAGAGCCCCGGTATTGGAAGAATTGAACCCTGCTTCCCTGCGAGCCGTGACGATGGCCTCCTTTATGGCGGCAGAAGGCACCAGGCGGATATTGATTGTAGTGTCGCGCCTTAAGTCCAGCGTCTCTTTATGGCTGGTGTGACCTATGAAAGACCATGTTACAGGTTGCCGTCCAGCCGGCAGGCTCAAGATGTAGAAACCGAAATTGTTGGATACGG
Source organism: Bacteroidales bacterium (assembly GCA_017445425.1). Taxonomy (GTDB): domain Bacteria; phylum Bacteroidota; class Bacteroidia; order Bacteroidales; family UBA932; genus Equibacterium. The sequence goes on along the minus strand of JAFSUF010000031.1, from coordinate 41,681 downwards.
CACCAACCCGGGACCCAGTCTGGTCGGGATTATCAAGAACCACCCCCGCGCCTATCAGGCTTTCTCCGCTATCGTAATCCGTAATATAACCGCTTATGGTAAACTTTTGTGCAAGCGCCAATTGCGCAATCAATGCCAGAATAAATGCCGTCCAGATTCTTCTCATAAACATCACGTCAAAAAGTTATCAGTGCAGCCCGTGGTTAATGGTGAAGTCGCATGTTAGAACCTCATCGCGGTACTGCATCTGGGCATCCGGGTCAGTGAGCCGGTCCCGCAGCAGAGAAAGTAACAGGCCGACCTTCACGGGTATTTCAAGATGGAAGGTAACCTCTTCACCAGCGACCAACTCGTGGCCTTCCAAAGGAAAACTAAGACTTAAATAATAGCCATGCGGACAGTACCCGTCGACCACATCAATTGTTGGTATAGGCGTTGAGCCATAGCCCCCTGAATTGTATGACAAAGGCAACATTATAGACTTCAGATTATTCCATGGCGGAATCCCCCCAAACTCTCTGTTTGCAGTTATAGATATCTCGTCATATGAATAGACTGTGGTATTAATACCAGAATAGAGATAGGGGGTTACTAGTTCATAGTAATCGTCATAGATATTAAAGTATGCTTTTTTCACCCTCCAGGAATCTTTTCCAAAAGTGCGGAAAACGGCATCCGGTGGCACTTCCCTGTAATGATTTGCCCCTATCCACTCACTCTCTATATCCCAACTCAACTTAAAACTAATACTTAGAGCTTCTTGGCAACCGGGTACGTTTTCGACCCTGTATCTTCCATGAGATGCATATGTTAATTGCGTATTTTTCAAACACTCTCCGGGATATATGGAGATAAAATAGGGTTCCATATCCCCCCGGATAATATTATCGAGTCGGATATATTTATTACAACCCGATATTACAATCATCGAGCCTACTAAGACAAGAATATGCCTAATCATTTGTTTCATATTGCATTAATGGTCTATATCGTATATCATTCCAAGAATGTAATTGTAGCTATAAGTGTCTCCATTGGCAGTCACAGTCCAGTTTGCCGTTAAACTATACCAGCCGTCATTTACGGGATGCAGGTCATGCCATTGTGAAGCCCACCCCCAATTAATCTTAATTGAAGTTATTTCTGGTGTAGTATCTTCATAGGTATAATATGGGTCATGATCAACACCAAAGCGAAGATCTCTCGGGACAGGATCATTTGTCTCCCAGTGGTGATAATATGTTTTTCTGGTGAATGTCTTTTTAAAACCATCTATTACAAAGCAATGTATGTCAAAATCTGCAGGTATCAAGAGATCAGACGCTGTAATAATAACGGGCATCAGGTTCTCCAGATTACTCTTGACATAATTCTCATTATAGTTACTACTATGATTACAGGTTATAGTATCCAAGGGGAATAATTGTGTCCTAATATGTGCCGGGATGGCCCAAGAATATGTATCATGATAATTCATTCCAAGAACCAGCCCTACGTGCCCAATCATCAAAGCCTCTTTGTCCGCAGGATTATTCGACGTATGGCAGATTGTATCCATTTGAGACCATACAGTGGCTGAAGGAGAGTAAAAATATTGTGTAAAGCCTGACACATTACCTGTGCAATAACCTTGGCTAATCATCTCTGACGGCGCACCAATTTTGTTGTGAAGGTAGTATAAGACATTCGCCGCCGCTACCGCCACGCACCCGGCCGGAGCCCTTTCTGTAGTGCTGTTGCTTTTCAATGGGCAGTAAGCGTTATACGGAGCGCCTTGGTGCCATTGAGGTGTCATATGCGCCAAGGTATCACCCACCATTACTTCCGTACTGATCAAATCAACCTCCCAATGCCCGGGCAATCTGTCCCCTTGAACTGGCTCTTTGTTGACTTCCTTGCCCCAAAATGCCCGATGAGCCGCAATCTCCTCTTCACTGAAGTTGAGTTGCTCGTCGCTGGCCCGTTTGACGGCAGCGATATCTGTCGCCATGCAATCCAGCCATACCCGAACGGCAGGGCTACCATCTTCTAAAGAGAAGTATCCACTATCCCCCTCAGCAATAACGGCAGGAGTGCGTGCATCGGTAGACAGAATCTGCCAGCCGTCACCGCTACCATAGTTTACGATATAGACCAATGGCTCCCCGTCGGAACCGCAGTACGGCTCCAGCGTATAGCCCGGTTCGCCATTTGTCTTGGTTATTGTGCTCCTCTTGTCGGCAAACGCACGTATATCAGAAATCTCCAGTGCATTATCTCCTACATTAGCACTATAAAGTGTTTGTACTCTTCCGACCTGTGGGGAAACTTCTTTTGTGCACCCATTGGCTAACATAAGAATAATTAAAACCAAAGGGATAAATAACATTCTTCTTCTCATAGAATTTAGTGTTTGTGTTATTGCTGTAATACATAAACACACAAATACCCAAAATACGTCTCGTTGATTGCAAAAAATTATAGTGTGTAGCGCCAGGCTCCCCAGTATGACTAAATTAGTTTGTTTCTCTGAAAACGTAATATTTGGCTTTTTCCCTTTTTTGAGCCTTAACAGGAATATGTAAGCCAGATGGATATCAATTGATGATTTTCTTCTTTTGCCTTTTTGGAAACAAACAAAAGCTAAAACAATATCCGGCAATAACTGGATAGCTTCGGTTCATTTATCCATCTTTGCTCCGAATAACCAATTATTTGTTTAAATTCGCATTGGAAGGGGCGAGGCAAGAAAGTGAAACCTATCAAGATTACTAAGTAATATGGCACAGGAAGGTTATTGGAATGTGATTCCGCAGATAAAATCTGTTTCATTTCCGGTCAGAGGCAAGTTCCGGGTGGACTTGGTCGACGGCAGGATTATCATTATGCCTACCTCTGCCTTTCCTTGCCTGAAAAAGGTGCCGGTAAAGGAGCGAAGCGCCTGGTATTTAATGGGCGGCGGAGTAACATGGGACTCCTGTCCGGAAGTGATTCATATTGAACAAATCTTAGGTAATTATACTACCTACTCTCACGAGAAATAGAGGGACCACATAATTGTCTCTTTGCATTCTGGTATTGTGACATTCACCGGGCGCAACTGATGGCGCGTGATAGTATTCTATGGCTGGTTGACACGCTTGATGAGGCCTGAAGGGTCGAAACAAGCGCATCTGCCGGAGTCAACATGTGCATTATCAGCACACGTTATCATTTCACCCTTCGCCTGATGAATTGCAAAAACCACCACAGTTGTTCTGCTAACCCTCGTGGCACCTTGCCCATTATCTATCAGTGTTTTACAACATCTCGCTTGTGTAAATATACGCAAGCGACATTGCATAAAGAATTAGTAGACAGATGTGTAGGTGCCACGCGGATGTGGTTGTGCCAACAGGGATTCGTGCTCCCGTCCCGTCAAAACGCGCCTATATGCTATTCAGCTGCATCTTTCAGCCGCAGCCGGGCTAACTCCAGATCTTCGGGGGTGGTGATTTTTATGTTGTACCTGATGCCCTCCACCAGGTTTACGCGGTAGCCGGCGGCCTCTACCACGGAGGCATCGTCGGTAAACGCGGGGTCGAAGGGGAGTTTGTAGGCCGCCTTGATAACCTCGCTGCGGAAGACCTGCGGGGTCTGTATCAGCCTGATATCGTCTCTTTTGAGGACATAACTCTCCGGACCGTTGACCTCGCGGACCGTCTCCACGGGCGCCACTGCCGGTATGGCGTTGCCCAGTTCCACTCCCGCGGCAAACATATTCTCCAGAAATTCCTCAGTAACAAACGGCCGCACTCCGTCGTGCACCGCTACCACGCTGTCGTCAGGCAGGTATTGCAGTGCGTTCTGCACGGAATGGAAGCGGGTGACGCCACCGGAAGGGATGGCGTAGCGCTCCAGGAAGCCATAATCTTCGCAGTACTTTTTCCAGTAATCTTTCCACTCCTGGTTAACCACCACGATGACTCCCACCGGGAAAGAGAGCGAAAGGAACCGCTCTATCGTGTGGCGCAGGAGAGGCTTGCCGCCGACAGATATAAACTGTTTGGGGAGGTCTGTGCCCATGCGGGTACCGCTCCCGCCGGCAACTATAATCGCGTATTTCTTACGACCGTCCATAAACCGCTTTTTTTCCATCACAAATGTAATGTATTTCCCACAATTTGACTAAATTTGTGGGCTATATCATTCTTATTGGAAATGGACCAAATCAAAAAAATAGAAAGGGCTTTGATATCTGTCTTTTACAAAGACGGAATTGATGAAATAGCCGCTGCACTCACCTCGCGCGGCGCCGAACTGCTCTCCACCGGAGGCTCTTATGACTATCTGGCACAGAAGGGCTTTGCCGTCAAGAAGGTGGAAGACCTTACAGGTTATCCCTCCATTCTGGGCGGCCGCGTGAAGACCCTCCACCCCAAAGTATTCGGCGGCATCCTGGCCCGCAGGGAGGAGGCCGGCGACTGCGCCCAGATGGAGCAGTACGACATCCCCGCCATCGACCTGGTGGTGGTGGACCTCTACCCTTTTGAAGAATATGTGGCCAAGGGCGCATCCCACCAGGACATCATCGAGAAAATCGACATCGGCGGCATCTCGCTTATCCGCGCCGCTGCCAAGAATTACAAGGATGTGGTTATTGTACCCTGCCAGAGGCTCTATGGCAAACTGCTGGAGTGCCTCCAGGCGCATGACGGCGGCACCACCCTCGCAGAGCGCGAATTCTTTGCAAAATGGGCTTTTGCCACAAGCAGCAACTACGATACATCCATTTTCCGCTACCTCAACTGCGACGGCGAGGTGAACGCTTTCGCATTCAGCTCCCTGGAACCCACTCCGCTCCGATACGGCGAGAATCCCCACCAGGAGGCGGCCTATTTCGGCGGCGCCGGCACCCTGCCCAAACAGCTGCACGGCAAGGAGATATCCTACAACAACATGCTGGATATCGAGGCTGCAATAGAGCTGATTGACGATTTTGACAGCACGGCGCTGGCAATTATCAAACACAACAACGCCTGCGGCTGCGCTGTGCGCCCCACCGTGATGAAGGCGTGGAAGGACGCCCTTGCCGGCGACCCCGTTTCTGCCTTCGGCGGCATCATAATCACCAATGCGGAGATTGATGCAGAAGTGGCGGAAGAGATAAACAAGATTTTCTTTGAGGTTATTATCGCGCCGTCATACACAAAAGAGGCGCTGGCTATACTGGAGACCAAGAAGAACCGTATTATCTTGGAGCGCGGCGGCGTGAAACCCTCCCCCGTCAAGTTCCGCTCCATGCTGGGCGGCGCACTGGTACAGCAGCGCGACACCGTGGCCGAGACTGCGGCCGACCTGACCCCCGTCACCGAGGCCAAGCCCACCGCAGAGCAGGTTAACGACCTTCTGTTCGCCAACCGCCTGGTTAAGCACAGCAAGAGCAACGCCATTGTATTGGCCAAGGGCAATATGCTGCTGGCCAGCGGCATAGGGCAGACATCCCGCGTTGATGCCCTCCGCCAGGCAATTGCCAAGGCGCAGAGCTTTGAATTTGACCTGAACGGCGCCGTGATGGCTTCCGACGCATTCTTCCCCTTCCCCGACTGCGTGGAAATCGCCTCCAAGGCAGGCATCACCGCTGTGATCCACCCAGGCGGCAGCATCCGCGACGACGAGAGCATCAACTTCTGCAACGCCCACGGAATGGCGATGGTAACCACCGGCAAACGCCACTTCAAACATTAGCAAACAAATAAACACACACAGATATGGCATTTAATTTTCTGACTCAAGAACTGGCTATCGACCTGGGTACCGCCAACACCGTCATCTTCATGAACGACAAGAAGGTGATTGACGAGCCCTCTATCGTTGCCATCGACGCCTACACCGACAAGCCCATGGCTGTCGGCACACGCGCAAAACTGATGCACGAACGTACAAACCCCGGCATCAAGACCATCCGCCCCCTCAAAGACGGTGTGATTGCCGATTTTGACGCAGCGGAGATCATGATCCGCGAGCTGATCAAGATGATCAATTACAAGAAGTCGTTCCTCACCCCCAGCCTCAAGATGGTTGTCGGCATCCCCCAGGGCTCTACAGAAGTCGAGAAGCGCGCCGTACGCGACAGCTGCGAGCACGCCGGAGGCCGCGACATCTACATGGTTTATGAGCCTATGGCTGCAGCGCTCGGTATCGGCCTTGACGTGACCGAACCCAGCGGCAACATGATTGTGGATATCGGAGGCGGTACCACAGAGATCGCCATCATTTCCTTAGGCGGCATCGTAGCTGCACAGAGCATCCGCGTAGCGGGTGACATCTTCACCAGCGAGATCCAGCAATACATGCGCCAGCAGCACAATATCCGCGTCGGTGAGATCACCGCAGAGGATATCAAGATAAAGATTGGCGCAGCCGTCACCGACCTGGAAGAGGATATCCCGGCAATGGTGGTGAAGGGTCCCAACATCATGACCGCACACCCCATCGAGGCTGAAATCACCTCTCAGGAGGTTGCACACTGCTTAGACAAGCAGCTCGCCCGCATCGAGGCCGGCATTCTGGCAGTGCTGGAACAGACTCCACCGGAGCTCTACTCCGACATCGTGGACAAAGGTATCTTCCTCACCGGCGGCGGCGCCCTGCTCAAGGGTATCGACCAGCGCTTCAGCAAGAAGATCAACATCCCGTTCCACATCTCCGAGGATCCGCTCCGCAGCGTAGCCCGCGGTACTTGCGCCGCTCTCAAGAACGTAGACAAGTATCCGTTCCTGATGAGATAGTATTGGATGGACTACCGCGCCAACTCATATAAGTTGCTGCTCACCATAGGCGTATTCATCGCCCTGGAAGTGATTTCCATTGTGATGATCACCCAGAACAGTGTGCTGCAGCGCTATCTGATAATGGGCGGAGTCCGTTCGTCGCAAGTTTTTTTCTGGGAGAGAAGCGAGGGTATCCGTGACTTTTTCAGCCTGCGCAAATACAACCAGTCCCTGCAGCAGGAGAACGCAGAACTGCGCAGCAGACTCTCACAGGTGCAATACCTGCGCGAGATGGAGCCGGTGAGCGACACCACCCCCGGCCTGTACAAATGGATTCCGGCCAGCATCATCAAAAACAACCCCAACAAGCAGCATAACTATCTGATACTGAACAGGGGGGCAAAAGACGGCGTGGAGACGGAAATGGGAGTGGTGACCCACAACGCCATCGTGGGTGTGGTGGGGGCTGTGAGCGAGCACTACTGCTATGTGATATCGTTCCTCAACAAGAGCCAGCGGGCCAGCGCAATGATCTCCGGCACCTCGGACTTTGGCCTGCTCAGCTGGGACGGCGTCGGGACACGCAGGGCAACCCTCTCACATGTACCCCTCTCCTCTTCCGGAGCGGTGGGTGACACCATCTGCACCAGCGGTTATTCTACCATCTACCCTCCAGATATCCCGGTGGGTATCATATCAGACGTCGATGCAGTGAGCGGCATGTACAAGGATATGAAGGTCGACCTGTTCCAGGACCTGGGCAGCCTGAAATATGTTTACATAGTTCAGCGGCACCACAAGGATGAGGTAGACGCACTCTCAAAAAACGCTGATAACAAGTAAAAGATGCCGTCATATCTCCGTCAGATAATCATATACGCGGTGGTGATCATGCTTCAGGTCATCACAAACAACTATGTCAATCTGGGGCCGATGATTTACATCTGCCTGGTCCCGCTGCTGGTGATGTACCTGCCGCTGGACCAGAAGTCGTATATATCGCTCATCATCGCCTTCGGGCTCGGCCTGATCATAGACATCCTCTCAGACGGGGTTTTGGGCCTGAACGCCGGCGCCGCCACCCTGCTGGCGCTGGTTTACAAGCCGCTCTTTTACCCGGTGTTCCAGAAGAACAACTACAGCAAAAAGTTTATCCCCACTGTAGCAGAGAGCGATATCTGGCACCACGTGCTATACCTGCTGATTATCATCGCCATCTATTTCCTTTTCTACATAGCTTTTGACGGGCTGGCCAAAACAACCCTGCTTGTATCCCTGATAAGGTATCTGATTAACATAGCCGTGAACCTTGCGCTGGCCGTGGTAGTTGACGTCACCCTGTTCAACAAGAGCCGATGAGCAAGCGCAACACCATATTGCTCGTGCTTTTTGTGATTTTCCTGGCGATAGCCATCCGGCTCTTCACCATCCAGATCATAGACAAGCAGTATAGTGAGACGGCGGGCAACAATGCCCTTAAATACGTAACCATATACCCCGCCCGCGGCCGTATCCTGGACCGCTACGGCAACACTATCGTAGAGAACAAGATTACCTACGACATAATGGTCTCACCCCGCTTGGTAGAGCCATTTGACACCCTGGCGCTGTGTGAGATCTTTGGCATCGACCGCGCCTTTGTGCGCGAACGCTTTGAGCAATACCACGCCAACGCCCGCAAGATCGGTTACGGTTCAATGCCCTTCATCAAGCAGGTGAGCAGCGAACAGTACAACGCCTTTGCAGAGCGGGAGTTCCTCTTCCCCGGCTTCGACGCCATTGCCCGCACCGCCCGCGTATATCCCATCAACGCCGGCGGAAACCTTATCGGATATGTCTCTGAAGTTGACCGCGACTACATAGAGAAGCACCCCGACTACCGCGCCGGCGACTATGCAGGCAAGACCGGTATCGAGAGGGCTTATGAACACCGCCTCAGCGGCGAAAAGGGCTATACGGTATATTACCGAGACGCCCGCGGCCGCATCAAGGGGCATTACGACAACGGCTCCCTTGACAAGGAGGCTGTGGCCGGCAGCGACATCACCACCACCATCGATGCAGAGCTGCAAGCCTTTGGGGAGCGGCTGATGAAGAACAAGGTGGGGAGCGTGGTGGCCATAGAGCCCTCCACGGGGGAGATCCTGACCCTTATCTCCAGCCCCGGTATCGATGTGAGCCAGCTGGCGGAGATCAACAAATACTATAAGGAGATCAGCGACAACCCCTACAACCCCATGTTCAACCGCACCGTGCAGAGCGCGCAGCCTCCGGGCAGCGTATTCAAACTGGTGAACGGCCTCATCGGATTGCAGGAGGGCGTACTCAGGCGTGAGACCCGTTACCCCTGCGCCCGCGGCTACACCAACGGCAAGGTCCACGTAGGATGCCACGGCCACCCCTCTCCCATCAACCTGACGCAATCCATAGCCATGTCGTGCAACGCCTATTATTGCTATGTGCTGCGCAACATCCTGGACAACCGCAAATACGACAATATAGAGGAGTCATTCAACAAGTGGCGGGACTATGTCACCAGTTTCGGCTTTGGCCGCAAGCTGGGGAGCGACGTCCCTTATGAACTTGGTGGCAATGTACCCACTGTGAACACCTACAACAAGCTCCACGGCAAGGGGCGCTGGAAATCGCTCTCCATCATATCGCTCTCTATCGGGCAGGGAGAGTTGGGGTGCACCCCGCTCCACCTGGCCAATCTCTCCGCCACCATTGCCAACCGCGGCTTCTTCTACACTCCGCACATGATAAAGGGGACAGAGGAATTCCCCCTCGACTCTGTTTACACGGAGCGCAACTACACAATGGTTGACCCCAAGTTTTTCCCCTACATTGTAGAGGGTATGAACATGTCTGTATATGGCGAAGGCGGCACCTCGCATGTGGCGCAGGTGCCCGGCGTGAATATGTGCGGCAAGACCGGCACGGCCCAGAACCCCCACGGAGACGACCACTCTGTATTTATCTGCTTCGCCCCCAAGGATGACCCCAAGATTGCGGTGGCGGCTTATATAGAGAACGGCGGCTTTGGCGCCACCTGGGCAGCCCCCATCGCCTCCCTCATTGTTGAGAAATACCTCAACGGCGAGATTGCAGATGGGGCCCGCAAGGATCTGGAAACCCGGGTACGCAACGGCTATCTGCTTAACAAAGTGCCTGTAAAGAAGAGGAGAAAATAATGGGCAAGCATCGCAATCCATACCGCAATCTGGACTGGACGCTGATAGGGTGTTATCTGGCGCTGGTGTTCTTTGGCTGGATAAACATCTTCTCCGTGCTGCACGGCGACAACGGAAGCATTTTCGATTTCAGCCAGAAATATGGCATGCACCTGATATGGATATGCATTTCGCTCCTCACCGCCATAGTGATAATCCGGTTATTGCCTGCCAACCTGTGGCCCAGCGTGGCCTGGGTGGCATACGGAGCTGTGATTCTGCTGCTGCTTGCAACACTGGTGCTGGGTGTGAGCAGCCATGGTTCCCAGAGCTGGATATCGATAGGCAGCTTCCGGCTGCAGCCCGCAGAGTTCTCCAAGATTACCACCGCCCTTGCGCTATCCACAGTGATGAGCAAATACGGCTTCACACTGAAAAGTGTTCCCAATATCCTCAAGATAGTGGGACTGCTGCTGCTACCGATGGCGCTGATCCTTTTAGAGAAGGAGACCGGTTCTGTGCTGGTTTACGTCGGCTTCCTGATAGTCCTCTATCGCGAAGGGATGTCGGGATGGCTCATCACCATCGCCTTCCTGGTTGTGCTGGAGTTCATCCTCACCATCATCACCTCGCCTTACGTGGCTATGGTGGTGGCCATCTGCATCTTCCTGCTGATATTTTTCTTCAAGAAAGAGAATTATCTGTTCGGCCTGATTGCGGTGGTGCTTACGGCCGTGGCCCTGGCATTCCTGCCAAAACTTTTCCAGATTGAAGCCATCGCCGCAATCAACCCCCTCCCCGTGGAGGCCTGGCTGGCCATAATCACCAGCGCCATCGCGCTGTTCTTCATACTGCAGTTAATCATCCTCTCCCCCAGAAAGCGGTTCGAGCGCAACTCGCTTATCGTGCTGCTGTGCGGCATCCTGTTTATCCTGTCGGTACAGTTCGTTTACAACAGCATCCTCCAGGATCACCAGCGCAACCGTATCGACGTATTCCTGGGGCTGGTTGACGACCCCAAGGGAATCGGCTACAACCTTCACCAGTCGATGGTGGCCATCGGCTCTGGCGGACTGGTAGGCAAGGGCTTTATGAACGGCACCCAGACCAGTCTGGGCTACGTGCCGGAGCAGGAGACCGACTTTATCTTCTGCACCATTGGCGAAGAGTGGGGCCTGCTGGGAGCCCTCTTTGTGCTGGCTCTCTACCTGACCATAATCAGCCGCACCATTATCCTGGCCGACAAGGCGAAGGACTCCTTTACCAGAATCTACGGCTACTGCGTGGCGATGTGCTTGTCTGTCCACGTGGTTATCAACATAGGTATGACCATCGGCCTGATGCCGGTGATTGGCATCCCGCTGCCGTTCCTCAGCTATGGCGGCAGTGCCCTGCTGGCCTTCACAATTATGCTGGCCATATTTATCAAACTGATTTTCAACGAACAAAGAGCATAACCACACTATTATGAATTTTGCGCAGAGACACATCGGCCCGGGAAACGGACAGGTAGAGCAGATGCTTCGCAGCGTTGGCGCATCTTCCCTGGAAGAATTAACTCAGCAGGCCATTCCGCACGACATCCTGATGGAGAAGCCGCTGGAACTGGATGCTCCCGTGGGAGAGTGGGAATACCTGGCACGGCTCAAACAGATTGCCGGCAAGAACAAAAGCTTCCGGTCGTTGATAGGTATGGGCTGGTACCGCACCGCGACCCCTGCCGTAATTGCCCGCAACATTTTTGAGAACCCATCGTGGTACACCTCTTACACCCCCTATCAGGCGGAAATATCACAAGGGAGGCTTGAGGCTCTGATGGTATTCCAGACCATGATCGCCTCCCTGACCGGTCTGCCGCTGGCCAACTGCTCCATGCTGGACGATGCCACCGCCGCTGCGGAAGCGATGCGCATGATGTATAACCTGCGCAGCCGGGAGGCCATTGCCGCCGGGCGCAACCTGCTCTTTGTGGATGAGAATATATTCCCGAATGTACTTTCGGTGATTAATACCCGCGCCGAGGCACTCGGAATCACCGTAGAAACGGGCGATTTCAACACTTATACCCTCAAGGAGCGTTGCTTTGGGGCCATCTTGCAATACCCTGCCGCCAACGGCCAGGTGCGCGACTACGCCCCCTTCTGCGAGAAGGCACACGGACGTGGAATGCTGGTTACTGCATACTGCGACCTGCTCTCCCTGGCAATGTTCCGCGAACCCGCCGCCTGGGGGGCCGACATTGCCGTGGGCAGCGCCCAGCGTATGGGCTTGCCGATGGGCTTTGGCGGCCCTACCGCCGGATTTATGGCGACCCGCGACGAATTCAAGAGGTCCCTGCCGGGACGCATCATAGGCGCCTCTAAAGACCGCTTAGGCAACACCGCTTACCGCCTGGCCCTGCAGACCCGCGAGCAGCATATCAAGCGCGAACGGGCAACATCCAATATCTGCACCGCATCTGCACTGATGGCCATAATGACCGGTATGTTTGCCGTATGGCACGGCCCCGACGGCATCCGACAGATTGCCGTAAGGACCCACGGCTATGCCCGCCTGTTTGCCCGCGCACTTGAGAAAAACGGCTACCGGCTCTCTTGCCAGGACTTTTTTGACACCCTGGAAGTACACGCGCCTAACGTGGATGCCATCCGCGCCCGTGCCATGGAGAAGGGTTTCAACTTTTATTACCCAGACGACAAAACAGTACGCATCAGTTTTGACGAGCTTTCTTGCGACGCCGAGATAGCACAGATGTGCGAGATATTCCAGATAAAGACTGTTCCCGTGCCGGAAAGGGAGGAGACGCTGCTGCGCGAGAGCCCTTATCTCACAGAGGCGGTGTTCAACACCTGTCACAGCGAGACGGAGATGATGCGCTACATCAAATCCCTGGAGAGGCGCGACATATCCCTCACACACTCCATGATTCCGCTGGGCAGCTGCACAATGAAACTCAATGCCGCTGTGGAGATGATGCCCCTCTCCTGGCGCGAATTCGCCGATGCCCACCCCTACGCCCCCAAAGAGCAGGTGGAGGGGACTATGCAGATTATCGGCGAGCTGGAGCGCGACCTGGCGGCGATTACCGGCCTTGACTCCTGCAGCCTGCAGCCCAACAGCGGCGCGGCTGGAGAGTATGCCGGACTCATCACTATCCGCAACTATTTCAAGGCCAAGGGCCAGCACCAGCGCAGCGTTATGCTCATCCCCGCCAGCGCCCACGGCACCAACCCCGCCTCCGCCACTATGGCCGGCTTTGAGCTGGACATAGTAGATTTTGACGACAAGGGCGATACCAGCGTAGAGCAGTTGGAGGCCAAGGCGGCTGCGGCAGGTGACCGTCTCGCCGGCCTGATGATAACATACCCCTCCACCAACGGCATCTTTGAAGAGAAAATCAGGCAGATAGTGGACATCGTCCACCGCTACGGCGGTCTGGTTTATATGGACGGAGCCAATATGAACGCCCAGGTGGGGCTCACCTCCCCCGGCTTCATCGGCGCCGACATCTGCCATCTTAATCTTCACAAGACTTTCGCGATGCCTCACGGCGGCGGCGGCCCCGGCGTAGGCCCCATCTGCTGCACCAAGGCATTGGCGCCATATCTTCCGGGGCATCCGGAGGTACCGGCCTGCGGCGGTCGCGGAATAAGCGCCGTATCGGCCGCCCCCTACGGCAGTCCGCTCCTGCTGGTCATCACCCACGCATACATTAAATTGCTGGGGGCAGAAGGGCTTCGCCTGGCTTCCCAGATGGCCATCCTGGGTGCAAACTATCTCTCGGCAGCCCTGCAGCCGCAGTTCAGCACCCTTTACCACGGTGAGCGCGGCCGCGTTGCCCACGAATGCATAATTGACCTGCGTCACTTTAAGGCGGAGTACGGGGTAGATGCCACCGATGTGGCCAAGCGGCTGATGGACTTCGGGTTCCACGCCCCCACCCTCAGCTTCCCGGTACACGAAACGCTGATGATAGAGCCCACCGAGAGCGAACCTCTATCCGAACTGGACCGCTTTGCAGAGGCTATGAAGTGCATCTTCGCAGAGTGCGAGGCCATCAAGGCCGGCAAGCTGGACGCCGCAGACAACCCGGTGAAAATGGCACCCCACACTGCTGTTGAGTGCTGCAGCGACTCCTGGAGCCACCCCTATGGCAGGGAAGTTGCAGCTTTCCCCCTGGAATGGATTAAAGAGAACAAATTCTGGCCTGCCTCTGCCCGTGTTGACAACGGCTATGGCGACCGCAACCTGATAGCCACCCTTTAACTTATGTTCAACCTGTTATATGTAACCTGGGACATCAACCCCGTCCTGCTTCAGATAGGCCCGCTGGCCATACGATACTATTCTTTGCTGTTCATAGCCGGTTTCCCGTTCGGCTACTGGCTGTTTACCAAGTTCTATAACCGTGAAGGGAAGAAAACCGACCTGCTGGAGCCGCTGCTGTATGCCCTGCTGATAGGCACTATCGTGGGCGCCCGTCTGGGACACTGCCTTTTCTACGAGCCTGAATACTATTTCCAACACCCTGCAGAGATAATAAAGGTGTGGCACGGAGGCCTTGCAAGCCACGGCGGCGCAATCGGCGTCCTGCTGGCTATCTTCTGGTATGTGGGCCGCTACGGCAAGAAGAATAACTTTGACACCATGTGGCTGCTGGACCGCCTGGCCATAGCCATCTGCTTTGCCGGATGCAGCATCCGCTTAGGCAACCTGTTCAACTCTGAGATATTCGGCGGTGCCACCACCCTCCCCTGGGGCTTCAAATTTGTCCGCTCCGCGCAGTGGGTTGCAGAATACGGACCCACGATTTATCCCCCGGACGGCGCAGCCTGCCATCCCACCCAGATTTACGAGGCGCTCAGCTACCTGCTGCTGGGTCTCTGTCTTCTTTGGGCATACTGGAAAAAGGATGGGAAAATCTATAAAGGTACTTTGTTCGGCGTGTTCCTGATAGTACTCTTCGGGATGCGCTTCCTTATAGAGTTCATCAAAAACGACCAGGTCGGTTTTGAGAGCGGGATGCTCTTGAATATGGGGCAGTTGCTCAGCATACCGTTTGTTGTGGCGGGTCTCGTGATTCTTGTGCTGAGCCTGATCAAGAAGCACCCCATGCTGATGATTACTCCAAAGGAGGAGCCCAAGGAGAAAGGTCCCCGCTTGTCGCACGCAAAGCGGATGGCCGCCGGAATGAAACAGTAGAATCTGCCTATGATTATAGAGAGCCCTACACCCGCCTGGAAGGATTATGAACTGATAGACTGCGGCGACTTTTGCAAGTTGGAGCGGTTTGGCAAGTATGTCACAATCCGCCCCGAGCCCAAGGCGCTCTGGAAAAAAAGTTTGTCCGACGACGAGTGGAACCGTCTGGCCCATACCCGGTTTATCCCGGGCGGAGGCTTTTCCACCGCAGGGCAGCAGGACAGCGGTTCGTGGAAAACCCTCAAACGGATGGAAGAGCAATGGCCGGTGACCTATCAGCCGCTGGGACTCACCCTCCGGATGGGCATGACCTCCTTCAAACACGTCGGAGTGTTCCCCGAGCAAGCCCCCAACTGGGAGTTCATTTACGAGAATACATCGCGCCTGGTCGCCGGTTCCGGTGGTAAGCCGGTCAAAGTTTTGAATCTTTTCGCCTACACCGGCGGCGCATCGCTGGCCGCCCGCAAGGCGGGGGCGGATGTCACTCACCTGGACTCCGTGAAGCAGGTTGTCACCTGGGCCCGGCAGAACATGGAACTCAGCCGTATGGATTCCATCCGCTGGGTAGTGGAAGATGCCCTCAAGTTTGTCCGTCGCGAGGCGCGCCGCGGCAATAAATACCAGGGGATAATGTTGGATCCCCCCGCCTACGGCCACGGCCCCGACGGCGAGAAGTGGAAACTGGAGGACTGCCTATACGAGATGCTCTGCGTAGTGGAAGATATCCTTGCCCCCAAAGATAGCTTCCTGATACTGAACCTGTACGCCAACGGCTACTCCTCCCTACTGTCGGAGACTGCCGTGCGCAGCGCCCTCAATCCGGGCAAAGGGGCGGACGTGGAGAGCGGCGAGCTGGTTTTGACCGACCGATTTGGCAAGATACTGCCTCTTAGCGTGTTCACCCGGGTGAGATTGTAGGATAAACAGAAATATTTATTACTTTTGCGGTCCATCCCCTTTGGTCAGAAATTATTAACCAAACATATCATGCAAAACATTTCAAACTACGACTTCTCCGGCAAAAAAGCCATCGTGAGAGTTGACTTCAACGTTCCTTTGAACGACAAATTCGAAATCACCGACGACACCCGCATCCGTGCGGCTATCCCTACCCTCAAGAAGGTCCTTGAGAAGGGTGGCGCCCTGATTATCATGTCCCATCTGGGCCGTCCCAAGGGTGTTGAAGCCAAATACTCCCTCAAGCACATCATTGGAGCAGTAGAGGCAAAACTCGGTGCTAAAGTCCAGTTTGCAGATGATTGTATGAAGGCCGATGCACAGGCCGCAGCCCTCAAGCCGGGCGACGTGCTGCTGCTCGAGAACCTACGCTTCTATGCAGAGGAAGAGGGTAAGCCCAGAGGTCTCGCCGCAGACGCTTCCGATGAAGAGAAGAAAGCTGCAAAGGCTGCCGTAAAGGCCAGCCAGAAAGAGTTTGTGAAGAAGCTCGCTTCTTACGCAGACTGCTATATCAACGATGCATTCGGCACGGCACACCGCGCACACGCTTCCACAGCCCTTATCGCCGAATACTTCCCTAACGACAAGATGTTCGGCTATGTGATGGAAGGCGAGATCAAAGCCATCAACACCGTTCTGGAATCACCCCAGCGCCCTCTCACCGCAATCATCGGTGGCAGCAAGGTATCTTCCAAGATAGGCATCATCTCCCACCTGCTTGACCTGGTAGACAACCTGGTTATCGGCGGCGGTATGGTTTACACCTTCAAGAAGGCTCTCGGCGGCAAGGTCGGCAAATCCCTCTGTGAAGATGACCAGCAGGACGTAGCACTCAACGTCCTCTCCGAGGCAAAGAAGAAAGGGGTAAAGGTATACCTCTCTGACACAGTAGTGGCTGCTGACGATTTCAGCAACGATGCCAACACCATCATCTGCCCCTCTAACAACATTCCCGATGATTACGAGGGTGTAGATGCAGCTCCCGAGGCAGTTGCAAAATTCCGCGAAGTTATCCTCGCCTCCAAGACCATCCTCTGGAACGGTCCCGTGGGAGTATTTGAAATGCCCAACTTTGCAAAGGGCACCAACGCAATCGCCCAGACCCTGAAAGAGGCTACCGATAAGGGTGCCTTCACCCTGGTAGGCGGCGGCGACAGCGTTGCAGCAGTTACCCAGATGGGCTATGCCGACAAGGTCAGCTACGTTTCCACCGGCGGCGGCGCAATGCTCGAATATCTGGAAGGCAAAGTCCTCCCCGGCATCGCAGCAATCCAGGGCTAGAAGCAGCTAAGATTAACTATTTATCAGATATTCCCCCGGCGTGTGAGGTTCTCCATGCGCCGGGGGTTTTTCCTGTGTGCGCCTTGAAGGTACGGTAGAAAGATTTCTCGTTTGCAAATCCTGACTCGGCCGCAACATCGGGCAGTGGCTTATCCGGATAGTCGCACATAAGTCTCTGTGCGTAGCGGACACGGAACGTGGCCACATAATCGGGGAAAGACAATCCCGTCTCAGAATTGACGCATGCAGAGACATAGGTAGTGTTGGTATTCAGCTCCCTGGCAACATCGGCCAGACGGAGATCGGCCCGCTTGAAAAGCTGCCTGTCGCGCATCAATGATTCTATCCGCTGCGCCATTGTGAGCCGTTCTGCAGCAGGAGGCTCTTCCAATACCCTGCGGCGCCTGCGCCTGATTGTAATCAGCGCCGCACAAGCACCTATTATGATGATTCCCGCCAAAACTGGCAGAATGGCACTGCGGCGGGGGACAGGATTGACAGAGAATATATACGTTGCCGCGTGCGGCTCATAGTTTGAGTCGCTTATCCCGCCTGCTATCACCATACGTCCGTCTGGCAGCAAACGGCTTGTCGGGAACTGCCCGACATCTTCCAAGGGCTCAGTGAAATACATTGCAAGCGGGGGCCGGCTTCCCGCCTTGGGCTGCGCCATAGTCCACGGAAACAAGGTAAACCCTCTTGGCGACATCTATCCCCAGCAGCCATGCAGTTTGGGTTTGCCGGTCTGCCTGCAGGTATCCATAATAACCAATCCTACCCCAGGGGCCTTCGGAGGGAATCGGAACTGAAGTTTCCAGCATAGAGAACGTCTCCCCACTCACCTTTAGTATTGCAGAGTGCTGGTCAAGGCTGTCCTTTGCGTGCAGCAGATAGATAAAATGGCCGGTGGACATATCGCCGATGAACCCCTCATCGGCAACTGGGCCGTAGTTGATAGTAGTATACGGCTGCCAATGCTTCAGTAGCGGGACCTTTATTGAATCCCCATCCCATCTCCTTACGATGCTGCAGTCTCTCAGCAGACACCTGCCGTCGCGGCTGCCGAAAATCAGGGCATTGTCCACATCGCAGCGAAGCACATACGGATATGAGAGTGTGTCTGCCAATGGCCGCGATAGCCGGTCGTAATCGTCAAATACATATCGTTCCGTTGCATCTGCCGCATACCAGTTTCCGCTGATAATTAGTTTGCCGCCCGAAAGTTCCACCGCAGTAGCGTGCGCCCGTTTGAAGTTCATTATCGGCTCCGGTGAGAATTTGCCGGTGGCGGGGTCGTAACTCTCCACACCCCATGTCTGCCCTATTCCAAAACTCTCTGAATACCCGCCGCCAATAACTATCCGGCCGTCCTTCATTGTAAGCGCGACTGGGGTGTCGTGTGGGTAGAGCATCGGGGCGGTAGTCCAGGCACCGGCACGCCAGATGTAAGCCTCCTGCACCGGAACAAAGCCGGTAGTATGTCCGCCCGCCACCATGAAACCATCGCCCAGCGGTAGCACTACGTGCCCGGTTAGTGGTTTTGGGAGGTCTGGCAACCGCTCCACCGCCAGCGACTGATAGCGGACGCCGTCATGCTCCAAGACCTGTACCTCACCCTTGCCAGCGCAGGCTGCGGCCAGCAGGCATATCATAGGGATTAGCCAGGTCTTCATGGATAACAAATATACGCGCATTTGCCCGTTACTTGTTCGGATTCTTGGGGTCAAAGTGGTAGTGCTGGCCGGGTTCACCAGGGAACCAGAAGCCATAGTCGTTAGTGATGGTCGACACCCAAACATTACCGTTATATTCATAAACGTACTTGTATGGGAACGTTGCCTTACCTTGCTTTTTGGCCTGTTGCAGAAAATCCGAAAGAAGGCCTCCAATATAATTGCCACTCAGAAGGACACTTTTCAAAGCCGGTATGTTTGCAAAATTGAATTCTGCAGTCGATTCACTCCGTACATCAAGAACCTCCAATTTCTCCATATCAGCCACAGTGACCTGTGCCTCGGGATTGTAGGTATGAAGATATAAAACTTTAAGAGCCGGGCAATTGCGTACTATCATCTTATCCTCACACGCTATAAACAAATCTTCGGAATCATTGATCCCTGATATCGATGGATTATTCAAGTAAATCCCCCCGAGTAGAGGGCAGTTCACCAACGTAATATTACGAATTATCAGGCGCGACTCCAGCCCACGCTTAATTGCGCTCAACCTGTTACAGCCGGAGATGGTCAGGTTGGAGAAAATTGAATTCTCTGTACGGATGGACAAATACTTGCAACAATCCGGAATCTTCAGGTCATAGGCCACTCCTGCGCCTATTTCAAGCTCGTTTACAAATACATTGGCCATCAGTTTGTCAAAACCATCCAGACGGCAGTTCGTAAAAGTGATTGACTCCAATGCCGGGCAGTTATCTAATGAGAGAGATTTGGGCAGGGTTTCGGGGATAGAGGCTATGTCTATGAATTCCGCCTGCTCTTTATCCAGCTCCCTGAAATTAATATAGGAACCCGTGTGATGGATCTCTTTCAGCCGCGGACAATCATTGAGTTTAATGTTTCCCAGTTGGACTGCATTCCACTTGAACTCGTATATATCAGTTCCGCTCAAATCTATGTCAGGGCAATTGTAAGCCGAATAATCTGTTATCTGCGTATTGGGATCATAGTCGCCCAAAACACTATAATACTTTAAACGTGGAGAGTGAATCGTCACCTTGTCTGTCGCGATTATCGAGCTTATAACTTCCAATGATTTGTCTTCAATCTCCAGTTTCTTAACCTTGTAATAAGGAGGCTCATTTGACGAATTGAGATTCCACCGCATCATACCCTCCACACCGGCGCTGTGATCGGAGACAATGATATTCTTTGACTTCCAATCCTTGGGCAACTTAATGTCTACGGTGCAAATGCCTTCAGAATCATAATAAGCGGTCACATTCTTGTAATTGCGTATGTTGTCATAGTCCTTGTCCCAGTTGCAGTCTTGCCAGTCACCATCGCGGCCGGCATAGATATCACCAAGGATACCTTTCACGGCATTTTTTATCCTAGGGTCAAAGTACTCGATGATGCGGTCTGCGTGGACTGGTGCGGGTGACATCTCCAAATCGGCAGTATAGCCAAAGGCTCCGATTGTCATAAACGGCCCCTCCACATAATAGCGCTCTTTCGGATCCAGGCCACGTACAAACGCCGTACAGTTGACCTCTTCATCCTCTGCCGCGGGCTTCATCGGAATCTCGAACGGGCATTTCGCGAATACTTCGCCACCCGCGTGGCCGTTCTTGTGCACAATCACGTACATATTGTCGTCGAACCACGCCTTGTTCTTGATGGTAGTGGTCACCATCGCCATATTGCCGGAGCTGGTCTTGATGTCCAGGTTCTCGCCCAGCTTGGGCATCAGGTATGTCTTGCCAAACGAGTAGCTCAAGCCTATGTTGTCCGGGAGTTCAAACTCCTTGTGCCAGGCGTAGGCCAGGTCTGCGGAACCCCCGAATGCAAAGGAGCACGACGGCTCGGTAAAGGCGTTGGAGAGCCAGTTGGCCGTGCGGCCTATGTTTGCCAGCGTCTCCATCGTGAACGGCAGGCTGCCGGTGAATGAGTATGCCAGGTGTGGGTCAAAATGAACGCTTAGGCCAAGCGCTCCGCCATAT
This sequence comes from Bacteroidales bacterium, assembly GCA_017445425.1. GTDB lineage: Bacteria > Bacteroidota > Bacteroidia > Bacteroidales > UBA932 > Equibacterium. Next base: position 20,658 of record JAFSUF010000031.1, on the reverse strand, counting down.
AAGCTTATACTTAGTCCGAGATTGGGGCCGAACTCCACACCGCCGGAGATGTTGCCCGTCACTGCAAACGGGTCCTTCTTGTCGGGAATCTCAGCCTCGCCAGCCTTGCAGTGCACGCCGCCCGCGCCATCGTAAAAAGTATATGCGTAGTATGCCTTCTGATAGTTCACAGAGAAGGTCAGGTTCACCTCTCCGCTGAGCTTGAGCACAAATGACACATATATCTCCGGAGTGATTATAACCGGGCCGATAGGGATTGCGCCCATTATCACCTTGAAGCGCTGGCTCTCCCATTTCTTCTCCGCGCCGTTCTTGATGGCCACGTCTGCCGACAGGCGCGCCGAGGTGTTGACCTTGGCTTTGGCATAAGTGAGCTTACAGTCCACCACATCTGCTGCCAAATCCAAATTGAAGCTGACCTCTGCCGACGGGCTGATTTGGACATTATCGCCAAAGCCTATCGAGAGGCCATTCAGGCCGCCGAATATCTCTGGGATGGAGATGCTGAAGCCCGCCTTGGTCTTCACATAGTCTACCTCCTTGCCGCTCTCGTCCAGCACCTTCTCTATATGGTCGCCTATAGACATCCCGTTCTGCTCTATATGCAGAGTCTCGAATATCTCATCGATTGTTGCCAGTGTCGTGTTATAGTAGTAGCCGTCCCCTTCTGCCCTTACGCCGGTGACCTTCATTGCGCGGCCGCCAGGGAACTTCTCGCTGTCAGGGAATACGAACACGTCACCGTTGCTGATGGCGGAGTTGCCCTGAGGGTCAGCGGGGAGCGCAAATCCGCTTTTGCTGACGCTCTGCATTTGGCTCTGCAATGCCTCTGTGACGTTGACGGTATGGTTTGCATATTGATACTGGAAACCGTTCTTGTTGGATTCTTCATTGCCGAGGGAGGCCCCTGATCCACCACTGACGTCATCGCCGCCCTTGCCACTGCCGCCGTACATATCGTCCGTGACGACGCCCTGGTGGCTGCCCAGGACGTCACTGGTGACGTTGATTATGCATTCCGTACCTATTTTCCCATCGGCAGCGTAAGCCCGGATTACCTCATAACCGGGGGTAAGACCCTTTACTACGCCATCTTCGCTAACCGAAGCCACCCCACGAAACGACTGCCATATAAGGCTTTTGTCGGTAGCATCCTCCGGAGTGAAGATTACCACAAGCTGCAGTGAGCTCCCTACGGATATCGTATATTCCCGCTGTTCGAAGTCAATACGCTGGACCTCAATCACCTTTTCCGGCGTCTTGCCAGGCTGGGTAATAGTAATTGTCTTGGTCACGTTGCCCGACTTTATGGTAACGGTGGTGGTCCGGGGTTCCTCGTTGGGGTTGGGATCGCAGGTGATGGTCAACTGCACCTCCGAGCTTGACCCTTTACCGCTTGTCTGACTCACATGCACCCAATCTTCCGATGGGGTAGCGGTCCAGTCTTCGCTGCTGGTGAAAGTCACCGTTCCGTCCGTGGCACCACCGGAGAACTCTATGCTGGATGGACCGGCAATATTTATTTCCGGTCTGGGTGCCGGTTCAGGTTTATTATCACAAGAGGAAATCGCAACGATGCACAGCAGCATCGTCATTGTCAGCATCAGGGTCTTCTTCATATGATTTACAGGATTGATTGTCGGTATACAACAAATTTAATCCACCGCCCAGCTCCACCCGGTTGCAAATCATAAAAACCGTAGTCGCAAATCTTTAAAAGTTGATGGTTCAGCCATGAGGTGGCCATGTGAGGCCATTATGTCAATTTATTGCAGCATGCACAGAAAAACCGGTTTCTCGGGGGAGAAACCGGTTTTTGAGACACCCTCGACTTCGCTCGGGGTATGGGACAATGCTACTCGGGCCGCATGGTCTTGACGTAGTCGCAGGAGCGTTTTACGCTCTCGAAGGGATCGAGTCCTTCTGTGAAGTCTTCCTGCTCCACGACCTGATACTGCATTCCGGCAAGGGATGCATACTTGTAGATTTCGGGGAAATCCACAATAGTGGTTGCGGGGTCGCCGACCTCCAACACATCCTTGACGTGCCACATATAGAAGCGGCCGGGGTTGGCCTTGAACAGTTCCACGATATCGGCACCGCCCACGGTTGCCCAGTAGAGGTCCAGTTCAAAGAAAACCTTGTCGGGATCGGTGTTGGCCAGCAGATAGTCGTACCAGCTGATCTCGCTGCCGTCCTCCTGAGTGTACTTGAATCTGAATTCGTTGTCGTGGTTATGATAGCCAAACTTGAGCCCCTGCTCATTGCACATTTCACCTACCTTATTGTAGAGTTCGCAGTAACGGGCCAGGGTCTGGAGAGAATCGCAGGCCATCGCGGGAGCCACTATGGCGATGCAGCCGGCTGCGGCGTGGTGTCCGATTGCACGGCGCCACCAGGCGACGCAATCTTCCATAGGCGTACGGTCGGGATTGGGACCGTTGGTATGGGAGCAGAGCACCTGCAGGCCGTTCGCCTCGCAGAGAGTCTTGAACTCCCCAGGCGTGCGGCCGTAGAAGAGCCCCGACTCGTCATTGTAATTAGCCATCTCCACAAAAGAGTAGCCGGCCTCAGAAATCTTGGCCAGCCCCTCGTCCAGTGGATCGAGATACGACCTTACAGAATACATCTGAAGGCCTATAAAATCGTTGGCGCTCTTCTCTTTGCAGCCGGAAGCCGCAAAGAGCGAGAGCGTCAGAACGATTGCCGTGAAAAGCCTTTTCATGGCAACTATGTCAGAGATTAGAGCTCCTTAACCTTCAGGTTGCGATACCAAACGGTGTCACCATGGTCCTGGAGACCGATGTAACCCTCGTGGTTCTCGCCACCTACGTTGAGGACGTACTGATAAGACTCAGGCATGTTAGCCTCGGAGAACTTGCTGTTGTTGATCTGCTCCTCCCACTTCGGGGTCCAGAGGTGATATTCAACTACAGGCTCGCCGTTCTGGTAGTGAACAACAGTACCTTCGTAAACCATAATCTTGGCGGTATTCCACTCACCTGCAGGTTTAGCGTTCTGCGGATTTGCAGGGATGATGTCATACAGCGAAGCGCTCTGGCGGTTGCCGTCGCGACCAAGCTTAGCGTCGGGGTGACGCTCGTTGTCAAGGATCTGGTATTCGGGGCAGGTCTGGAAGATAGAGAGACCGGGAACCTCCTGTGCGAGGTAGAAGACGCCGGAGTTTGCACCCTCGGAAACCTTCCACTCAAAGGTGAACTCAAAGTTTTTGAACTTGGTGGTATAGATGATGTCACCGCCGTCAACTGCGCCAGCCTCGCCGCGGCCGCTGCCGTTGATCTTTATGCAACCGTCCTCGATGGTCCAGGCACCGGGAACGTGGTCGGTGTTATAACCGCGCCAGCCGTCAAAAGTCTTGCCGTCGAAGATTGCTACCGCATCGTCTGCAGGTGCATCAGCTGCTTTCTTCTGGTTTTTACCTTTGCAACCACTGATGGAAAGCACTGTGAGGCAGATAACTGCCAATGCAAATATTTTCTTCATAATTTATAAGATTGTTATGGTTTAGTCGGGCATATTAGGCAGTGCGTAACCCTCGCGGTAGGTATGCTTGATAAGCTCTGCTGCGAAAGCCTGTGCATTGATAGGATCGGTGTATTTGTCCTCGAAAGTCGGGTGACCGTCGTGTACGCTGAAGCCATCCTTAACCTTGAACTGGATAGTCTCGTCGGGGTTGATGTTGGTGAACTTCATATTCTTGCCGTCCCAGGCGAGCTCACGGTTGAGGCCCTGCAGACGAACTGCGAGAACACCCATTACAACCATCTCGTTCAGAGGACCTGCAAACTGGAAGTCAGACTTGCAAGGTACGCGGTTCTCCTTGGACTCTTTGCAAGCGCGGACGAAGTCCATATGGTGATCCTGATTCTCTACCTCGCGGGTAGTGCTTGCTGCGGGGATGGGTTTGCCGGAGAGCAGCCAGGGGTTTACACCGTAGCAGCCGCATACCAGGACATCCTTGGTTCCATAGAAAATAGCTGCACCGCCGCTCTGGTTCATATTCCTGCCGATAGGCCAGCCTGCAGGGAAGTCAGGCTTCAGGCCGCCGTCGTACCAGGTAACCTCAACCTCGGGCATAGCCACCTTGGGCATATTGTCACGAGCGGGGAAGCGGAACTTAACTATCTGTGCGTTAGGTGCGCAGTCAATCATCAGGTTGGTAGAGCTACCCTGGCATGCAACGGGGCTGCCGAGCTTGAGGGCGTCAACTACCGGCTGGAGGATGTGGCAAGCCATATCTCCGAGTGCACCGGTACCGAAATCCCACCAGCCACGCCAGTTCCAAGGGTGATAGATGGAGTTGAAGGGACGATACTTGGCGGGGCCGATGAACAGATCCCAGTCGAGAGTGTCGGGGATGGGATCCACGCCTGCAGGAGTCTCCAGACCCTGGGGCCAGATAGGACGGTCGGTGAAAGCGTCAACCTTGCGTACCTCACCGATGAGACCGCTCTGGATAGCCTCGATCACCTGACGGGTTGAGTTGAGAGATGCACCCTGGTTACCCATCTGGGTTGCAAGACCGTTGGCTGCAGCCAGTTTGGTGAGCAGACGGGTCTCGTAAACTGTGTGGGTCAGAGGTTTCTCGCAATATACATGCTTGCCCATTGCAAGTGCCTGGGCAGCGATGCAGGCATGAGTGTGGTCTGCAGTACCTACTACTACTGCGTCAAACTCGTTGCCAATCTCGTCGAACATCTTGCGGTAATCTTTGTACTTCTTTGCGTTGGGGAAGCGTGCCATCTCGTTGGCAGCATAGTTCCAGTCGCAGTCGCACAAAGCGACGATGTTCTGGGACTCCATACCGTTGATGTCAGCTGCACCACGGCCGCCGATACCTACACCTACGATGTTGAGCCTGTCAGTTGCCGCAGCTTTCTTTGCCTTCTTGGGCGCTGCAGCAGCAGAAGTTGACCAGAACGGAGTAGAAGCGATGGCGGCAGCACCTGCAGCCATTGCGCTTGTTTGAAGGAATGACCTTCTTGACATGTTTTTACTCATACTCGGTAAATGTTTATAAAATATTAGTTAATTGTTGTTTAAAGTCTCTTGACGCGGACGTTGCGGATCCACAGGCGGTCTCCGTGTCCCAGGAAACCGATGTAGCCGCTCTTACGCTGAAGGCCCGGGTGTTCGTTGCCGTCGATAGTGCCGTTCTTGCTGGCTTCCACTATGTCACCCTCGGTAACAACCTGGCCGTTGACGGTCACGCGGATGTAGCTCCCTTTCATATAAATCTCCTCGCTGTTCCACTCGCCCACAGGGTTGAGAGCGTCGCGGTTCTTGGCGGGGATAATACCGTAGAGCGAGCCGTGGTACTGATAAGGTGCCAGCCAGCCCTTGTAGATATCGTTATAGTGATCCAGAATCTGAACCTCGTAACCCTCATATGCAGAGTCGCCCACGCCGGGAGAGCGGACGCCCACGCCGTTGTTGGCGCCGGGGGTGAGTTTGAACTCAAAACGATAGATGAAATCGGCATACTCCTCATTGGTATAGAGGTCGCCGACCCAGTTGCCACCGCGGCTGCGGCTCTCAACGGCAATGACACCGTCTTTCACGTTATAATCAACCTTGTTGCCGTGCCACTTGTGGAGGCTGGTGCCGTCAAACAGCATTTCAAAACCCTCTGCCTCCTCTTCCGGGGTGAGTTTTGTGGGCTCTACGCTCGGAAGCTCGTGGATGTAAAGGTCGCGGTAGGCGATGCGGCTGCCGTGAGCCTGCAACTCGATGAATTCCTCTGCGGGGATAGGGAGGTCACGGTTCCAGTAGTTCTCGAGAACGATGTTGTCCACTACCAGCTGACCGTTGAGATAAACGGTGACGCGCTCGCCCTGCATCTTGATATAGAAGCTGTTCCACTCGCCAACCGCGTTGTCTGCGATTACCAGGGGGATGCGCTCTGTCTTCTGGTTGTTATAGAGTCCGCCACTGCCGACCTGTGCGCCAACCCATACGCGGGCGGTGTCCCAGATCTGTACCTGAGGGCAGGAACGCAGATAGATACCTGCATCACCCTCTTTCTGACCGGGGTAAATCTTCCAGTCGAGATACATCTCAAAGTCTTTGTATTTCTTGGTGGTGCAGAGGTTGTCATATGCGTGACCGACGAACTCGATGTTGCCGTTTGCAACCACCCAGTTCTCAGCCATCACCTTGTCGGCCTTGGCCTGGGCAGCAGCGAGCTGCTTTGCATTGAGCTTGTAACGGAGGAACGGGTCACCCTCGCCATTTTCGTTGGTGGGGATCATGCCCTGCCAGCCGGTAAGGTCCTTGCCGTTGAACATCGATACATAACCGGGGTCGTCGGCGGGAACTGCAGCGAGGTAATTCTCAATGCGCTGCAGATCGTATGGATAGTCACGGCCGGTGTCGACGCTCTTGATGCGGTTCATCAGAGCCACGATTTCGGGGCCGAAGAAACTGGGGTTGCGGGTTGCAATGTTGCGGATTGCGCTGGCAGCCTCTACTTCAGTGGCCTTGTTGTCCAGGAATTTAGCCGCGTACATTATACCCTGGAATGCGCCGGTCTCGCCGATGCGCTCCAGAATGGCGTTCTTCTGGGCGTCGGTGGAGGCATAGTCCATAACTGCGCGGTAGCGGAGCAGCCGCTGTGCACCCGGTTCCTCTGCTGCCTCGACCTTTTCCATATAAGAGGCAATGGCCTTCTCAGTAAGATCCTTGTCGGAGGTGTTCTTACTCAGGATGTCGATAATCTGCGGCATAGATGCCACCTTGATGATCATCGGCCAGTAAGCCGCCTTGCTCTGAGGGGTAACGATATTGTTGCGGTTGGAAAGAACCTCGTACTTCTCTGCATCGCTCCTTCCCTCCAAAGCCGCCAGGATAGCGTCCTGTATCTTTGCGCGGTTAGCCTCGCCGCTGCTCTCCAGCAGGGAGTAGAGGGTCAGCAGATCTTCGCCCTCAGAAACTGATGCAAGGGCAGAGAATGCCGCATCGCCCACCTGCTTGCTGTCGTCAAACAGGCTGCCGAGAACCAGGGATTTGTAGTTGAGCGCCTCGCGCTGGCTGATGAGGTTCAGGATAGCCTGCTTGCCGGCATCGCCCGCCTTGTCAAAATAAGGAGCCACGACATCTGCCACCCGGCCGGGGATACAGCGCAGGCAGGACTCGGCAAGTGCCACGTCGTCTGCATTGCTGCTGGTGAGCATCTTGGCCATAGTGGGGAGAGCGCAGTCGCAACCAGATTTGGTGAGAGCCCAGGCAGCCTCCTTGCGGATGCGGGCGTCAGAATCTGAAAGATATGACTTGAAGGTCTTGGCAAGCGACTTGTCTTTCTGCTCGCCCAGCCACCAGATGAGGTCGGCCTTGTTGTCGAGGCTCTTTACTTTGGGGAGGGCCTCAACTATAGCGGTTTTAGCCTCGTCAAGATTGTTCACCTTGTTGAGCATGTCAAAGAGGGCTACATTGTCCACACCCTTCTTGACGCTGTTCACGATATCCTTGATCTTGGGTGCCGGGGTTGTGCCGGGATCCAGTTCAGAAGAGGTGGTGACGTTCTTGCCTTCATAGTTGTCGCCAAGGAAGAGGAGCTGGCGGACAAAGAGTTGCTTGATGGTCTCGTCCTTTGTCTTGTCTGCATAACCCTTGAATGCCTCTTTCACATTCTCGAGGGTTTCGCCGCCCATCTCGGTAGCCTTGGTGGTGATGGCGCTCAGGGCAAACTCGACGGGCACCATAGAGTCGTCCTGCTTCTCCAGCATACTGTAGAGCAGGTCCATACCCTCTTTTCCGGTGCCGATGAGCTCGGTGGCAAGCTCGTTATAGAGCTTCATATCCTTAGCGGGGAACTTTGCCAGGGCGTCACCCACTACGGTGCTGGCTTTACGCTGGTTGGGCTGTGCAAAAACGTTCACCGACATGAACAACAGCACAACACATAAAATGCTATTAGCTAATATCTTTTTCATAATTGTATCTATTCTATCAGAAGCTGTTTTGTAATGGTTCACGGATTATTGCAAAAAAGCTTCTACAGTTTCCAAGGCGCGCGCATAGGCTGGTAAACCAGACGGTTGGCGGCATCGTCATTGATGAATTCCTGCTTTTCGGAGTCGAAGTAGAGGGTGCGGCCAAGCTGCAGTGCCACTGCGCCGATGTTGACCAGGGTGCAGCTGCGGTGGCCGTTGATCTCGTTGAGGGCGAATTTCTTGCGGGTACGTACGCACTCCAGGAAGTCGGTTTCCTGAGGCAGCGGATCGGGGAAATCTGCAAGTTTATCCTTCCAGCCCGGGATGTCGCATACGAAGTTGTTGTAAACGTTGCCGTTGGGGCCCTGGATATACGGGGTCTTGGGGTCGCCGAAGTCTTCGCCCCAGAGGACGATCTGGCAACCGTCGGCATAGGTGTATTTAATCTCGCGCCAGGTACCGGCAGCGTCGTAGTGCTGCTGGGGAGCGTCAATCTCAACCTTTACGGGACTCTCGTCGTCCTTGCCCAGCAGATACTGGACGGGGTCGAGATAGTGCTGTCCCATATCTCCCAGTCCGCCGGCATCGTAGTCCCAGTAGCCGCGGAAGGTGTCGTGGCAGCGGTGCTCGTTATACGGCTTGTAGGGTGCGGGACCCAGCCAGAGGTCGTAGTCGAAATAGCTGGGGATGGGCTGGGGGTCCAGATGCTCCTTGCCTACCCAGAAGAACTTCCAGTCAAAACCGGTGTGCTTGGAAACGGTCACCTTGAGGGGCCATCCCAGCAGACCGCTCTGAACGAGTTTCTTGAGGGGAGCGACTTCAGTGCCGAGACCGTAGAAGGTATCCTCGAAACGGAACCAGGTGTTCAGACGGAAAATGGTGTTGTACCGCTTCATCGCCTCTACAACCCTCTTGCCCTCGCCGATGGTACGGGTCATAGGCTTTTCGCACCATACGTCCTTGCCGGCCTTGGCTGCCTCGATGGACATTATTGCATGCCAGTGAGGCGGGGTGCAGACGTGCACGATATCCACGTTGGGGTCGTTGATCAGATCCATGAAGTTGTGGTAGCAGGCTACCTGACCGAATCCGGCCTCTTTAGCCATTTTCTCGCCCCTGTCCAGGCGGGTCTGGTCAACGTCGCAAACTGCAACCAGACGGTCGGGCATGTGGAAGTGATGGCCGCGGCCGATACCGCCGAAACCGATGATACCCTTTGTGAGCTGGTCGCTGGGAGCAATGTAACCTTTACCGCCGAGCACGTGGCGCGGCAAGATGGTGAACGCAGCCACAGCCGCCGTTCCCTTGAGGAATTGTCTTCTGCTTGTCATGTCTTTTATTGTTATTGAACTGATATTAAATCTGTTATGTGATATTTCGGTCTGTTTTGCTTCAATATCTGTCAAAATTAAGTATTTTTCGTGGAATAATACCTCCCTATAAAGAAAAAGAGAGGATTATTTCCTCTCCATTTCTCTTCTCAGGTCTTTCTCTTTTATGGACTCCCGCTTGTCAAACTCCCGTTTGCCCCGGGCAAGGGCAATTTCGAGCTTTGCGAAACCCCTGTCGCTAATAAATATCTTCACGGCGACTATGGTCATCCCCTTCTCCCGCGTGGAGCGCTGCAGGCGGCGCAGTTCCCGCCGGGTGAGCAGCAGTTTGCGGTCACGCATCGGATCGTGCCGGTTGTAGCTCCCCCACCAGTACTCTGCCACGTTCATATTGCGGACATACAGCTCACCGCCAACAAAATAGCAATAAGCATCCACCAGGGAGGCCTTCCCGGCCCGGATAGATTTGATCTCGGTGCCGGAGAGCACGATGCCGGCCGTGAACTTCTCAATGAACTCGTAATCAAAGGAAGCCCGGCGGTTCTTTATAACTATGGTACTCTTTGCCTTTGGCATATGTCTGCAAATATAGCATAAAAAACGTACCTTCGCAGTATGTTCGAGGAATACGATATCGTCTGCGTACTGGGGCCTACCGCCTCCGGAAAGACACGCTACGCGGTTGACCTGGCCCGCAGGATGGGGGCCGAGATACTCTCTGCCGACTCGCGGCAGGTTTACCGCGGTATGGATATCGGCACCGGAAAGGACCTGGACGAATACGGCGACGTCCCTTACCATTTGATTGACATAGTCGATGCCGGTACCAAATACGACATCTACCAGTATCAGCGCGACTTTGAGCGGGCATATCGCGACATTATCCAGCGTGGCAAAAGAGCGATAATATGCGGAGGGAGCGGCCTTTACATAGAGGCGGCCTGCTGCGGATATTCCCTGCCCGACGTACCAGCCGACCCAGCCCTGCGCGCAGAACTTGAGAAGTATGACGATGAGACCCTCATAGCTCGCCTGGCCAGCCTTAAGACGCTCCACAACCATACTGACTACGACACCCGCCGCCGGCTGATCCGTGCTCTGGAAATTGCGATCTGGGAGAGTTCCCACCCGGTGGAGCGGAACGATTATCTCCCCAAGAAGACAAAATTCATAGGCATCAACGTCACTCGCGACGAGAGGCGCGAGCGGATAGACCGCCGCCTGGACGAGCGTCTTGCCTCAGGGATGATAGACGAGGTTAAAAGGCTTCTGGAGAGCGGCATCGCCCCGGAAGACTTGATCTATTACGGCCTGGAGTACAAGTTTGTAACCCGCCACCTGATTGGCGAGCTCACCTTTGAAGAGATGAAAAGCGGCCTGAGGACCGCTATTCATCAATTTGCGAAACGCCAGATGACCTGGTTCCGCGGTATGGAGAGAAGGGGGATAGAGATCGAATGGGTGGACCCTATACAGTCATAATCTCCTTCTCTTTGGCATCCAGAACCTCGTCGATTTTTTTCACATACTTGTCTGTGAACTTCTGAACCTTCTCCTCGTCATCTTTCTCCACATCCTCAGGCAATCCCTCTTTCAGCAATTTCTTAAGGGACTCCATGGCCTCGCGACGGGCGTTGCGCACGCTCACCTTTGCAGTTTCACCGGCAGTACGGGCCTTCTTGACCAGTTCGCGACGGCGCTCCTCTGTGAGGGCGGGGACATTGATGCGGATTACCTCGCCGTTGTTCTGGGGGGTAAAGCCCAGATTGGCGTCCATAATAGCTTTCTCTATGGTGTGAATCATGCTCTTGTCCCAAGGCTGGATAAGCATAGTCTTGGCATCGGGAGTGGTAATGTTGGACATCTGGGGCAGCGGAGTGGCAGCTCCGTAGTAATTAACTATCACAGAAGCAAAAACCTCGGGGTTGGCCTTGCCGGCCCGGTAGGTTTTAAGCTCTTCCTGGAGATGCGACACCGCATCCTCCATCTTCAGCTCGGCAAATTCGAGCAATTCGTTGGCTTTGTCAATCATATATGCAGTATTAATTCATCCGTTGCTGACCACCGTACCCAGAGCCTCGCCGGCCACGATTCCTTCCAGCGTACCCTCATCCTCCATCTTGAACACCACGATGGGGATGTCGTTCTCGCGGCAAAGGGTAAACGCGGTGGCGTCCATCACTTTCAAATTGTCTGCCAAAGCTTTTTCAAAGGTGAGGGTATGATATTTCTTTGCCGCGGGATTCTTCATGGGGTCGCTGTCGTACACGCCATCTACCTTTGTACCCTTGAGCAGCGCGTCCGCGCCGATTTCGCAGGCACGCAGGGCGGCTGCGGAGTCGGTAGTGAAGAAGGGGTTGCCGGTGCCGCCGGCGATGATTGCCACGCCGCCGTTTTTCATGACCTCGACCGCCTCATCGCGAACGTAATATTTGCACATCGGCTCTACGCGAGTGCTGGAGAACACCTCTGCAGGCACCCCCTCTGCCTTGATGAACAAAGAAAGGCCAATTGAATTGATAATGGTGGCAAGCATACCCATCTGGTCGCCGCGCACACGCTCAAAACCGGCCCCTGCACCCTGCAGGCCGCGGAAAATATTTCCGCCACCTACCACGATCGCCACCTGGGCACCACTCTTTGCCACTGCTGCTATCTGACGTGCGAACGTTGCTATCGTTGCTTCGTCCAAACCCTTCCCGGAGGCTCCTGCAAGAGCTTCTCCACTGAGTTTGAGAAGAATCCTGTTGTATTTCATAGCTTGGTTTTTCAATTAAATTCTAACAAAAGTATTCAAAGATTATGTTATTTACAACTTTAGGGTTAACTTTGCACCCACTTATAAGAAAAAGAATCAATAATCATAACTATGGCAAAACTCTTCACCTCATCTATCGGCAAAAAGCTCATTATGAGCGTCACCGGTCTGTTTATGATTCTCTTCCTGACCATGCACATGGTGCTCAACCTCACCAGCGTGTTCAGCGCTGAGACTTTCCAGGTTGTGTGCGATTTCATGGCGCTTCCGATTGTAACAATTATGACTCCGGTGCTTGCAGCCGGCTTCATTTTCCATATCGTATATGCAATCATTCTTGAGATTGGCAACCTGAAGGCACGCGGCGGTGTCAAGAGATACGAGGTTTCAAACAAGGCTGCCACCGATTCCTGGTCTGCCCGCAATATGATCTGGCTGGGCCTCATCGTACTCTGCGGTCTCTGCTCTCACCTCACCGACTTCTGGGCAGACATGCAGCTGGCAGAAATCACCGGCGGCGAGGCTGCCGACCCCAATATGCTGCTGAGCCAGACATTCGGCTCCTGGTGCATCACCATCCTCTATCTGGTATGGTTCTTCGCCATCTGGATGCACCTCACCCACGGTTTCTGGAGCGCATTCCAGACTATCGGCTGGAGCAACGGAGTGTGGCTCAAGCGCACCAAGGTTATCGGCATCATCTATGTCACATTGCTTATGGGCGGTTTTGCAGTCACTGCAATAGCTGCCTGCCTGAAAGCAAACGGCATTATCTAATGTAGGTAGTCCTCAATTATCGAGTCACAGATAAAGAATTTATCGCGGGGGATGCGGAAACGCTCCCCCGCTTTTTCTAATATCCCCTGATCACTAATCAGTTCTTTCTCCACGCCGCGGGCGGTGCGCAGGCCTAGCATTATGCGTTCGTTGTAGATGTCGCGATCTGAGAGAGTTTCGCTACCGCTGGACGGGAGGATGCCCGATTCCAGCGCAGAGCAGTATCCTTCTACCGAAGGGTTGTTCCACTGCCGGTGGTCATTGCCGTCAAAAGAGTGTGCGGCGGGTCCCAGCCCCAGATATGCGGTGCGGTCCCAGTATGCGCTGTTGTGGCGCGAATGACGGCCGGGACGGCAGAAGTTGGATATCTCGTACTGCCCGTAACCCGCCTTGTCCAGCTCTTCCTGCAGCATGGCGTACTGACGCGCACAAGTTTCATCGTCGGGCTCTGAATATTTACCACGGGCAGCCAGCTCTGCCAGGGTGCTCTCCGGATCTATACTCATCTGATAGGCGGAGATGTGCTCCGGGGCGAGTTCTACGGCTCTTTGCAGAGTGTTGAGCCACTCCCCCTCTTCCAGAGCGGCGAAGCCGAATATCAGGTCGATGGATATGTTGTCAAAGCCAGCCTCGCGCAACCTTTTGAACGCCTCCATGGCCGTGGCGGCGCTATGGCGGCGGTTCATCCACCTCAGATGCCGGTCGCAAAACGACTGCACCCCCATACTGATGCGGTTCACGCCAACCTGTTTCAATGCAGGCAGCAGGTCGCCGCACGTTACCACATCCTCCGGATTGACCTCGACGGTGAACTCTTCCACCGCTCCCAGGTCAAAAACTGAATCAAGTATGGCGCGTATGGCGCGAAACTCGTCAGCGGAGAGCAGTGACGGTGTCCCGCCGCCAAAGTAGAGGGTTTTCACCGCCCCGCGCCCCTCGAGAAAACCGCACCGCATAGCTGCTTCACGGCCAAGGGCCTCTATATAACGGGTGTGGGAAACCGGCCGGGGGCACACCTCGGAGTAGAATCCGCAGTAAGTGCAGAAAGAGGCACAGAACGGGATATGGAGATATATCCCGGCCAAAACTATCTCAGGATAAGGTCTGCGCTGCCCAACTTGCCGTCGGCACTGTAAACGTCAACGGAATAGGTACCCTTTGTAAAGTTTCCGTCTCCGGAGAAGTAGATGCTCATCTCCACCTCGCTCCCCTGGTAATCGACCTCGCGGGATGCGCTGCAAACCAGCTGTTCGCCTCCGGAGGTAAACACCTTCTGGTCACCGGATGTCATCAGGATGCCGTCGGGACCCTTTACGCGGATATATATGCGGCGGTAACCGCTCTTGGCCAGTGCGTTCTCCACCAGGCTGAGGTCGGTGCGCAGCTTGACCACCCGGCTGCTGCGGTCGGTAACGCTGCCGCTGCCGTTAATGCCGACCAGGGTGATACCGCGGGCCTTGACCACGCTGCCCTTGGAAACCTGTTTCTCCAGGTTGTCGGTGGTATTGCGCAGCTCGTCATACTTCTTGCGGCTGGTCTCAGCCTCCTTCTTGGCATTGGTGGCCTCCTCGCGCAATGTGTTGTTCAGGTTGTTGAGAGAGTCTATCTGGACTATGTAATGTTTCATTATGGCACGCATCGTACCCAGCTCATTCTCATATTTCTTGATCTGGGCGCGGTTGGTGGCCTCTGTCTTCTTCAGGCGCTCTATCATCTGGTCAACCTTCTCGCGCTCTACCGCCAGCGAGTCGGAGAGCATCGTACTGCTGGTCTGCAGCGAATCATAGTCGCTGCGGAGGGCTATCATCTGCTCGGTGAGGTCGGCCTTCTCTACCTTAAGCTGGGTCACGATCTTGCTGTTGTTGATCCAGATAATCACCAGGCCTATCAACAGCATCGCCGCCAACATACCCAGGGCAATTATGATTTTTCTCAGTTTCTCGGCCGTTTCCATATGCTCAAGTATTATGTTATTTGATACAAAAATAGTTAAATTTGCAATAATCAAACCATTTAGTCACATGAAATACCTTATCCGTTCGCTGAAATACCTTATATACTTCGTAATTATTTTTTTCCTCTGCCTGGTGATCGTATCTGTTGTCTCACACCAGAGCCTGTCCAACATTCCGGCGCTTTTCAAAGAGGGCTCCATGCTCCCCATCTGCCTTATCTTCCTGGGGGTTGCAGCGCTTTACCCCGCCTTGGGCTACCGCAAGGGACGCCTGAACCTGGATGGTGAATGGAAAGATTACCGCAGCTCCGTGGTGGAGACGATGGAGGGGGCCGGCTACAGGCTGGTTAGCGAAGATGACGACAAAATGGTCTGGCGCAGCACCCGGGCGTTAATCCGCCTTACCCGTATGTGGGAAGACACCATCACCTTTGTCCGTCAGGAAAGCGATCCCTCTCTGGTGCTGGTGGACGGCCCCAGCCGCGACACCTTCCGCATTGTGGGAGCCGTGTATTACAACTATAGAATGTCCCACCCCCAGAGCGAAGAATAGCATGAAAACTGTCAAGTATTACGCCAACGACGTTGAGGCCCAGATGGACCGCTCCCTGCTGGAGGCGGAGGGTATCCAATGCAGCGTCCTCAACGAGAATATGAATTACGCGGGCTATTTTGCCGGCAGCAATTTCGATATCCAGCTGGTTGTTGCCGACGAAGACTACGGGCAGGCTCTCGCCATCCTGAACGCGACCGTAGTGGATAACCAGCAGGAATCTATCGGTGCGACAGAAGATGCCTGATTTCCCGTGGCACCTTCACGCCTGACACACAGCCTTTTACGCATTGTCCCTTGCGCATTTTTACGCAAGGGACATATCATAAACGACAGATTACCAAGGATGTAGGTGCCACGCAAATCGATGGTGCGGGAGCTATGATCAATCTTGTAAGCTGACGGTTTCCAGAAGAGAAGCCGCAACTGAGAGCTGGGCGTAGAAATCGGCGCCGAATGCGGCAATGATGGGCCCTTTGAGGAACTGATATACCTTGATGCCTTCTCGCCGCCCCTTTTCAAAGGCGCACTTGCAGAGATTCCAGCGATGCAGGTTCAGCGCCTTGCTCCCGTCGGAGAAAGTTATCACTCTAATAGGATAGAGGCGGCAGGAGATAGGCTTTACAAAATCGCACTTGCCGGTGACGTGCGCCCTCTCCACTGCGCACAGGCAGTTCCCATCCTCGAAAAATGTGAACGCGCAGGGCTTGTCGGGGGTCTCGCAGAGGGTTTTGTTGCCGGCGGCTGCGCGCTCCTCGCCAGACATATCCATCAGCGGCGTCACCATGTCTCCGTCACCATCAATCTCAAAGAGACCTTTGGCGGCAACACACCTGCGTCCGCAATCTGTCATTATATGGCTGAATGCCGGCCAGGCCCTCTCCAAAGCATCCTCCTCACCCTTTTCCAGCGGCGCCCCGCTCTCCCCGATTACACAGCACGCCCCTTTGCACACGGCATAATCGCACGCAAAATATTCCGTCAGAATCTCGTCGGAGACCAGGATGTCATCTATTGAAATCATCAATTATATCAGCGGCTGATATACGACATGACTATGTCAGCAAGGGTGTCTTCGCTGTGGTCGTCGGCGCTCAATACGATGTCGT
The DNA here is from genome assembly GCA_017445425.1 of Bacteroidales bacterium. GTDB lineage: Bacteria > Bacteroidota > Bacteroidia > Bacteroidales > UBA932 > Equibacterium. The sequence continues at coordinate 4,224 of JAFSUF010000031.1, read as the reverse complement.
AGTTGCGCAGGTCATAGCGGCTCACCCCGGCATAGCGCTTCACATAATTCTCCCGGGCGCTGTCCAGCTTGTTGATTATCTCGGCTGCTTCTGCTTCTGAAATGCCCTGCTTTGACATGACCCTCTGGACGCGATGCTGCATTGATGCGGTGATGAATACGTTCAAGCTGTTGGGATGATTCTTGAAAACAAAGAAACCGGAACGTCCTGCTACGACACACGACCCCGCTGCGGCAAAACCCTTGAGAATCTCGACCTCCGCCTTGAAAAGATCGTCGGTGGTGACAGCGGAACCTATCTCCTTGCTGTATCTTGAGTTGAAGCCCAGCGCCTCGATGGAGGGGATGGGAGATACCTTTGAGACTAATTCTGAAAGCCATCCTTTTTTCTCTGCCTTGAGGTGTTCTATTGTTTCTGCGCTGAGATTGAATTTCTTCTCAAGTGCTTCCAGCAAGAATTTATCGCAGTAGCGTGCGTCGAGTCTCTCTGCCAGTATGGCGCCAACAGTATGGCCGCCGGAGCCAACCTCACGGCTGATGGTAATAACAAAAGGGTTATTTGTATTCATATTGCTCATTATTGTTTATTGAAGACGGAAAGCCATATAGGTTATAGGCAACCCCTCTGCAAGGAATTTATGTTCGTAATATGTCTTGACATTGAGGATGTCCTCCTCGGTGACGCGGCCGGAGGCGTAAATGTCGTTGTCGGCCTCAAGAATCTCCAGATTCTGTTCGCGGGCAACCTCAAGGGTATATTCGTGCAACAGCTGGCTGTCTGTCTTGAGGTTGACAATGCCGCCCGGCTTGAGGAACGCCCGGTAGCGGTCCAGGAACACCGGCGAGGTGAGCCTGCGGTTGGCACTCTTGGGTTGCGGGTCGGCGAAAGTTATCCAGATTTCGGAAACCTCGTCAGGGGCGAATATCGATTTTATAAAATCGATGCGGGTGCGCAGGAAAGCCACGTTGGGCATCTTGTTCAGGGTGGCGAACTTGGCCCCTTTCCAGAGCCGCGCCCCCTTGATGTCCACCCCGATATAGTTTACATCAGGGTTGCGCTGGGCCAGAGCGATGGTGTATTCCCCCTTGCCGCATCCCAGTTCAAGCACTATCGGATTATCATTGTGAAACACGTCACGGCCCCAATTCCCCTTGAGCGGATGGCCGCCGGAGAGCATCTGTTCCGTCGTCGGCTGGATCAGGCAGGAGAAGGTCTCGTTCTCTGCAAATTTGAAGAGTTTATTCTTGCTCATCGCTCACCCCTTTATATGAAAAACCTAAAGCCGTGATACGCTTCTGGTCAACCTCATCCTTAGCGGAGACAAGCACCCTCCAGCGTCCGGGAACAGTGTCGCACGCAATGCCCTTTCTCCATCCCCACTGATTGTCAAGAAATGCACCGCGCCGCTTGAACTGGACTTGCGCCCCCTCCCCCAACGCACTTTTCTGGCGGACATTGCTCACCACCGGGAAAGCAACCGTCTCTTTGTACGACTCGTGGTTGGGAGATATTACCTCAAAAGTAAGATCCACCGTCTCTTTGAAAAGCCGGGAGGCATCCAGCCTGCATACCACCGTAGTTGAGTAGGTTATCCCCTCTTCCATAGGCAGGTCGAAACTTATGCCCATGCGAAGGTCTTCTGGCTGTGTATCCTGCACCAGCGAGAACTGCTCGTACGGGTTATCGCAGGAGACAGCCATCATTAGGCATGCTACAGCAGACAAAAAATTAAGACTTGCTTTCATTCTTGTCGTTCCTGTTCCGCCTGCGGTTGTTATTGTTGTGGCTATGCCCGCCGCCCTTATTGACTTTAACGCCACCATTGTCGCTGCTGCCGGCAGCGTTATCTCCACCCGCCTTGCTCCCCTTGGCTTCGCTTTCGCCAGCGCTTTTGTCGTTACTGCCGTGTCCGCCCCGGCCCTTGCCCCGCTCCTTGCCGCGGTCCTTGCCGCGACGCTTGCCGTTAGAATCAAAGCGGGCAATGTTGTCGCCTTCACCTCCTGTGACAAAATCGGGGGTATCGTCGCTGCTACGCGACTTCTCAATAACCGGGTCTCCCTTTGCTCCGCGGCGGTTCAGAGCCTTTATCTGCACCACCTGCTCCGCGCTCAGCGGGAACATATTGGCCATATTGTTCTTGTCGAAAGAGAACCACATAGTGCCCATAAGCACGTCTGTCTTAACCAGATATGCAAGTCCGTCCTTGAAATCGAGCGGTTCGCGGGCATCGGGCAGCGCCTTGCGGGCATCAATGTATGTGGATGCCTCGTAGTTGATGCAGCATTTGAGCTTGCTGCACTGCCCTGCCAGCTTCTGCGGATTGAGAGCCAGATCCTGGCAACGTGCCGCCTGGGTGGTTATCGACTTGAAATCGGCCATAAACTTGGAGCAGCAGAGGGGCCTGCCGCACACTCCGAGACCACCGATGAGACCAGCCTCCTGGCGCGCCCCAATCTGTTTCATCTCTATGCGGATATGGAACTCTTCTGCAAAGTCCTTGATAAGCTGGCGGAAATCCACACGCTCGTCTGCGATATAGTAGAAGATGGCCTTTGTGCCGTCACCCTGGAACTCCACGTCCCCAATCTTCATCTCCAGACCAAGTCTGGCTGCCAGCTGGCGGGCACGGATCATGGTGGCGTGTTCGCGGGCTATTGCCTCCTGCCAGCGCTCGATATCCAGGGCCTTGGCCTTGCGGTATATCTTCTTGAATTGATAGGTCTCCGGATTGATCCGGCGGCGGGCACACTGCCGCAGCACCACGGCCCCGCAGAGGGTCACAATTCCCAAATCATGGCCGTTGGTCGCCTCGCAAATCACAAGGTCGCCGGCTTTGAGCATCTGCCCCGATTCGTTACGGAAAATAATCTTGCGGGTATTCTTGAAGCGGACCTCATACAGATCCTTATACTTGCCATCGTCGATCCCCTCCAGCCAGTCAAAATCGGCCAGCTTGCAGCAGCCGCTGTTGTAGCCCACCTGCAGCACGCCGGTGCTGTCACGTTCTACTATGCAGCCGCGGGAGCAATCGTGATTTCTATTCTCGTAGTCCATTGTAAGCTAAATGTATAGATAAAAGCGGTTCCCCAGGTCGGCGAAAACCAGTTTTGCCGACACATTGCTCTCTATCAGTCGGATTGCAGCATCCAGAGCAGCGGCAGAGCGGTCATAGAACGTCTCCTTGACTCTGGGAACCAGCATTGAAATATATTCTTTTTCTTCGCTGTCGGCGAAGGCTATCTGAGGCAGCCCCTTTGCCGACACAAACATTTTTCGGATAAACCCTTCTGCGTATACGCACCATTGGCGCTGCCTGTCCTTTCCCAGCGCCGCCAACGCATCGGCAATGTCCAGCACATCGGCGAGAGACTTTGCCAGGGCAGCATCCATAAGGCTTTGCAGAAGCGACATGTTCTGAGAGTCGCTGCCGGAGCTCTCCATCTCGGCGATGGCCCGCCCTACGCTGCCACCGGACAGGGTGGCGACATTCATGGCAGTTTCTGTGTCCAGTCCGAACTTATCTTCCAGCAGATTCGCCATATCCCCCCTCTCTTCCGGCTGCAGACGGATAATCTGGCAGCGGGAGAGCACTGTGGGGAGCATCTTCTCCACATTCTGGGTCACCAGCAAAAACAGCGTCCCTGCCGGAGGTTCCTCAAGCAGTTTGAGCAGCTTGTTGGCCGCCTCGGCGTTCATCTTATCCGCCTGCCAGATCACCATTATCTTGTAGTCAGACTCGCAGGGCTGCAGCGAGAGGGTACTGCTGATTTCGCGCGCCTCGCTCACGCCTATAACACCTGCCTTGTTCTCGATACCCAGGGCATCGTTGAGCTCCTGGACGCCAAAATAGGGATTAGATATAAGCAGCTCGTTCCACTCGCGCAGGAAAAAGTTGCTCACGGGATGCTTCCGCTCCTGGTCCGAGAGTTTTGGAGAGGTATTCACCGGAAAAGAGAAGTGGAGGTCGGGATAGGTGAGTTTCTGGTGGCGCATGCAGCTGGAACACTGGCCGCAACTGTCGCCGTCACTGCGGTTTTTACAATTGAGATATTGCGAGAGGGCGACGGCGAAAGCCACCGCACCCATCCCCTCCTGCTCCACGAAGAGCACGGCGTGGGAGAGGCGGTTCTCATCGACCATCTTCACCAGACGCCTCTTGAGTGCGTCATTCCCGTATATCTCACTAAAGCGCATATCAAGGCAAAGTTACTATCATTTCGCAAT
>JAFSUF010000030.1 GCA_017445425.1 Bacteroidales bacterium | reverse complement strand
GTTGCCTATCAGGATATCGGCCAGTGAGCATATCTCCGTAAAGATTGCGCGTAGTTCTGCCTCACGGCCCTCCCAGAAGGAGGCGCGGTGATTCAGATCAAAGCTCACAAGCGTGCCGTGCCTTTTGGCGCAGCGGACAATATCCAGGCAAAACTGCCCTGTCTGCTCGCTGAGCGCCGCCACCAAGCCAGAGAGATGCACTATCTGCACCCCTTCTGTGCCAAATATGCGCTCCAGGTCAAAATCAGAGGAGGACAGGGTGCGCCCCACCTCTCCGGCACGGTCGTTCCATACACGAGGCCCGCGGCTGCCGTAGCCGCTGTCGGCCACATTTATCTGGTGGCGATAACCCCAGGGGCCTCCCTGTGGAACATCGGGACCCTCGAAGTCCATCCCGCGCGAACGTAGCGACTGCTTGATGAAGGCGGCAAAAGGACTGCCCGCCACAAAAGACGTGAGCACCTTGACCGGCAGACCCAGATAAGATACTATGCTGGCCACGTTGGTCTCGGCACTGGTCGCCTGCAGGCGGAAAGAATCGGAAGCTGCTACTGGCTGCCCGGCATCGGGACAGAGCCTGAGGCCCATACTCGTGGGCACGAGAAGAGCGTATTTGCAATTGGTTTTCATAATATTATTCTAAGCATCTCTTCTGCCGAGGAGAAGCGGTAGTCCGACGGGATACCTTCTGTGGGCGCACCGTTCCAGGTGGCCAGGGCAAAATCCATCCCGGCATTGGCAGCGCAGCGGGAATCCATTATGGTGTCGCCCATATATAGACACTGCGATACATCCACCCCGGCTTTGGCGGCAAAAGCCAGAGCCGGCTCGCCGTCGGGCTTATGAAGCACGGTGTCGTCGGCACATATCACTGTCTTGAGCCATGGCCGCCAGGGATTCAGGTTGCGGTCATATTCAAACTCGTCGCGGCTGCGGGAGGTAATTACCCCAATCTTGATGCCGGCAGCGACTATTTTCTCTATCGCCTCGTGAACACCCGGGTAAGGTACGCTCTTTTCCGGCGCCATCTCCCGGTAATACTTCTCCCACACTTCCAGGGCCTTCTCCGGGTCCGTGAAGCCCACCATATCTATGCCCACACTGCTGGGCAGGCCAAAGTAACGCACCAAATCATCCGGGGGAACAACCTCACCCTTCAACTCCAGAATGGTCTTGGAAAAGGAGTATGTAAAGGTATCCTGAGTGTCGATCAGGGTACCGTCAATGTCAAATGCTATGTGTGTGTAACGCATCAGCTCTCCAGATATGCCTTCTGCTTCTCTGTCTGGGTATCTATGGTAACACCCCAGGCCGCCAGCTTTCTGCGGGCTACGAACTTGTCTATTTCTTCCGGCACCACCAGCATTGTGGAGGGGAGCATACCCTTGTTGCGGACAATATATGCGGCCGAAAGTGCCTGGATTGCGAAACTCATATCCATAATCTCTGCGGGATGGCCGTCTCCAGCGGCGAGATTCACCAGACGCCCCTCTCCAAGCAGATAGATCCATTTGCCATCTACCTTGAAGCCTTCTATATTAGCTCGCGCCACCTTGCTCTCCGTGGCTATGGAACGCAGGCAGGCCACATCCACCTCAACGTCAAAATGTCCTGCGTTGCAGCAGATTGCCCCCTCTTTCATGGCACGGAAGTGGCGCTCTACAATTATGTCGCAGCACCCGGTGACGGTTATGAAGATATCGCCCAGAGACGCGGCATCGTCCATAGTCATCACTTTGAAGCCGTCCATCACCGCCTCCATCGCCCGGATAGGGTCAATTTCTGTGACGATAACGCTGGCTCCCAGCCCTTTGGCACGCATTGCCACCCCTTTGCCGCACCAGCCGTAGCCGGCCACAACCACAGTCTTGGATGCAACAATCAGGTTGGTGGTGCGCATTATGCCGTCCCACACGCTCTGGCCGGTGCCGTAACGGTTGTCAAAGAGATATTTGCACTCGGCATTGTTAACCATCACCATGGGGAATTTGAGTTCTCCGCGCTGGGCACGCGCCAGCAGGCGGTTGATGCCGGTAGTGGTCTCTTCGCAGCCGCCCCAGACGTTCGATATAAGTTGCGGATACTCGCTGTGAATCATGCTCACTATGTCGCCGCCGTCGTCAATTATTACATTCGGGCCCGGCTCCACTATGCAGCGGATATGGCGGTCATAATCTGCCGGACTCTCGCCGTGTACCGCAAATACATTCACGCCACCCTTTACCAGAGCCGCTACCACATCGTCCTGAGTGGAGAGCACGTTGCTGGCAGCCGCATAAACCTCGGCACCGCCCGCCGCCAGAGTCTGGCAGAGATAGGCGGTCTTGGCCTCCAGATGCACAGATACTGCAACCTTGACCCCCTTGAAGGGTTTTTCAGAGGCAAACTGCTCTTCAATATCGTTCAGCAGAGGCATGTGCGCGCGAACCCAGTCTATCTTGCGCTGCCCCGACTCCCACAAATTGATATCCTTTATTTCAGACATAAGAGATAATTCTTAAATTTGCTCAAAGTTACGATTTTTTCTCAATGGCGGCGAGTCTCAACATAATGTTCTATAATCTGGAGAACCTATACGACACCAACAAAGACGAGACGATAGACGACGAAGAGTTCACCCCCCTTGGAGCAAAGCGCTGGACCACAATCAAGTATCAGACAAAACTGCAGAACCTGAGCAACGTATTCGCTGCGGTTTCATCTCTGCCGGGCGGTTTTCCCGCCGTAGTCGGGGTATCGGAGATAGAGAATGACCGGGTTCTGGAAGATCTTCTTTCGCAGCATAGACTGCAGCCGGCCAACTACCGTTATGTCCACTACGACAGCAAAGATGCCCGCGGGGTGGACGTGGCGCTGTTCTTCCGCCCGGACCGCTTCAAACTGGAGGGGAGCGAGCCGGTCAAGCTGCAGCTGCGCAGCGGCCGGGAATATATCGGCCGGGATATACTGGCGGTGTGGGGCAGGCTGGACGGCGAGATGTTCTGCTTTTATGTGTGCCACTTTCTCTCGCGCCGGGGCGGGGTTTTCGCTTCACAGGGATTCCGTCGCGCCGGGGCAGAAACGGTCCGCAACCACGCAGAAAAGATGCGCGCAAAGTTCCCCGGCATCAAGGTTGTGATTATGGGCGACATGAACGACACCCCTGATGAAGAGTCCCTGAGCGGACTGTTGCGGGCCCGCGAACGCATAGAAGGGGTGGCAGAAGGGGATTACTTCAACCCTATGTGGGCCATGCACAAGGCCGGGCTGGGCACCAGCATCCACAGCCACAACTGGATACTTTTCGACAACATAATCGTGAGCCGCAACCTGCTCCCTGCCGAGGCGGGCTACGCCGATGCGAAAGGGCTGGTACTGAACAAGTTTGATAAACGCTTCTGGGCCAACATCTTCCAGCGCAACTTCATGATGCGCGGCGGCAAACCCTTCCGCAGCTGGGACGGCAATACCTTCTCGGGCGGCTACAGCGACCACCTGCCGATACTCATCAGGCTTACTTCTAAATAATCCTATTCCAGGGAGGTGATTATCCAGTCGCCGTCGATGCGCTCCAGCCGCATCGTGCGGGGAATGGAACCGTTCCCCACAGCACCGTAGGGATGGATTTCATAATCGACCACTGCGGCACCGCTCTCCTCCTCTATCTGGGAAGAGACAATCTTGAAAGTGGTCTTCCTGGAAGCCTCTGCAACCTTTGCACGGATCTCCTCGCTGGGATAATCGCCGGCAGCAATGGTGTCGCACAATACCGCGGCGATATCGGGGGTGCAGAAGGCAGCGGCACTTTCATAATCCATATTGAAGAAACTTGTAAGGAAGCCGTTTGCCACAGAAGCCGCCTTATCGGCCCTGGGAGCACATCCGTATAGTGCAAAAAAGGCGAGGAATGCCGCAATCAGAATTCGTTTCATACTGCAAATCTATCTACATTATTCCACAAAACCAAGGGTGGCGACCGAGACGGTGAAGCAGGGTTCAAGGAGGCGGACGCATTCTGAGATGGTGGCGCCGGTGGTAACGACGTCATCTACCAGAAGTATATGCCTCACTCCCGCCGACCTAAGCCTCTCTGCTTCCCGTCTGTTCAAGGCAAACGCACCCGAGACGTTGCCGGCGCGCTGTTCTGCACCTTTGCGGGTCTGGGTTGCGGTGTAGCGCCGCCGGCGCAGCAGACCGGGCGTCACCGGGAGATTCCCCAACCGCTGCGCGACCCCCCGGGCGATGATTTCTGCCTGGTTGAAGCCTCGCTTCCACCGCTTTCTCCAGTGAAGCGGCACCGGCACCACCGCCTGCACCCCGTCATACAGCCCGCCGGCAGCCAGATAATCCCCCAGCAGATGTGCCGCCCAGAGGCCGAGGGCCTTGTCACCGCCATATTTGAACTGCCGCACAATCTCACAGTAGGCGCTGTCGTGCCGGTAAAAGAAGATCGCAGCCGCATTATGTACGTGACATCGCCCGCCTATGGTCTCCATTGCACCATTCTCACTGTAATTCCAATAATATGTCAGGGGGATGTCTTCAAGGCAGCCACGACACAGGTGCCTCTCACAGGAATCCAGGACAGTCCCGCATACCGCACATTCGCGCACAAAAAAAAGGTCGCGCAGCCCCGCCAAGGCCAACCGCAACCCGCACCCAATCCGACACCACAACCCGTTTGAAAACTTACCCCCCATATCATTCGCTTCTGAATTCAAAGATAATCATTATATTTGTGAGTTATGTTCGATTTTCTGAATATTTCTTTCGCAGACATACTGGACATCATTCTGGTAGCGTTCCTCATTTATCAGGTTTACAGACTGATAAAGGGGACCCAGGCGATGAGTATCTTTATAGCAATCATATTGCTCTACGCCGCCAGGGCGGTGTTTGGTGCCCTCAACATGCAGCTGCTCACCAACTTGATCGGGGCTGTGTTGGACGTGGGGCTGATTGCCATCATCGTGATATTCCAACCTGAGCTGAGGCGCTTCCTTATCAGGATCGGCACCGAGGTGTTCTCTGTCCGCAAGAAGGGAGACGGCTGGCTGCGCCGCTTCTTTGGCAAGTACAACCCCACATCCGAGATAAGTTCCGCCGCCCTCGAAGAGATTACCAGCGCCTGCTGGCGGATGTCGGAGAACAAAACCGGCGCCCTTATGGTGTTCAGGCACAACTCCTCCCTTGAACAGTATATTGAGACGGGAGACACCATCAACGCCGCCATCAACCGCCGCCTGATAGAGAACATCTTTTTCAAGAACTCCCCGCTGCACGACGGGGCGGTGATAATGACGGGCGAGAGCATAATAGCCGCCCGCTGCACCCTGCCGATAAGTGACAACCAGGGCATCCCTCCCCGTTACGGGATGAGGCACCGCGCCGCAGCCGGCATTACAGAAGCATCCGATGCGGAAGCGGTCGTGGTTTCTGAAGAGACTGGTGAGATATCATATGTAAAGGATGGTGTGATAAAAACCCTGAGCAGCATAACAGAACTCAGGATAGCGCTGGAGGCCTCCTATAAGTAATATGCAGCAGCTCGAAAGAAAGATAGGATTCGACGCCGTGCGACAGATGGTCAGCGACAAGTGCGCCACCGCCTCAGCCCGCAGGATTACGGCCTCAGCAGAGATGATGACCGGCAGCGAGGATATCTCGCAGGCACTGCGGCTCACAGACGAGATGCGTCTTATCTGCATGTTCGAGGATACCTTCCCCTCTGAAGGCTACGTAGATATGAGGGAGTTCCTGATGCCTCTTGCCAGCGAGCTCAGCTGCATATCTCTCCACAATCTGGTGCAGCTCCAGAAAGGGCTGGACACTATCCGCCGCATAGTTTCTTTCTTCAAAGCGAGCAAGGGGGTTTACCCCTCGCTGGGCAAGATGGCCGGGTTTGTGGTTTTCTACCCCGAGGTCCTGCGCAAGATAGACTCCATAATCAACAAGAACGGAGAGGTACGCGACAACGCCTCCCCCGAGCTGGCACGTATCCGCAGCGAGCTCCGCGCCAAGGAGCGCTCCATTTCGCGCGTAATCCACGCCGTGCTCAAAAAGGCCCAGACAGAGGGCATCGCCGCAGAAGACGCCGAGGTGGTGGTGCGCGACGGCAAAACCCTGATTCCGGTGAACGCCAGCGACAAGCGCAAGATAAGCGGCATTGTGTGCGACGAGTCCTCGAGCGGCCGCACCTCTTTCATAGAGCCCATCGAGGTGGTGAACCTGGGCAACGCCGTGCGCGAATTGCAGTTTGAAGAGCAGCGTGAGATACAGCGCATCCTGATGGAGTTCAGCGATTTTGTCCGCCCTTATATAGACGATTTGCTGCTGGGTGCCGACTTCCTTATACAGATAGACTTTATCCGCGCCAAGGCGCTGGTGGCCATGGATATGATAGCGGGCATGCCCATCTTCTCGGAAAACGGCTGCCTCACACTTAGAAAGGCCCGCCACCCGCTGCTGGAGCGTGCCCTCCGCAAAGAGGGGAAAGAGATAGTTCCGCTCACCCTCACTCTGGCGGACAATCGCCGCATCATGCTTATTTCCGGCCCCAACGCCGGCGGCAAGAGCGTCTGTCTCAAGACGGTGGGGCTGTTGCAGTATATGTTCCAGTGGGGTTTGCTGATCCCCACCAGCGAGGTCTCAGAGATGCTGGTATTCGACCGCATCTTTGTGGATATCGGCGACGACCAAAACCTTGAGAACGACCTGAGTACCTACTCTTCCCACCTTAAAAATCTGGGTGACATACTCACACAGGCCACCGACCGTTCGCTGGTGCTGATTGATGAGTTTGGCAGCGGGACTGAGCCGACCGCCGGCGGAGCGATTGCAGAGGCGGTATTAGACGCACTGGCCCAGCGCGGCTCCTACGGCGTAATCACCACCCACTATACCAATCTCAAGGTTTACGCCAGCAACTCGCAGCACGTGATAAACGGTGCAATGCAGTTTGACGTGGCCAACCTCACCCCTCTATTCACCCTTGAACAGGGATTGCCCGGCAATTCGTTTGCATTTGAGCTGGCTCGCAAGATGGGGCTTCCGGAGGATATAATCCACAGTGCGGAGGAGAAGGCCGGCGGTGACTTTGTGAATATGGAGCGGCAGCTGAGAAAGATTGCCCGCAACCGCAGGGCGCTGGACGAGAAGCTTTCCCGCGTGAAGAATGCCGACCGCACCCTGGAGAGCCTCACAGACCGCTACGAAAAAGAGCTGTCAGAGATTAAGACTCTGCGCAATAACATCCTCGCAGAGGCCCGGGCCGAGGCACGGGAGATTGTCTCCGGAGCCAACCGACAGATTGAGCAGACCATCCGCGAGATACGCGAGGCTCAGGCAGAGAAGGAGAAGACCAAGGTGGCCCGGGCAAAGGTCACCGAGTTGCAGCAAGCCCTTGAAAAGGAAGACCCCGCAGAAAAGAGTGCGAATGACCTCCTGATAGAGCGCAAGATGGAGCAGATTCTGGCCCGCAGGCAGCGCCAGAGCGAACGCCGTGAGCAGCGCGAGCGCCGTGCCGGGGAACAGATTGAAAAACCGGCCGTCAAGGCGGCAGGAAAGCCGGACCCCCTGAAGGTGGGCGACAAGGTCCGCATAAAGGAGAGCGACATGGTGGGAGAAATAATCCAAATCTCCACCAAAAAGGTCTCTGTGGCCATCGGCGGTCTCACCACCAAAACCGATATCGGCAAGGTAGAGCGCATCAGCGCCAAAGAGTATAAGGAGGCATCCAGGGCCACCGCTCCGCGCCGCAGCACCTCCGGCGGTGTAGCGGTCAAGGGGATGGAATCCATCTCTCAGCGCAAGATGAACTTCTCGCCGCAGATAGACGTTCGCGGCGAACGGTTGGAGAGTGCGCTCAACATCGTCACAAGGTTCATAGATGACGCCACCATGATAGGCATCTCCCAGGTCAAAATCCTGCACGGCAAAGGGACCGGAGTGCTGCGCGAAGAGCTTCGCAAGTACCTCAAGACGGTAGCGGGAGTCGTCTCTGTACGCGACGAGGCTCTTGAGATGGGGGGTGCAGGGATTACGGTGGTAGAACTCGCATAAAGCCTTAATAATATTTTTCATTTTATTTCTTATTTTCGGTTTAGTACCGTATCTTCGCGACGCCTGACGGTTGAAGATTATTACTCAATCTAACCAAATAAAACCATTATGAAACAAACCTTCAAGAGTTTATTGTTGTCTTTGGCAGCAATGCTTTTTGTCGTGCCCGCAATAGCGCAGGTTACGACATCCTCTATCAGCGGTCACGTCTCCGATAAGGAAGGTGCCGTTGCCGGTGTGGCAGTTGTAGCTGTTTACCAGCCCACTGCAACCTCTTACTATGCGATTACCGACAAAAACGGTAACTATCGTATGAGCAACGTGACTGCAGGTGGCCCCTACACCATTTCTTTCGAGATCATGGGCTACCGCGAGGTTGAAAACAAGGGCATATATGCCCCTCTGGCAGAGACGGTCGTTGTGGACGCCGAGCTGGAAGAGGAGGCCCTCAACCTTGAAGCTGCCGTATTCGTGGCAGACGCCGCAGAGTCAGGCATGAACATCAAACGCAGCGGCATCGGCACATCAGTGAGCCAGAGGACCATGGAAAACCTCCCTACCTCCACTGGCCGCAGCATCAACGACGTTCTCCGTCTCACCCCTCAGGCTACCACGGGTGTCGGCGGTTTTGCAGCCGGCGGCGGTAACTACCGCTCTTCTTACATCACGGTCGATGGTGCCGCATTCAACAATGCATTCGGTATCGGCAGCAACCTGCCTGCAGGCGGAAGCCCCATCTCCTTGGATGCAATCGAGCAGATGAGCATCAACATCACTCCCTTTGACGTCCGCCAGAGCGGTTTCACCGGCGCGGCTGTCAACTCCGTGACCAAACGCGGTACCAACGAGTTCAAGGTGAGCGTATATGATTATTACACTTCTGATAAGGTCCGCGGCCGCAAGTATGCCAACGCCGACGGCTCTGTGGGCGAACTTCCCGAATCTGACGCTGTAAGCAATACTATCGGCGCAAGCGTGGGCGGCCCCATCGTCAAGAACAAACTCTTCTTCTTCGTGAATGTAGAGTACGAGCCCAAGACAAGCCCCGCCACCAACTGGCAGGTTAACGACGGCAGCTGGAGTGCAGACGGCAGCGGTACCGTTCACCGTCCCACCGAGGCCCAGATGGAAGAGTTCAAGTCTGTCCTTGACTCCAAGTACAACTACGATCCCGGTCGCTACCAGAACTTCTCCGTGGGCACTCCGCTGGTCAAGCTGCTCGGCCGCATCGACTGGAACATCAACCGCAACAACACCTTGATGCTCCGTTACAGCCAGGTTACCCGCAAGACCATCTCCACCCCTTCAAGCAGCGTCAACCCCATTGGCAACGGTGTCAATAATATCGGTTACGTACGCAACGACGGTGGCCGCACAACCACCTATGCACTCCCCTTCGAGAGCCAGTACTACTTCTCAGAGGATAACTTCTATTCATTTGCCGGTGAGTTGAACAGCCGCCTGTTCGACGGCAAGGTAAACAACCTGCTCCGTGCCACATATTCACACCAGAATATCCCCAGAAGCTTCTACGGTGAAACTTTCCCCTCTGTTGATATCATGCAGGAGGGCACAGTCCTCACCTCTTTCGGTCCCGACCCGTTCACATACGGCAACCTCCGCGACGTAACAACACTCGTATTCACCGACGAGGTTACCTTCTCCGCAGGTATCAACAACTTCCTGGTTGGTCTGCAGTATGAGCATAACCGCACCAAGAACGGCTTCATGCAGGGCGGTGCCGGTCAGTACGTATATGCAAGCTGGGATGATTTCGTAAACGACCGCACTCCGGTTTCGTTTGCAATCACCCACGGCAACAACGACGAACTCAAGCAGGTGTTCCCTTCTTTCGACTTCAACCAGTTCTCCCTGTATCTGCAGGACGAAATGAACATCAGCGACAACTTCAAACTCACTGCAGGTTTACGCTTCGAACTCCCTATGTATCCTTCTATCGAGGGTAACGAGAACAAGAAGTTCACCGATATGTACGCAAGCTACGGCGGTTACAAGACCAGCGACATGCCTGCCGCTACTTTGAACATATCTCCCCGTATCGGCTTCAACTGGGATATCCTTGGCAACAGGGACCTCATCCTGCGCGGCGGCGCCGGCATATATACCGGCCGTATGCCTTTCGTATGGATTGTATCCGTTGCCGGCAACAGCAACTGCCTGCAGAATCAGGTTGTCATGAAAGCCAGCCAGATAGCTGCTTCTACCGACGGCAAGGTTAATGGAGTCAACATCCCTAAATTCCACACAAGCATCGACGAGATCACAAAAGACCTGTACGGCGGCGCATTTACCCGCAACGAAGACCTTGCAGCGCCCAGCGCAGCCACCATTCTTGACAAGGCCCTCAAAATGCCCACCGCGGTTAAAGCTTCCCTGGCGTTGGACGCAAATCTCCCCGGCGGCATCAAAGGTAGCTTGGAAGGTATCTACAACAAAAATATCGTGAGCACGGTTATCCATACCCTCGGTTACAACGAGACTACCGTGCAGCTCCCCGGCGAACCCGGCACAAGAAAAGCCTATACCGCAATTGACGGCCTCGTCCATCCTTATTATGTGACCAATTCCGCAAAGGGTACGAACCAGGGCTATTATGCATCCCTCACCGGCAGCCTGCGTAAAGACTTCGCATGGGGCCTGAGCTTGATGGCAGCATATACCTACTCCGTATCCAAGAGCCTCGGCGATGGTGCCGGCGACCAGATATCCACCGCATTCACCGATACCATTTTCACCAAGGACGGTACCAATACCGACGAACTGGGTTACAACAGCTTCGTTGCGCCTAACCGTGTGATTGCCAATGCAAACTACACAATCAAGGAAGGCCGTCACCTGGCAACCAACCTCGGCCTGTTCTATGAGGGATACAATTTTGGTTACGCAGGCAGCTTTGCAGCTTCCCGTTACAGCTACGTCACAAATGTTGACTACACCGGTTGCGCAGGTGCACCCAACCTGATCTACATCCCCACCACTTCAGAACTTGCAGCTATGCCTTTCAGCAGCGATGACAACCGTGCTGCATACGAAAGCTTCATCGCTTCCGACAAGTATCTGAGCAAACATCGCGGCGAATACTCTGTACGCGGCGGTGCAGTTATGCCTTGGTTCGGCCAGCTGAGCGCAAAGGTTTCCCAGGATGTTATCTTCAACATCGCCGGCAGAGACCATACCCTGCGCCTGGGCTGCGACATAAACAACGTGGGCAACCTGCTCAACCCCAAATGGGGCAATGTAAAACAGATCAAGAGCGTCAGCGCCATCAGCATGAACGACGGCGTTTACACCTTCAACGCAGACCAGTGCAAGTTTGACACCTACGCAAACACCATGTCAACTTGGAGCATCCTCTTCAGCGCACGCTACTTCTTCTAATCAGTTGACTTGACACATATCAAAGGGCCTCTACCACAGGGGCCCTTTTTTATTTGCCGATTATTCTTACCTTTGCGGCCGATAACATACGGGGTGGACAGATTTGTCATTGCTTGCAACCACCGTTAAAAAATGCTAAAATCATGAATAAGAAAAACTATCTCTTTACATCAGAGTCGGTGAGCGAAGGGCATCCCGACAAGGTTGCGGACCAGATTTCCGATGCAGTTTTGGATGAATTCTTAAGGCGCGACGCTTCTGCACACGTGGCTTGTGAGACTTTTGTTACCACCGGCCTGGCGCTGGTTGGAGGCGAGGCGGCCAGCAGCGCCTACGTGGACATCGAAAAGGTCGCCCGGGAAACAATAGCCCGCATCGGCTACACCAAGAGCGATTACCAGTTTGACGGCAATTCCTGCTCTGTGCTTCTTGCGCTGCACGAGCAGAGCCGCGACATTGCCCGCGGCGTGGACCGCGCCAGCGAAGACGAGCAGGGTGCCGGTGACCAGGGCATAATGTTCGGCTATGCCTGCAACGAGGGCGACGAGTATATGCCCCTGCCGCTGATCCTCTCCCATCTTACGCTCCGCACTCTGGCAGATATACGCCGGGAGGAGAATTCCCCGATGCCATACCTCCGGCCCGATGCTAAAAGTCAGTTTACCATCGAATACGATGGAGAAACCCGCCGGCCGGTACGGGTGCACACCATAGTACTCTCAACCCAGCACGACGAATTTGACAGCGACGAGGCAATGGCGGCACGCATCCGCAGCGACGTGGAGAACATCCTGCTGCCGCGCCTCAAGGTGCGTTTGCGCCCCCAGACTGCAGCTTTGTTTGGCGATGACATCATCCTGCACGTGAATCCGACCGGCAAGTTTGTAATAGGCGGCCCCGCCGGTGACACCGGTCTCACGGGTCGCAAGATAATAGTTGACACCTACGGAGGCCGCAGCGCCCACGGCGGCGGGGCATTCTCCGGCAAGGATCCGAGCAAGGTTGACCGCAGTGCCGCTTATGCTGCGCGATATATCGCCAAGAATATGGTGGCTGCCGGTGTTGCCGACGAGATGATGGTGCAGATATCCTACGCCATCGGCATCGCCCGCCCCTGCAGCATCTTTGTAAACACCTTCGGCACAAGCCACTCAAAGCTCTCCGACGCAGAGATTGCCGAGGCCATCGACGCCAATTTTGACCTGCGCCCCGCAGCCATCATACGCCGCTTCGGCCTCAAGAACCCTATTTACCTCCCCACTGCTGCCTACGGCCACTTTGGCCGCAAGCCCTACACAAAGGAGGTGACATTCTATGAGGGTGACCATGAGGTCCGCCGGCCGGTGGAGTTCTTCACCTGGGAAAAACTTGACGCCACCGACCTCTGCCGCAAGATTTGCCCTTGTTGATAAGATGTTGACAGTATTACGGTTAAATTACCTAAATTTGGTTTTTAACCAGGAATACTATACCAACATCAAATACTTATGAACCAACTCTTTAAGCGATTAATCGCCGTCATGGCGATTGCCTTTGTTGGTGTGGGAGCCTTTGCACAGGTCACTACTTCATCTATGAACGGTCTCATCGCAGATGCCGATGGTGAACCGCTCGCAGGTGCGGCTGTGATTGCGACCCACACACCTTCCGGAACCCAGTATGCGACTGCCGCCAACACCGACGGCCGTTTCGTGATCAACGGTATGCGTACCGGCGGCCCTTACACGGTGGAGATCTCTTTCATCGGAATGGAGACCGTGGAAATTACAGACGTCATGCTCAAACTGGGTGACCCCTACGAGCTCAACCTCAAGATGAAGGGCTCCGAGACGATAGACGCAGTTTATGTGGTCAGCGACAAATCTTTCAACGCCACTAAGACCGGTGCCGGCGACCATTTTGGCCACACCGCAGTGGAGACGATGCCTAACGTGGACCGCAGCATCTACGACATTGTAAAGTACACCCCGCAGGCTACCGTCAGCAAGAACGGAGGAATCTCTTTTGCCGGCAGCAACAACCGCTACAACAGCTTCCAGATTGACGGAGCCATAAGCAACGACGCCTTTGGCCTGGCAAGTTCCGGAACCAACGGCGGACAGGCGGGAGCCGACCCCATCTCCTTGGACGCAGTGGAAGAGATCCAGGTTGTAGTAGCTCCCTTTGATGTTCGCCAGAGCGGATTCACCGGCGGCGCGATGAACGTCATCACCAAGTCCGGTACCAATTCGCTGAAAGGCTCTGCCTACGGTTATTACATGAACCAGGACTTCATCGGTACTACCGCAGGCCCCATAGCAGAGGGCAAGACCCGCACCAAATACGACGACGAGCTCGTGGCCCGCGCCGGCTTTACCCTCGGCGGCCCCATCATCAAGAACAAACTCTTCTTCTTTGCCAGCGGCGAGTTTTATAAGAAGAGCTACCCCAGCGTATATAGCCCGGCGCTTGATACCTATACCAACGCCCTGGCCAACACCTCGCCCATCGGCATAGACGGTGCAGAGGATTTCAGGGATGTGGTATTCCCCGTGACGGTTAACGGGGTCACCACCGACCTCACCCGGTCGGAATTCGTGGCTTCCCACTTCAATACCGCCATGGCCGATGCCTTCCTCAAACACTACCAGGACACTTATTCTCCCGGCGAAGGCTATTCAGAGAGCTACGGACAGCACCAGAAGAAGGACCTCAACATCAGCGCCTTGCTACGCTTGGACTGGAACATCAACACCGACAACAAGCTGATGTTCCGATATCAGTTCGCCCACGGCAACTCCGACAAGTACGGCAGCGGCAACTACACCTATTACTTCAACAACTCTTCCTACAATATGGTTGATTACACCAACTCGTTCGTGCTTGAGCTCAACAGCCGCCTGGGCGAGATGGTTACCAACGAGGCCCGCGCAACGGCCGTGTTTGTCCGCGACCGCCGCGAGATCCCATATCAGGGTGCCAACATCTATATCCCCAACGATACCTATACCATTAATCTCGGTACGGAGTACTCTTCCGGCCAGAATGCCATGCACTCCGACACCTATACCCTTACCGACAACGTATCCATCCTTGCCGGCAAGCACAATATCACCATAGGTACCCACAACGAGCTGTTCCGCTTCTACAACATCTACCGCCAGTATGCATTCGGCGAGTATAAGTACAATAGCGTGGCTGACTACTTCGCAGGTAACGTGAACGAGTTCTACTATAATTATGCAGATCCGGAGCTCACCGGCGGCAGCCCTGTATGGGGCGCTACCACATGGGCCGCACAGTTCGGCCTCTACGCTCAGGATGAGTGGAAGCCCAACCGCGACTTCACCCTTACCTACGGTCTGCGCGCAGATATGCCCGTGCTTCTCAACAGACCCACCGAGAACCCCGGCTTCAATGCCTATGCTGAGACCTTCAAGGATACTTTCCCGGAACTCTATAATGCCCGTGTGGGCGAGATTCCGGCTCCCACCATCCTGCTCTCTCCCCGTGTCGGCTTCCGCTGGTACATGGATGAAGGGCACACCGCCGTTCTCCGCGGTGGTGCCGGCCTGTTCACCGGCCGCGTGCCTTTCGTATGGCTCTCCAACGCATACAACAACAACGGCATGGAGGCAAAGAGCGTCTACATCCAGAACAAGACGAACAAAAACGGTGTGAATCCCTGGGAAGAAGTGCTCGCAGCAGCAGAGGCCAAGGGCGTGAGTCCTTTCACCAGCAACCCCTACGAGGTTCTCATCAAGAACGGCCTGGTTGAGGCGCAGAACAGCGGCATGACCATCAACACCATGAACCGCAAGTTCAAATATCCACAGGTATTCCGCGTGAACCTCGGTTTTGACAAGACCTGGGACGGCGGCTGGACCTTCACCTTCGACGGCCTGTTCTCCAAGACCCTGAACAACATCTTCTTCCAGAACCTTGCCATCACCAGCGAGAACAAGGTTTACCCCGTAAACTCCAGCGTCGATACCCCCACCGCGCCTTATTACAATGCGATGAGCAGCGCATATTCCACTATTGTTGCGCTGGGCAATACCAACAAGGGCTACACCTATTCCCTGAGCGGCAAACTGGAGAAATCCTTTGACTTTGGCCTGAACCTGATGGCATCCTACACCTGGGGACACTCCTACAGCGTGAACGACGGCACTTCTTCCGTAGCATATTCCAACTGGAAGTACAACTACTCGGTGGATACAAACGCTCCCGAGATGAGCTATTCGGGATTTGACAAGCCCCACAAGATTATGGGCGTCGTTTCCTGGAACTCCCAGCCTTATCTGGCAGGCCGCCTGGCCACCAACATCTCCCTGACTTATATGGGTGAGAGCGGCCAGCGCTACAGCTACACATATAACGAGTCTGCCGACTTCAACGGCGACGGATACAAGGGCAATTCCCTGCTATATATCCCCACCGAAAGCGAAGTTCCGCAGATGTCCTGGGCAAAGGCGGGCGATGCAGCCAAGTTCGAGAACTACATCCGCAATGACCAGTACCTTCGCAGCCACCGCGGACAGTGGTCCAGCCGTAATGCCGGCATGGCCCCCTTCGAGCATCACTTTGACCTGCACGTCGGCGAGGATTTCATCTACGACAGGACACACGGCCGCAAAGTACAGCTCTTTGCCGACTTCATGAACATAGGCAACCTCTTCAACCGCAACTGGGGCCTATACTACAACAGCTCCTATACCGTCCAGGTACTCAAGGTGACCGGCGTTTCCACTGATTCCAAGGGTGACGCTACTCCTACTTATCAATACGATCCCCGCACCATCAACCTCAGCGACTTCTACTCCAGATGGCGCTGCCAGCTTGGTGCAAGAATCA
This sequence comes from Bacteroidales bacterium, assembly GCA_017445425.1. Lineage (GTDB taxonomy): Bacteria > Bacteroidota > Bacteroidia > Bacteroidales > UBA932 > Equibacterium. The sequence goes on along the minus strand of JAFSUF010000030.1, from coordinate 33,527 downwards.
CATTCTAATTAAGGGAGGACACAGATTATGAAAAAGTATTTTAGAATTCTTATAGCAGCGGCCGTTTGCCTCTCTGGCCTTGCCGCTTGTACACCAGAAACCCCCGTAGGCGAAATGGCCCGCAACATCTCCGTTGCTCCCGGCACCCAGCAGGTGGCCACAGACGGCCAGTCCTTTGAAGCGACCATAACCGCCGACGGCGCCTGGGTGGCCGATACGCCCGACTGGATAAGCGTCTCCCCTGCAAATGGTGAGGGCAACCAGACAGTAAAGGTCACTGTCGCACCCAACGACGGCGGCGCCCGCACAGATGCCGTAAAATTCTACAGCGCAGTAGGTAATGTTTCCAGCACTTCCGTCGCCTTAGAGAGCACTCCGCTTGCGGAACTCACGGTGACGCAGGCTGCCGGCGAAGGCCAAAGCGGTGACAACACCATCTCCATTGCAGATTATCTGGCCCTTGGGGCGAATACCGACGCGTACATCATCACCGGCACCATCACCCGCGTGGCCAACACCAAATACGGCAACTTTGACCTCACCGACGAAACAGGTACAATCTACGTCTATGGCTTGCTCAACGAAGAGCTGGAGGCGCAGAAATGCTGGGCCGACAAGGAACTTGCCCTGGGTGACGTGCTCACCGTACAGGCCAATACCCTCCAGTTCTACGAGAAGGATCAAGTTTGGGAGATTGTCAACGCAGTTTATGTTTCCCACAAAAAGTCTCTCTTTGACCTGGAGTCCGACAATGTAACACTGCCCAAGGAGGGTGGCGATTTCGAGGTGAAGGCCGTTGTCAAAGGTGAGGATGTCAAGGCTGACTATGAAGCCGGCTGGATCACCTTCAAGGGCGCGGTCAAAGACGGCGAGAACGTGACACTCACATTCACCGCCGCAGAGAATGCCGGTATGGGGCGTTCTGCCGTGATGACCCTCTCCACCACCTCTGCCAAGGGCGAGACCTCCACTGCCGAGTTTACTGTAAACCAGGAGGGTAACATACTGACCGTTACCGTGGCTGATTTCCTCGCAGCTGAGGAGTCTGATTCCGGTGTTTACGAACTTGTGGGCACCATAGAAGGTAACATAAACACCACCTACGGCAACTTTAACCTTACCGATGCGACTGGCACCGTGTACGTTTACGGCCTGACTGCCACTGAACTTGGTTATGGAGCCTCCAACGACAGGAGCTTCGCCTCTCTGGGACTCAGGGCGGGCGACGTCATCAAACTTCGCGGCTACCGATCTTCACACAACGGGACACCGCAGGTCAAATCTGCATGGTTCATAGAGAAGCTTGCCAGCGGCCCCATCGCTGCAACGGTGGCTGAGTTCCTTGCTGCAGAGGAGTCCGACGCACAGGTTTACGTGCTCACCGGCACCATGGGCGGCAACATCAACAACACCTACGGCAACTTTGATTTGACCGACGAGACCGGTACGGTTTACGTCTATGGCCTTACCGCCACCGAGCTGGGTTACGGAGCGAAGAACGACAAGAGCTTCGCTTCATTGGGTCTCAAGGAGGGTGACGTGATAAAGATACGCGGCTACCGCTCTTCCCACAACGGGACGCCTCAGGTCAAGTCGGCCTGGTTCATAGAAAAGCTGGTCACTGAAGAAGATCCCGGCAATGCGGTTGTGATTACCGATGCGCAGCTCCCCGCTGCATACCCCGAGGCAGAAGCCACTTTCACCGAAGGTGATTACGAGTACAGTTTCCTCAAGGTTGCCAACTACGGCACCGGCATCCAGATGCAGGGCAAGAAGAATTCATTCATCGCCAACAAGACGGCGATGCCGTCCGATATCAAGTCTGTCACCGTAAACTGCCATCCCGACAAAACCTACTACCAGGGCAACCTGAAGGTTTACGCCGGCAACGCGGAGAACCCCGCCGGAGATGCCCTCACAGGCACTTTGAGCGAAGACGGCAAGTCCGAGACATTTGCAGTTCCCGAAGGCTGCAAGTTCTTCAAAGTGGTTAACGAGAGCAACTACGCAGTATATCTGTCAAGCATCAGTATAGAGCTGTAGCCTACTTCTATAATTATTACAGGAAGCCGGAGCCCCGAGAAAGGTTCCGGCTTCTTTTTTGCAGTCTTCACGGTTTATTATTATCTTTGATAAATACACCTTTTCTGATATGAACAGCAACAAATACTGTGTTATTATGGCCGGCGGGGTTGGGAGCCGTCTCTGGCCCCTTTCCCGCAACTCGATGCCCAAACAATTCATAGATATTCTCGGCACCGGGCAGTCGCTTATGCAGATGACCATCAACCGCTGCGCACGCATCGTACCACGCGAGAACATCCTGATTGTCACCAGCGAGAAGTATCGGGAAGTGGTGGAGAGCCAGGCAGAAGGCATCCCTCGCGAGAACATCCTTTACGAGCCTTTCAAGCGCAACACTGCCCCCTGTATTGCATACGCCACTTACAAGCTGTTCAGCAAGGATCCCGAAGCGACCATAATGGTGACTCCGAGCGACCATATCATAACCGACGAGTTCAACTTTGTGGAGACAATGTCGGTGGTGTTGGAATATGCCTCCACCCACAACCAGATATTCACCATAGGCATCAAGCCGACCTTCCCCAATACCAATTTCGGATACATCCAGTTTAACAAGGATGCCCATACAGGTGACACAGCCAAGCGGGGCTACCAAGTAAAAACCTTCACAGAGAAGCCTGACATTGACCTGGCCACAGTATTTTTTGAGAGTGGAGAGTTTCTCTGGAACGCCGGTATCTTTATCTGCAACCTGCAAACAATCAAAGGGGAGATGGAGCGTTTCCTGCCGGAGATGACCGACCTCTTCAACCCCAAGGGGCAGAACGTTTACAACACGGCGGCGGAGAGGGATTTCGTACAGAACAGCTACAATAACTCGCCGTCCATATCGATAGACTACGGAGTGATGGAAAAAACCCGCAAGGCATGGGTGTTCCCCGCCGACTTCGGCTGGAGCGACCTGGGTACATGGGAGTCTATTTACGACTACGCCAAAGGCAAGGATGAGGAGGGAAACCTGGTCCACGCCAACGCCATAATCGGCAACTCTCACGGCAATGTGGTGATAAGCAAGGATGACAACAAGCTTGTGGTGGTGAAGGGCCTTGACAATTTCATGGTGGTGGACAGCGACAACGCCCTGATGGTCTGCCCCAGGAGAGACGAAGCCGTAAAAGAGATATTGGTTGATTTAACGGCCCTTGACAAAGGAGAATATCTCTAAAAAAGATTATCTTTGCGGTCTCATATTTTAAGCGCTAATGAACGAATCTATTATTGATGAATTGTCTGCCCGCATTAAAGAGCTTTCGGCGCAGACAGAACAGGAGATAGACGATATAAGGGTCAAACTGCTTGGCAAGAAGGGCGATATCACCCGCCTCTTTGAAGAGTTCCGCACCGTTCCCGCAGAGCAGAAACGCCTGTTCGGGCAGCGGCTCAATGTACTCAAGAACGAGGCCATACAACGGCTCAACTCCCTGCGCGAGGCCTTGGAGTCGGCAGAGGGCTCCTCTTCTTCTGAGGACCTTACAATGCCGGGCGACGCCATGCTGCTGGGTGCACGCCACCCCATCTCCATAACCCGCGAGGAGATTATCTCCATCTACAAGAAGTTCGGATATTCGGTGGCAGAAGGACCCGAGGTGGAGGACGACTGGCACGTATTCGGCGCCCTTAATTTTCCTCCGGAGCACCCTGCCCGCGATATGCAGGATACCTTCTTCATCAATAACCAGACAGATAACAACATCCTGCTGCGCACGCACACCTCTTCTATCCAGGTGCGCACCATGGAGAAGGGGCAGCTGCCCATCCGTGTGATATGCCCCGGGCGCGTGTTCCGCAACGAGGCCATCAGCGCCCGCGCACACTGCATATTCCACCAGGTGGAGGGTCTGTACATAGACAAGAACGTCTCTTTTGCTGATTTAAAGCAGGCCGTACTGCTCTTTGCACAGGAGATGTTCGGTGCCGACACCCAGATCCGTCTGCGCCCCAGCTACTTCCCATTCACCGAGCCCAGTGCCGAGGTTGACGTCAGCTGCAACATCTGCAAAGGCAAGGGCTGCAACATCTGCAAGGGGACCGGCTGGCTGGAGATTATGGGCTGCGGCATGGTGGACCCCAACGTGCTTGAAGCCAATGGCATAGACAGCAAGGAATATAGCGGCTTCGCCTTCGGAATGGGCGTAGAGCGCATCGCAATGCTCAAGTGGCAGGTCAAAGACCTGCGCGAATACTTTGAGAACGATGTCCGTTTCCTGCAGGAATTTGCCACAGTAGTATAAAAAAATTTGCGGGACTGATTTTTATTACTACATTTGCAGTCCCGTTCGACGGGAATAGTTCTTTGGATTAGCGGAGATTTTGTGCAAGCCGAGCGAAAAGAAAACCCGTTTTCTTTTCCGAGACGCCGCCAAAATCAGCGCAAATTTTCAAAGAACATTTGCGGAAATAGCTCAGTTGGTAGAGCACGACCTTGCCAAGGTCGGGGTCGCGAGTTCGAGTCTCGTTTTCCGCTCAAAGTTGAAAAGCAGCCTTCATGGCTGCTTTTCGGCTTTATGGGGTAGCCAGAGGCTCGCACGAGCGACCCCGAAAGCCCCCTGGGGGGCAGGCAGCGCCAGCTGCCGGGGGGTCATTATAGGCGCGAGTTTTGGAGGGTGACTAATAAGAGATTATTGGTCACTCTCTTTCATGATGAGTTACTCCTCTGTGGTTTCAGTATCCTGGCTGGTTAAGGGACCTTTCTGGCTGATTACCAGGGTGCGGGACAGGGTCTGCGAAGTGTACTTCAATAAACCGTTGCGGTCGGAATCCCCGTCATTGGGCTGCACCTCAACCGTGATGGGGTAAACAGCCTCCTCATAGTCGCTCGTGCCAAAAGTGACATCTACAGAAGCCCAGGCAGGGATGCTCGGAAGATCAAACGACCACGAGACGTTGCTGGAGATGGAGATGCGATATATACCGCCCTCCAAGGGAGCCCAGATGGTATCGAGGGTGCAATCCAGATGCGGAAGGATATATTTCTCGCAAGAGGCCGTAGAGAGGCCCGCCACCAGCACGGCAGCTGCGACAACCGCCTCACACGCAGATAAGAACCACTTTTTCATCCCGAAAAGATTGACAAAGCAAAGTTACACAAAAATTAATATATTTGCGGTAGATATGAAAAAAGCCTTTTTGATACTGCTTGCGGCCCTGCCCCTGATTTGTGCTTGCTCGGAGACGTTTTCTCCCACAATCCAAATCACACCCAGCCTGTCCAGCGTCCCCTATACCGGCGGCAGCGTGGATCTCAAGATTATGACCGACCTCCCCTGGAAGGTGGTCTTGGAAGAGGGCTGCAATGCTACCGTGTCCAAAGCCAACGGAGCCGGCGATGATATGATTACAATTACCGTCCCTGCCACCGACAACTGGACAACCACCTGTGTAAAAATTCAGATAAATTGCCGCAGCAATAGTAGCAGTTACAGCAGTAAATCCGCTTATATCACCCAGGGTTACAAGCCCCACGTATCTGTCTCGGCAGAAGCCGTAACAATCCCCGCAGAGGGTGGTATGGCAGAGGCCATTGTTGCCGCCAACGGCCCCTGGAAGGCAACATGCAACACTGCCGGCGTTACCGTTAAGCCCGATTCTGGTATTACGGGCAACGAGACCGTGCGCATCTTTATCCCTGCCAACACCACCGGTGCGGCAAGAGAAATCTCCGTCGAATTTACAATCGACGGAGACTCCGATTCCGTTGTGTTCAACCAGGAAGGTTAATCCGCCCTCCCCTATTCGTGTACCACGATGTCGTCAATAGAATTGACGATGAACTGGATTGAGCCCTGATACATGGTCAGTATGCCGGTCATATCCACCGTCGCCGTGCCGTCCAGCACGGACTTGGGGATTTCGTAGTCGCCAAACTTGGAGTAGCCGCTGGTGCGAAGCTGTATCTCGCGCGAACCCATCTTGAAATACTGGCTTACGGAATACGCAGAGGCGTTGGCACGGATATCTGCCCTGCTTGTGGCAAAACCGGGGTCTTCCGGATGACCCACCGTGCCGTAGGCATAGTTCCCTGAGTTGCCTATTTTGACATCGTCCCAGAGGCCGGCATCCAGATACTCCTTGAACTTGCTCTCTGACATTGCCCATGTGGTGACGCCCCACGTCGCATCCGAAAGGAAGATGCGGTTGGCCGACATGGTCTTGTCCTTATTGGAGTTGATGTAAATAAGGCAGAATATCTGATTGGCATATTTAAGCCCCTTGAGGGTCACCAGACGGCCTATGTAAGGATTGCTCTTCTGGGTGTCGAAAGACGACGGGAGTTCGCTCTCGCTTATTACCGCAGGCTCCGCCGGATCGCCCGCCGGCCCCGCGAAAATATGCGAATCAATCAGGTACGATGACTCCAGATATGAGGTTTCGTAAGAACCGGAAGGGTCCTCGAACCCCAGCTGTACCATCCCCTGGCCGCCATAATTACCACTTTTGTAACCATACATGCCCAGCGTCAGGCCAAAACAGCGTACGTAGAGCGTTGTCCCCTCTGGATAATAGTTGTAAAGGCCGTTCTTCCCCATTTTGATCTCAATGCCGCCGGTTTCGTCCTGGATATACAGCGATTTATAAAAGTTGCCAGGCTTGTCTGTGGTAGTCACCTTGCCGGCGATTATCAGATCCTGGTCTATGTTCCAGGGAGAACCCGTCTTGTACATGCCGCAGAGGGCGGCGATGGTGATGTTGGGCTCCAACTCAACGCTCTTATCCGCCGCCGGCTGCGGGTAATTTGCCGTAAAAACAGGCTGGAACTCCTCCACGAGAGAGGTGCAGGAGACCATCAGGGCAGAAAGAGCGATTATTGACAATATCTTTTTCATGGATCAGAATCTGAAATAGAGGTTCAACATATAACTCATTCCGCTCATATAGAAATACTTGCTGTTGTATTTGTAGTAGCGGTCCTTGCCTGCACTGGATATCAGGCGGCTCTGTTCGTAGCCTCCGGTACGTACATCACGATTGTTGAGCATATTGCGCACATCCAGCGAGAAGCCAAAGTTATATTTGCGCTTGATATACCACGATTTGCCCACGCTGCCGTTGAGCAGGAACGCCGGGCTGAATTCCTCCTGGGTGGCCATATACTCTATCTCTTCCGGGGTGGCGATACCGTCGGCGCCTCCGCAGGCCACCATGGTGCGGTATAGCGGATTCATGTCCAGATACGACTTGGCAAAATACTGGCCGTTAAGCTCAAAGAACCAGTAGGAACGGGTGCGATAGTTGAGCACGAGGGCGCCGGCCACAGACGGAGTCGAAGGGATGTGGTGCTTCTGCCATCTGTCAATTACGGCGTCGCCGTTTACGTCAACCTCTATCACGCTACTGCCGTTATAGTTTACGCGCCGGTAGATTGGGCTGGACATCCAGTAGTTCAAATCCATGTCCTCGTATATTATCTCGGAGCTGTTGTCCACGGTCATGGTCATCTGCGGCACGGAGTTGTATATGTATTCGCCCAGGCTGAGCACGCCGGAGAGGGAGAGCCCCTGCAAGGGGAGCGGCACCTTGGCGCCGATTTCCACACCCATGTGCCGCTGATCTATCCCGGTCAGGGCAAAGTTGACGAACGACTGCTGGGAGTCATCATAGACGCTCATCAGATCGGTCTGGTCCTTGATCTGGGTCCAGAAACCGGTCAGACGCACGCTGTAGCCGTTTCCGCTCCACTGGTAGTTGATGTCAGCCGACATGGTCTTCTGGGTGGTGAGGTTGTGTATCAGGCTGTTCCTGGTACGGGGAGAGACAAACGACTGGCTGAATGTGGGGGCATCGTTGAAATAGCCCGCGTTGAGGCTGAACCGGTGCCCGCCATGCAGCATATATGCCAGAGCCAGCTTGCCGGAATATGTCAGGAAGCCCGGTTTCTCTGAGAGACCCTTGGAGGTGATGGGACGCCCCTGGGAGTCATATGTAGTGAGCGTCTTGCCCTGATAGGTAATCTCATTGCCGGCATCGTCGAGTCCGGCGAAGAGCCCTTTGCGCACCAAGCCTTCCCTCCAGAATGTTTCATACCCGACAGTCGCGCCTAAAGATGCGGTAAAATCACCCAGAGTGTATATTCCATTAGCCCAAAGGCGGGCCTTGCGGATATGCGCGTAATAATCATACCCGTATTTGCCCCCCTTGACTATCTTCTCCGCATGGCCGTTGGAAAGGAAATAATCGAGGTCGTTCTGGGTCAGCGCCTCGTTGCTGGCAAAGTCGCGCTCTGCGAACTGGTCTATATTGAGGAAATAGCTGCCGCCAAGCAAATCGGCAATCTTCTTGTAGTGTTCCGTGCGGTTTATCTTGCCTTCAAGTCCAGAGTTCAAGGTGAAATTCTCCGTCGCATACCATTGTGCAGAAACTGCAAGGTTGAGGTCGCGCTGGTCCACATGCCTCTGCTCCTGCACATATTTGCTGCGGCCGTCGGCAGAGTTGTAGTTGACACGGTACATCCTGTCCCAGTTGAGGTGCTGGTAATTGGCAAAATCCTTGGTATGGGTGGTCCACGCCTCATATGCCCACTCAGCCTTCTCTTCGTTCAGACGGTTGTAATCATCATCGTCCATATAGAAATAGCTGGGCAGGTTGCGGTAGTAGTCGGGGCGCGGGTCGGGAGCATCGTACCAGTCGAGGGCGGTGTAGCCGTTGTAGCCGCAGCGGTACAGCAGCGTAGCAGACAGGTCAAGTTTGTCGGAGGGCGATGCAGAATATCGGAGCACGGTGACCGGCTCGAACGTCTTTCGGACGCGGGCGTTACGCAACACTCCGTCCTGATAGCCCCAGTTGGAGTTGTACATATTGTCGCCCATCATGTCGTAAACCTCCTGTGTCGAGGCTGTCTGCACCCCGCGGTGGCCGGTGTTGGCAAAAGTGAAGAGAGCCAGGCGGCTGTCATCACCGAACTTCTTCTCTATGCCAAGATAGTAAGAGAGGTTGTTGTAATGGACACCCTTGATCCAGTCGTTGCCGCCGGCCCTAAGGGAGATGTTCACGGCATAGGCAAAGCCGTTATCCAGCATCCCGGAGGCATAGTTGGCCATCAGGCGGACACGGTAGAGGGCGCTGTTTGTCAGAAAGCTGAAGCGCCAGCCGGGGCGGACGGATGAGGGTGTGCCCAGGATATTGGTCATCCCGTTGAAATGTCCGATGCCATATTGCGCCGACTCCATGCCGATGGTGGATTCCTTGCTTCGGGTAGCCTCGTTCAGGCCGCTCCAGAGGCTGAACGGGGAGTATCCGGTAACGGCATCGTTCATCCGCACACCCGCCAGGTAAACATCCTGGGTCTGACTCTCATAACCGCGGTTTTTGAAACGGACGTTGCTGAAGCCGTAACCCGCGACGTTAGTGAAAACATCGTTACTGTTGTACAGGATGGTGGGGTTGTCTGTGAACCCGGAATCATCCATGTCAAATTCGGTGTAGCTGGCATCATCTACCTCTTCCACCACCTGCTCCGGCAGCAGGGAGAGGGTCATCATATCCTTGATAAAGCCATCATCTACTGTTACATTCACATTGGAGCGGACAAAGCCGTCGGCCTCTATCATCATGGAATAAACGCCGTTTTCGAGCTCCTCCACCAAAAACGTTCCGTCGCGCCCCGTGGTGCAGGACGCTATTCTCTCAGCCCCCTTCATAAGGGAGACAGACGCCCCTTCTATGGGTTCGCGCCCGGCACGGCTGACCACGGCCCCCTTTACCCCTCCGGTGGGCAATTGCCCCCACACGGCGAGCGAAGCCAGCAGCAGTGCTGCAGAAATGGCGATTCTCCTTATCATATTATTCATCTTTGCTAATTACGATATATGTGGGAAAGTGGTCGCTGAAACCGTTGATAAAAGCGCCATTGGAGAAGGTGCGCAAGGGATAATCCTTGTATTGCCCGCTCTTGGTCACCATGAAATGCTTCTTGAACACACGCCCATAGTAACCCTTGTTAATTCTAACCAGCTTGAGTCCGCCGGCCGGAGCATAAGCAAGGGTGTGGTTGACGATAATCTGGTCGTATATGCTCCACTGGCCCTGGTAGCAGAGTGAACCCAGGCCGTCCTTTACCATCTGGTAGAACGGATTGAAATAATCTTCCGTGCCCACTGCCTCCAGTTTTTCGCGACCATGATAATAACTGGCGATACTCTCGTCAAACGGATCGTCGTTCATGTCGCCCATAGCCACTATCTTGATGCCCGGATACTTCTCCATCATGCGCAGGGAGTGGTTGTATGCTATCTCAGCTCCCCTGTTGCGAAGGTTGCCCCCCTTGCCGCCGATGCGGCTGGGGAGGTGCATCACATAGAAGGCGAAGTGTTCGCCGGCTATGGTGCCATGCACCATAAGTATGTCGCGGGTGCGGAAGTAGCCGGTGTCGACGTCTGAAAAGTCAATGTCGCTCCCTTCAAAGGTGAAAGGTATCGACTCGGAGTCAAGAAAGGTAAACTGCTCCGGCTTGTACAGCAGTGCCACATCCACGCCGCGGCGGTCGGGACCGTCATAATGCACTATCTGATAGTTGGCCTCGGCGATGGCGGGTTGCGCTACCAGGTCTTCGAGGACCATGCGGTTCTCTATCTCACTCACCCCGAGGATTGTGTGATAGCGGCCGTTCTCTTCTTTCATGGAACGGATCACCTTTGCCATATTGGCGAGCTTCTTCTCATATTTGGCCTGAGTCCAGTTGTTGGCCCCGTCGGGGAGGAACTCCTGATCGTTCTTCGCTGGGTCGTCGTAGATGTCAAACAGGTTCTCCAGATTGTAGAAGCCTATCACATAGGTTCGCTTCTGCGCGTTGGCACCGATGGCCAGCAGCAGGATAAACGCGATTGTAACAAATCTTTTCATAGGCCTGTCTATCTTCCGGTCCACCAGTATGAGTCACGGGTGGATTCCACCTTGTCATAGAGGGCATTGCCAATCTCACTGGGCAGATTTACAAATAGATCCACGCCCACTTTCTTCTCCAGTTCGTCTATGGTCATGGCGCAATCGAGGTAATTCTCGTCGCTGTATGGACGCTGCTCCAGATAGAATCCAACGGCAGTATATCCCAAAGTCTGCGACGTGATGCCTTTGGCGCGATTGCGGTCGTAACCCAGAAGCGCCTTGTAATAACCTACTGGAACAGTTACCTTCTTCCCATCGTTATCGTACGCATAGGCGTTGCTGCCCTTGGTTACGCAACCGGAAACCACATACAGCGTGTCAAACGACTTGGACCAGTCGCGTACGCGCCCCTCTAAGGAGGCCCAGATATAGGAGTTGAGTTCATTGACCTGGGGGGTGATATTGGTACCGTAGAAGGTCTGCACATTCTCGCTGGGGTTGAGACGGTCGGCAGAAGGCAACTGATGGCCGCGGTCGTAATAGACGGTACCACCGTCTATGTTACCGCTGGCCGTGGAACTTCTGTATCCGGAATAGAGCACCGGCTGCACATCTCGCGGCAGCTTGGGATCCAGACCCCATTCGTTGGTACGGGAGCCCGATCCTATCAGGTTCTTGTTCAGGGGATATGCCACCCAGTTCGCCACCAGCGCCCGGGTATCCCAATAGAAGGAATAATTGCGCCCTGCGGCGTTGTTGCTCTCATGAGTGATAAAGTAGAGCGAGGCATCATCCGTGGCGGGGAGCTCGAGCCAGCCGGGGACAGGATCGGCTTTGATCTGGGATGGCAGCTCCGGGGTTTCTGTACCGGACTTATATGCCGCCTGCACTATGCGTACCTGGTCGCTATGCCTGTCGGTCGTACCGTGAATCACCATGGTACGCGCCGCCCCCGTCATATTCTTGTCCCATGTGACGGTAGCGGACCTTTTGGGACCGATGCCACCGGCGGGATCGACCTCCGCCCAGTCTGCCCTGATTCCGTTCTCGTCGGTTACGGCCAGGGTCCATGCTTCCCCCTCGGCGGCAGTCACCTGGACGAACTGCGTACCGCGGCTACCGTCCACATCGGTATTCTTGACACTTACGGAAAAAGTCTCCCCGTCGGGCTTGGTACAAGCCACGGCCAAAGCCGCAACGGCCAGGAGCAATAATCTTATTCTATTCATAAATCAAGGTAAGATTCTGGAACTGGGCATTATAGTTATTAACTATCAACAACTGGTAAGCCACCCCGGCCTCTCCGTTGACCTCCCACTCGTATCTGGTGCCCTTCTTGAGCTTGGCATCATTGACATTGAGGCGGGTGCCGTCTGTCTTGCTGACATCAACTATGACGTTTTCAGAAGCGCTCACGCCTGTCAGGAAGGCCACCTTAGTGAGTGCCTTACCCTCCAATACCGGCAGTTGGATAAACGAATTGGTCTTACCAATCAGCAGATAATACTCTTCCTTATCGCCATTCTTTGCCTGATAGAATTTGTTGGCAGCATGAAAGACAAAGGTATAACCCTCAAAAGTATACGTACCGTTGTCAAGGCCACCGCCGCTGCCCTGGGGCAGATCGGCGATAACAGATGTGAAATCTATGTCGATAGTGACCTCTTCCCCGCTCGAAGGCCTGCCCTGGGTCAGCACCACCACCGTCTCTACCGATGCACCCGGACAAGTCACGGTTATGTTTGCAACCCGGGCTTCGTCCCCTTCATTTACAGGGAACGTTACCGTAACTGTGGCGTCACCGTTGCCAGAAGCCGGGGATACCGTGAAAGCAGCATTGTCGCAGGCAACCGTCCAATCTGTATTGGAACTTATATTGAAGCTTGCAGATGTGGCATCCGACTTGGCGCCGATTGTCGTGGGGTTGACATTGCAGTATTTCGCATCAGCATCAGCAAGCGCCACTTCTGTGGCCACTATATTAATATACTTGTTGGAGCCTGTCAGGCCAGTGAAATAGCCCGTGACGACGACCCTCTTGCCGTCGAACGACGCTACGTTAAGCGAGGCCAGGGGGGAGGAGACGGACCCCATTTTGCTACTGGAATCCACTCCGTCCATCTCTACATTATAGTAATTGCCGGACACCTTGAGCGTGCCGGTCATCTGGACAAACTCCGTAACGCCGGATGCATAGGTGGTTGCAATCGGATTAATGTCTTTTGGTGCAGGGTATGTGATCTCTCCGGCAGACAGTTTTGTAACGGTGGCCGTCTTGAGTTCCGGCACACCGCCGTATGTTGTCTTGGTTGCCGCTACTTTGACCTTGTCGCCTATTGCCACATCCGGCACGGTCTCGCCGGCCTTGCCGTCGAAATAGATATATACGTTGGAGGCTCCGTCAGTCACAACCACTCCGACGGTGGACTTCGCCGCCACGGTGGCTTCTGGGATAACCACGGTGCTGTTATCGGCCGCGGCAACGATATCGCCCACCGTGCCGGTAACGGTATCGCCTCCCTGGGAGCCGCTCCCCGTATCGCCGTTGAGAGAATAGAGGTAGCCGCCTGAATTCTCGGGGGTGTCGCCATGGTAATTCATCAGATCGGCATAAATGACAACGTCGTCCCCCACAGAGATATCTGTCTGGCCGGCGGCGAACTTCGCATTGCCGAGATAATAAAGGTTATAGAGCGTGAACTGCTCGGAGGAGGCCGAACCGTCGTCGGAGATGCTGAAGCGGGCATTGCCGTAGCTGCGTCCGTCGGAGATATTGTAGGTGTAATCCTGGCTGATGGCGCTTACCTTGCCTTTAACATAGTACGGGCCGACCTTCTGGTAGTCGGAGTTGGAGGTCCATGTAAGGTTTTTAACGGCCAGGCATGCCGCCGCTACGTTGAAGGGTGAAGCCATGGTGCCGTCGCCTTCAGGATTGCCGGGCTGTACCTCTTCGCCGGGAGTGAACGACTCAATTATCGCATTCACAACCTCGTGCTGGCTCTTCTGGGAGTAGTATTCATACTGTCCCTGTATAGTGACGGTGCCTCCGTTCTTGATCTTGTCGCTCCAGTCGCGCTTGGAATCTTCCGTGACGGAATAGACATAGATGGTGCCTGTGGCATCCGTCAAGTTAAAGCTGCAGAACTGTGAATTGAAGCCGGAAACTGTTCCGGACAAACGGAAATATGTACTCTTGTCGGCCGCTTTTATAAAATCCTCTACGGAGAGGCTCTCCACCCCGTCAGAATCCCCCTTGGGCCCCTGTTGAATCACCGTAAGCATCGTTGTGGCTATCCCGGTGTAGAACTCAATGGCCGCCGTGCGGTTGACACCGGTATTCTCCGCCACCGTGAGGGTGACCTCGATGGCTTTGTCAGAGGCCGCGCCACTGCTTGGCTCAACTACCATCCATTCGCTGGACTTGCTGTCCATACGCACTTTCCAATCCCTGTTACAGAGAATCTTAACTGTGATTGTTGCCTTGTCTTGCCCAATGGTAAGAGTGCTTTCTCCCTCTATCCTGATAAAGGGATCCTCTACCTTCTGCTGGCATCCGGCAAGCGCTGCAAAGGCAGAAATGACCGCCAGCAATGCAAATAATTTGATTTGTTTCATATCAGCTATCGATTTTTGTTTTCATTTCGCTTATCTACAAATTTAACAAAAATATCTTACATTTGTGGGTATGGCAAAGAGAATAACCGAAAACATCTCTTGGGTCGGCAAGACCGACTGGGAGCTTAAAATGTTCCATGGCAACGAGCTCAGCACCCGCCGCGGGTCAAGCTACAACGCCTATCTGCTGCGCGGCGCATCCAAGACGGTTTTGATTGACACGGTGTGGGGCCCCTACGACCGCGAATTTGTGGCACGGCTCAAGCAGGAGATTGACCTGGGGCAGATTGACGCCGTGATTATGCAGCACAACGAAAGCGACCACTCCGGCGCACTGGTTGAGCTGATGCGCGCAATCCCGGACACCCCGATATACTGCACCGCCAAGGGAGAGGCAATTATCCGCGGACATTATCATCAGGACTGGAACTTTGTGAAAGTCAAGACCGGTGACAAGCTGGATCTGGGCGGCGGCGAGAGCCTGACCTTTATAGAGGCCCCCATGCTCCACTGGCCCGACACCATGTTCAGCTATTACGACGGCTGCGGCGGCATACTGTTCAGCAATGACGGCTTCGGGCAGCACTATGCCAGCGAAAGTCTTTTCAACGACGAGGTCCCCGAGGCGGAGATGATGGCCGAGGCGGAGAAATATTATGCCAACATCCTGGCCCCCTTCTGCCCTATGGTGACCCGCAAGGTGAAGGAGATTCTGGCCATGAACCTGCCCATAGCGCTCATCTGCCCCAGCCACGGAGTAATCTGGCGCAAGGATCTGGAAAAAATTATAGAAAAATATATTCTTTGGGCTGACGCGTACGCCGAGAATCAGGTGACTATTGTCTATGACACCATGTGGAACAGCACCCGCCTGATGGCAGAGGCGATTGCCCGCGGCATCACCTCCGCAGCTCACGGCACTGCCGTGAAGCTCTTCAATGCTGCCAAAGAGGACAAGAACGATATCCTCACAGAGATATTCCACTCCCGCGCCGTGATTGTGGGCTCCCCCACCATCAACAACGGTTATTCCTACGCCATCGCCGGCCTTATGGAGATGGTCAGGGGGATGAAACTCAAAAAGAAGGTCGGTGCGGTATTCGGGTCGTACGGCTGGAGCGGCGAGGCTGTCAAACAGCTCTCCGCGCTGCTCACCGAGGCAGGCATCACCGTGGTTGACGAAGGCATCCGCACCCTATGGGTTCCCGACGAAGCGGCGCTGGCCGCCTGTGAAGAATATGGTCGCGGGTTTGCCGGGAAATTGCAATAGATAACAGATTGCGCGTCAGGCAATATTTCGCAAGTTCCCTGATGCACAGTCTGAATCAAAACTCCGAACTTGCGAGATACGGTATAATGAGCAAATATACTTGCAACGTTTGCGGGTATGAATACGACCCCGCAGCCGGTGATCCCGATAACGGCATCGCTCCCGGCACCTCTTTCGAAGATCTCCCCGCAGACTGGGTTTGCCCCCTGTGCGGCGTAGGCAAAGAAGACTTCAGCCCCGCCAAATAAAACAAGAGCGACGCTCTTTTTATTTTACTTTAATATATCCGTCAGCTATCGCCTTCTGGGTGATGCGGGATATGCGTGTCTCCAGCTCAGGGTGTGAAGAGAGCAGCTGGTTCACTCCACTGCTTGATTTCGCACCGGAGGCATTCTTGAGAGCCAGCATCTTCTGGAAGCTCTTTATCATTGCAACGGGATTCTTCCCGTGCGTTTTCAGGAATTCATAGCCATAATCATCAGCTTCATTCTCCTGCTTCTTTGAATATCTGGCATTCAGAGCGGCCTCTCCCAGCGCGCCCAGCTGCGAATCCGTCAGGGTGGCGATTGTGGTACTTGTAGATGCCAGGCCGTCGAGCACGGCGCTGGTAATGTATGCGTTCTGTACCTCCTTCTTGGAGTGTTTCAGCGCCACGTGGCCTATCTCGTGGCCTATCACACCCAGCACCTCGTCGTCTGTAAGCAGGTCCATAAGACCGCTATAGACCCTTACGCTGCCATCGGCACAGGCGAAAGCATTTACCTGGTCTGTCTGATAAACCTTGAAATTGAGCGGCAGCCCGTCCACATCGGTCAATCCCTTTGTGAGGGTCGCCAGCCGGCGGCCATAGGTACTGCTGGCCGCACACACTTTGTTGGAGGCGTCCAGTTGTGCAACATACTGCCTCATATAAGATTGTACCTGCTCGTCGGTTATCGTGGCGGCCTGCAACGCTTTTGTGGCACCATAAAGGGCTCTGGAGGTATCCACATGCGCAAGGACACCGCAGGAGGTGGTCATCACCGCCACCGTCAATACCAAAAGAATTCTTTTCATACCACTAAGGTAAGGAAATATTTTATTAATTTTATGGTCGTAATCAACCAAAAACTGTTCTATGAAAGGCATCGGCATTATCGGCTGCGGCAAAATCTCTCAAGTGAGACATATCCCCGAGTATTCTGACAATCCCAACGCCCGTCTGGTGGGCTATTTTGACCTCGCCCGGGAACGGGCAGAGCAGATGGCGGCCAGATATGGCGGAAAAGTATTTGACACTGTGGAAGATTTGCTTGCCGACCCGGCAATCGATGCCGTGAGCGTATGCGTGGCCAACAATATGCACGCCGATGTCACCATCGCCGCCCTCAAGGCGGGCAAGCACGTGCTCTGCGAGAAGCCTATGGCCACCAATATTGAAGATTGCGAACGGATGGTGGCTGCCTCCAGGCAGTACGGCCGCTATCTGATGATTGGGCAGAACCAGCGCTTTGCCCTTGCGCACGCCCAGGCGAGGAAACGGATAAAAGAGGGGGCAATCGGCAAGGTTGTCTCTTTCCGCACGACTTTCGGCCACTCCGGGCCGGAGACGTGGAGCATCACCCCCGGACCCGGCACCTGGTTCTTTGACAAGAAGGCTGCCGTGATGGGCGTGCTGGCCGACCTGGGCATCCATAAGACCGACCTGATACAGTATATCCTGGACGACACCATCACCGCCGTAACTGCGCGTATCTCCACCATAGACAAGTGCTACGCCGACGGCACCCCCATCGGTGTGGACGACAATGCGATATGCATCTTTGAGATGGCAGGCGGTGCCGTGGGCACGATGACCGCCAGCTGGACCTTCTACGGCCAGGAGGACAACTCCACCATCATTTACGGCACAGAAGGTATCATCCGAATTTACGACGATCCCGCCTGCTCGCTCAAGGTTATCGGCAAGGACGGCACGGTCCAGACGCTGGATATAGACCGCATCCAGACCAACGACAACCAGACCAAATCTGGCGTGATGGACGCCTTCATAGACGCCCTTGAAAAAGGCGTTCAGCCCCCCGTTAGCGGCGGAGAGGTCCTCACCGCTATGCGTGCCATCTTCGGCGCCCTTGAATCTTCAGAAAAGGGTGTCCGTGTTGAAGTAAACCGATAATTTTTTCTCTTTCTTCGCGAAATATTTCGGAATATTTCTTTTTTGTACCTATATTTATAAAATATTTAAGTATAGGTATATGAGAAATATCCTTTTGTTCCTCCTGACTCTCCTGCTGCTGACAGAATGCTGCGGCAACAAACCTGACGTATGCCCGCCAGACGACCCGGCAAGAGCTGTCAACTATAACAAGACATACCCGATAGTCGACTCCCTGCTTCGTGTAATGACGCTGGATGAGATGATCGGCCAGCTGGTGCTTTACACCTCCGACTGGGATGTCACCGGTCCCAGCATCCGACACGGCTATGTAGATGACATCCGTGCCGGAAAATGCGGCAATATCTTCAACGCCTATACTGCAGATTACACCCGGAAGCTGCAGGAGATTGCGGTGAATGAAACCCGCCTGGGAATTCCCCTGCTATTTGGCTACGACGTAATCCACGGCTTCCGCACCATATTCCCGATAAATCTGGGCATAAGCGCCAGCTGGGACCCGTCTCTGATTGAAGAGAGCGCCAGGGTGGCCGCCCGTGAAGCAGCTGCAGCCGGCCTCCACTGGACATATTCTCCTATGTGTGACATATGCGTGGAGCCCAGATGGGGCCGTATCAGCGAGGGCGCCGGTGAAGATGCCTTTCTGGGCAGCGCCGTGGCCCGCGCAATGGTATATGGATACCAGGGGGAGGATCTTGAAGACCCCCTGACTATCGCCGCTTGCGTGAAACACTTTGCCGCGTACGGGGCACCCCACGCCGGCCGCGACTATAACACCGTGGATATGAGCGAACGCTGGCTGCGCGAGTTCTACCTGCCCCCCTACAAAGCTGCGGTGGATGCAGGAGCGCAGACGGTTATGGCATCGTTCAACGAATACGACGGCATCCCGGCCACGGCCAACTCCCACCTGCTTACAGAGATACTGCGCCACGAGTGGGGGTTCGACGGTTTTGTGGTGAGCGATTACACCGGCATAATGGAGATGATTAACCACGGCACCAGCCGCGATTTGGAGGATGCCAGCATACAGGCTCTGAACGCCGGCAACGATATGGACATGCAGAGCGGCGGCTACTCAGATTTCCTGAAGAAGGCCGTGGAAGAGGGCAAGGTCAGCCGCAAGACCCTGGAAGAAGCTGTGCGCCGCGTGCTCACCGTAAAAGCCCGCCTGGGGCTGTTCCAAGACCCGTTCAGGTACTGCAGCGCAGAGCGTGAGGCGGCCGAGACCAAGACCGGGGCCAATCTGCTCACAGCCCGCACCCTGGCAGAGGAGAGTTGCGTACTGCTCAAGAACGACAACGCCCTGCCGCTGGCAAAGGGTGCACGCATTGCAGTAATAGGGCCTCTCGCCGACTCCGCTGACGACCTGCTGGCCAGCTGGCGCGGCGCCGGCCAGGTGGAAGGCGTCAAAAGCATACTGGACGGCATCAGGGATTATTCTGACAGAATCATATACGTCAGAGGCTGCGAACTTGACGGAGATGTCAAAACAGGCTTTGGCGCGGCCGTAACTGCTGCCCGCAGCGCAGAGGCGGTGATTATGGTGCTGGGCGAATCGTGCGACTGGAGTGGAGAGGCGGCCAGCCGCACATCCATAAGGCTGCCTGAAATCCAGACTGAACTGCTCAAGGCCGTAGCCGCCACAGGCAAACCTGTCACGATTGTACTGATGAACGGCCGTCCCCTGGACCTCAGCGAAGAGAGCGGTATGGCAGACGCCATACTCGAGGCCTGGTTCCCCGGAACCATGGGCGGAGAGGCCGTAGCCCGGCTGCTCTTTGGCGATGCCAGCCCCAGCGGCCGCCTTTCAGTGACATTCCCCCGTACTTTGGGACAGGTCCCCATATTTTATTATGCGAAGAATACCGGCAGGCCATACGTGCACCCCGGCGTCAAATATGAGAGCCGCTACCTCGACTGCGAGAACGAGCCGCTCTATCCCTTTGGCTACGGCCTCTCCTACACCACTTTCAGCTACGGCAAGCCATCTTTGAGTGTCGATTCGTTCGGCCCTGAAGGCTCTATTACAGCCAAGGCCACTGTCACAAACACCGGCAGCCGCGATGGTGCAGAGGTTGTGCAGCTATACATCCGCGACATGGTGGGTAGCGTAACCCGCCCCGTCAAGCAGCTCAAGGGCTTTGAGCGCGTCACCCTTGCCCCCGGCGAGAGCCGCGAAGTGGAGTTCGAGATTACCCCGGAGCTCCTCTCCTTCTGGCGCAAAGATATGACCTACGGCCCCGAGGTCGGCGAGTTCAGGCTGTTTATCGGCCCGGCGTCGGATTGTGAAGAATATGTAACTTTTACCTATAACGAATAGCTTATGAAGCGACCATTGACGGCGTTAGCCATAGCTCTTACCGCCATAGCCACTTTGACACCCGCCTGCGCCCCAAAGCAGGAGAGCGACGAAGCCATCCTGGACCGCATTGAGCAGGCCACCATCAAATATTTCACAGAGTTCGCCGAGCCCAACACCGGGATGGCGCGCGAGCGCAATGAGGATGTACACGGCAACATTGTGACCACCGGCGGCACCGGATTCGGCATGATGGCCATAATAGCCGGCGCCGAGCGGGGTTATTATCCGCGCGAAGAGGGAGAGCAGCGCCTGGAGAAAATAATATCTTCGCTGGAGCGCATAGAGCGCTTCCACGGCGCATGGGCACACTGGTACGACGGCGACAGCGGCGAGGCTTATCCGTTCAGCAAATACGACGACGGCGGCGATCTGGTGGAGACTGCGTTTCTTACCGCCGGCATCCTCACCACCCGTCAATGGACCCGCAGCGAATCGCTAAAGGCGCGCTGCGACACCCTCTGGCACGGCATAGAGTGGAACTGGTATACTCAGCAAACCGACAGTCTCTATTGGCACTGGTCCAAGAACTACGATTTCAAGATGAATCACCGCATCCGCGGCTTTGACGAAACGCTGATTACCTACATTCTGGCGGCATCATCGCCCACTTTCCCCATCACCAGAGAGTGCTACGAGGCGTCGTACAAGACCAGCCCCTACTACTACAATGGCAACGAGTACTACGGCATCCCGCTCACCATCGGGATGCCCTACGGCGGGCCGCTGTTCTTTACCCACTACTCCTTCCTCGGCCTTGACCCTCGCGGCCTCAGCGACGGCCATACCGACTACTTTGAGCGCAACCGCAACCAGTGCCTGATTCACCGCGCTTATGCTATGGACCACCCGGAAAAGCAGCTGGGAGAGGATTTCTGGGGATTCACCAGCAGCGACGACGTCCTGCTGGGCTATGCCGGCCACTATCCCGGCACGCTTGAGGAGAACGGCACGGTGAGCCCCACCGCAGCGGTGTCTTCAATAGTCTATACTCCTGAAGAGAGTATGGCCGTCATCCGCCGCCTGCTCTGCGACGACCGCACCTTTGGCCCCTACGGCTTCTATGATGCGATAAACTATACCCTGCCGGAAGACAGGCAGGTGCTTGAACACTATCTGGCTATTGACCAGGGGCCTGAAGCGGTGATGATAGAAAACTACCGTAGCGGTCTGCTCTGGAACCTTTTCGGCAGCTGCCCTGAAATTGCCGCAGGCCTTGAAAAACTCGGATTTTACTATAACAATTAATACCTGTTCAACCTGATGAAAAAATTTATCCTCACAACACTTATCCTGTTGTCGTTTGCGCTGGGTGCGCAGGCACAATATCAGGTGAAGGGCGTCATCTCGGACGATATGGGACCGGTTGTAGGCGCCACCGTAATGGAGGCGGGTACGCAGAACGGTACCTCGACCGACTTTGACGGCAACTTTTCCCTGAAAGTCTCGGGGCCGGAATCAATGGTTGAGGTGAGCTGCATAGGCTATGCCACCCAGACCTTCCCGGCCAACAGTGTCCCTTCAAGCATCCTTCTCAAAGAGGACGTCAATTTTCTGGAAGAGGTTGTCGTAGTGGGCTACGGCACACAGAAGTCAAAGGACCTCACCGCCCCCATCGTAAATGTCAAGGGTGACGAGCTCTCCCGCCAGACGGCCGCCAACCCGATGAGCGCCCTCCAGGGCAAGGTCAGCGGCGTACAGATTACCCAGAGCGGCGCCCCCGGTGCCGGACCGTCCGTAAAGATCCGTGGCGTGGGCTCCATCGGCGACTATGCCAACCCTCTATATGTAGTTGACGGCGCTTTTATGGACAACATTAACTTTCTCTCCAGCAACGACATCGAGTCGCTCACCGTGCTCAAGGATGCATCGGCTGCTGCCATCTACGGTGTGCGGGCCGCCAATGGCGTCATAATTGTCACCACACGCAAGGGCGATTTGGGCAAGGTGCGCGTAAGCTACGAGGGTTATGCCGGCTTGCAGGTGCCCACCAACATTATGAAGCTTGCCAATACAGAGCAGTATGTGGAGATGTACAACCTGGTTTATCCCGACTCCCCGAAGAATGTGGCCGACTACAACGGCGTCAGCACTGACTGGTATAAAGAGCTGGTACACAACGCCCTCACTCACAGCCATTCGCTTGACCTGTCCGGCGGCACTGAGAAGACCAATTACTCGGTGGGCCTGAGCTACTTCTATCAGGATGGTATCATGAACTACTGCACCAACAATTACAACCGTTTTAACCTGCGTGCAAGGCTGGACCAGACCATGACCGACTGGCTCAAGATGGGCATAAACACCGTGGTTTCCCGTCACAACCAGCACAACCCCAACTCCGGGGTGTATTACCAGGCATTTGTGAACCCGCCGGTTTACGGAGTTTACAACGACGCCAACACCGATGCATATCCAGTCGCTTTTGATTCGCCCCAACGCTACGGTTATCCCAACTCCTACGGTAACCCGGCCGCGTCTGCATATTACACCAACAGCCGCGAAAAAGGTCTGAAGAGTGTGTTCAACATATATGCGGAGGCTACCATCACAGAAAAACTGAAGTTCAAAACTTCCTACAACCTTGACTTCAGCTTTGCCGACCAGCAGAGTTATACTCCTGAACACTTCGTGGGCGGCTCCCAGGGCACTTCAGTATCATCGCTCAACAAGACCTACGCATACGGCACTTATCAGATTTTTGACAACACCCTGACATTCGCCGACCAGATAGGAGACCACAACTTCTCTGTTATGGCCGGGCAGTCGCTGCGTATGCAGTACAACGGCTGGCTGCGCGGCGTGGTGAGCAACGTGCCCGACTACGACGACCAGGCCCGCTATCTGGTGAACGGTTCATATAAGAGCCAGACCGCGACCGACGGGGCTTCCCGCTACAACGGCCTGTCGTTCTTCACCCGCGGCACCTACAGCTATAAGGGACGCTATCTGGCAACACTGACATTCCGTGCCGACGGCAGCTCCAAATACCAGGAGAAATGGGGTTTCTTCCCCTCCGTCGGCCTGGGCTGGGTGGTTACCGACGAGCCTTTCATGCGGGGCAACAAGACCTTCGATTTTCTCAAGTTGCGCGCCAGCTGGGGTATGCTCGGTAACGACAATGTCCCCGCCAACGACATCAACATTGCCGGCAACTCCGGAGTGGATTCCTCAGCAGTGTTTGGTGACACCCTCGTGGACGGTATCGGCGCACAGACTGTTTATCAGAACTACTTGAAGTGGGAAGTCGTGACCGAGGCCAACATCGGTGCCGACTTCGCGTTCCTTAAAAACCGCCTCTCCGGCGACATAGACCTCTATTACCGCGTCACCGACCGCGTTGTGTTCCATGCTCCCGTAGCCACCGGCGGCGGTGTGGCAACCCTGCTCGCCAATAACGGCAAGGTGCTCAATGCCGGCGTCGAGATGGCCCTCAAGTGGGCCGACAATATCGGCGACGACTTTGGCTACAACCTGGGCCTGAACGCCACCTTCAACCACAACCGCGTGCTCGCGCTTGAAGGACGGGACAATATCCCCGGAGCTCTCACCAACGGTGCTTACGCAACCATGACCCAGGTAGGCTACCCCATCGGAGCCTTCTGGGGCTATCAGGTAGACGGCATCTTCAAGAATGAATATGACGCCCAGATGGCCGACGTTACACAGCTTTCCACAGGGGCCGGATTCTTCCAGTACCACGACTTTGCCGGTAACGAAGACGGCACCCCCGACGGCAAGATTACGGAGGCCGACCGCACATATCTCGGCTCTCCCCTGCCTTGGCTGATGCTCGGTTTTGACTTTGGATTCAATTATAAGAACTGGGACTTCTCCGTGGTTTGCAACTCCAACATCGGCAACAAGATATTCAACAGCAAGCGCCTCAACAAGCAGGTGTTCGCAGAGGGTAACTACGATTATGACTTCTACAAGAACGCTTGGCGCAAGGACGCACCCTCCGACACATATCCCACCCCGCGCGTGCTCACAGAGCAGCTGATGGCCCAGAGCAACAGTTTCTTTGTTGAAGACGGCTCTATGTTCCGCATCCAGAACGTCCAGATAGGATACACCTTCCACAAGGTATTCGGCAGCGGCTCCATCCGTGCATATCTCTCTGCACAGCGCCCCCTGACCCTGTTCGGCTATAACGGCTTCACCACCGAGATCGGCGGTTCTCCCACCGCGAACGGCATTGACGGTTCTTCCGTTTACCCCATGCAGTCCATTTATTCTTTCGGTATCAACATGAATTTTTAGGGCCATGAAAAAAAGTATCATCATAATACTCGCTGCACTTGCAGCCATATCCTGCTCCGATTTGCTCGATATCCGCACCGAGGCCTCCATGCCCTCGGCAGGCCTGGACTATTCCAAGCCGGAGAATGTGTTCCTCCCCGTGAGCGCCGCCTATGCAAGCATGCGCCTCAGTGAAGGATGGGCCCAGAACTATGTCGGCGTGATGGAGATTGTTTCCGACGATGCCGACAAAGGCTCCACAGAAACCGACGGCCCTACCGTAGCTCAGCTGGACAAGTTCACCTACGGCCCCGACAACAACAATGTTGAGGCAATGTGGAACTATTTCTACAACATCTCTTCTGCCGCAAACTATGCAATAGAATCCATGAACAAGTTTGCCGAGGCCATCACCTCGGAGGCGGGCCGGCAGACTGTGGTGGAGTGCCGGGGCGAGGCCAAGATAATCCGCGCCTACGCATATTTCAACCTGGTGCGCCTGTTCGGCACCGTCCCCGTCATTGACCGCACCATGACTGCAGACGAGCTCGCAACGGCCAACGCAAAGAAACCAGAAGAGGTCTATGCCTTCATTTATAAAGATCTGGACGATGCCATAGCCGTTGTACCCGACTCCCATACCGATTACAAGGGTCGCTATAACATGTATACCGCAATGGCGCTCAAGGCAAAGGTTGCGCTTTACCGCGAAGATTGGAACGAGGCCGCCAGACTCACAGACCTCATTATCGCCAGCGGCCGCTATTCTCTGATGAGCCGCTTCAAAGATGCCTTCAATGTAGAGAACGAAGGCGGCGCAGAGTCTCTGATGGAGATAGAGAGTTCCGACATGGGCCAGAGCACCGGTGGCATGCCAATATGCTACTACGCATTCATACAGGGTCCCCGTGGCAACAAGGAGCCTTTCCAGGGATGGGGATACAAGGTTCCCAGCCAGAATCTTATCGACTTCTTGGACTCCCGTGGCGACAATATCCGCAAAAAAGTGACCCTGCTTGTGCGCGGCGAAACCACCGCTGAAGGGGACGTGGTGATAGAATCCTGCACCAACCCTTATTACAACGGCAAGGTTTATGTACCTACCCGCACCAACAACCGTTCGTACAATGCTTACGGCCTGGACCACAATATGAGGATTATACGATATGCCGATGTGCTTCTGATGTTTGCAGAAGCCATGGCCAATGGAGCCGCAATCGCTCCCACATCCGGCTACACTGCCGATATGGCACTCAACGAGGTGCGCACACGTGCCGGGCTTGCCGCCACAACCGCCACCTTGGATAACATCTACGACGAACGCCGCGCAGAGTTGGCGCTTGAAGAGAACCGTTTCTTTGATCTGGTACGTTGGGGCAAAGCCGCCAAAGTGCTTGGCCCGCTCGGCTTCACCGCAGGCAAAAACGAGGTGTTCCCGATTCCGTCCGCCCAGCGCCAGCTGAATCCCTCCCTACCCGCAACTCCCGGATACACTTATTAAACTTAATATCAACTAACAAATCAAAAACACAATGAAAAAAGTATTTGTACTTGCACTCGCTGCAATGATGGCCCTGGTTTCCTGCCACAAGGAGCCCAAGAACAACGATGACCCTAAAGACACTACTCCCGAGGTAAAGACCTGCGCAGAGTATCTGGTTCTGCACATGCCCCTCGAGGCTGCCGACAACGCAGTCAAGGTAGGCGAAGGCTTCACCTTTGCCAACAAGGTGGGCTCAGCAGACTTTGGCACCGGCTACATCGGCAACGGTTATGTAAACACCGCCGGCAACAACAGCGAAGCATACCTCAAATTCAACCTTGCTGCCAGCAACGCCTTGAACAAGCTGACCGATGTCACCATCACCCTTTGGGCAAAGAACATCGAGGAGTACCAGAAAGGCGCATTCTTCTCTGTAAACGGCAAGCATTTCGACACCCAGGACTGGCCTTCGCTGGTTGTAATGTTCGACAACAAGAATACCGTAAAAGACGAAGAAGGTAATGACACCGGCGTGAAGACCCAGCAGATCAACGGCCGCATGATGTTCAAGAATGCAGAGGGCAATGAGACCAACATGTGGCTCGACACCTGGGATCCCGCTTTTGCAAAATACAACGCCTGGTTCCAGCTTGCATTCACCTATGAGGCTGCCACCGGCGCTTGGTCGCTCTATGTTGACGGTGTCAAGGTCAAGGATGCCGAATACGGCGACAAGATGGCTTGGGGCGGCTGTGTTCCAGCCGATGCGAATGCCTTCTATCTGGGCGGCTGGGCTTCTCTGATTGAGAAATACCAGGGCGGCCAGGATTGGATGAGCTATTTCGCAGGCAGCATCGACGAGCTGCGCATCTACAACAAGGTTCTCACCGAGGCCGAGGTGCAGGCACTGCGCAAAGAAGAAGCTGCTATCGCCCTTCTGTAACAACATCTTCCGGCGGCAGGGGGAGGGATCTCCCTGCCGTTGCCATGAAACGACTTATATATTTACTCATTGCCGTTGCTGCAATTGCAACGGCACTGTGTTGTGAACGGAACGTTGACCCCGAAACCCTGCCCAAGGCCATAGTTGTGTCTGCCAAGATAGACGGTAAGGCCACGTTGGAGTCTGGTAATGTCAACGGCGTCAGCCTGCAGCCCCAGATAGTTCTCTCCTTCTCCCGGGATATCACCCTGGACGAGGTGTCACTTGCCACGTGCCTCTCCTTTACCGGCGGTCAGTTAGACGTGCGGCTGGACGAGAGTGACCACTCGCTTATGATCATCACACCAGCATCTGCACTTGGTGAGTTCACAAAATATAGTTTCGCAATCTTTGCGGGCGAAGGATTCGGAGTGAATCTTGTAGAAGGCTTCTCTTTCTCATTCGTCACCGCGTTAGATGACACCGTGGATGTCTTCCCCCGCATATCCACAGACGAACTGCTCACCAAGGTGCAGGAGCGCACCTTCGCATATTTCTGGGACTACGCTCATCCTGTGTCCGGCCTGGCGCGTGAGCGGCTGGGCAGCGGCGAGACTGTGACCACCGGCGGCAGCGGATTCGGCCTGATGGCCATACCGGTGGGTATTTCCCGGGGATTCATAACGCGCCAGGAGGGTGCAGAACGCGCCTTGAAAATCGTCAATTTCTTAAAAGACAAGGCGGTGACATATCACGGCGCTTTCCCACACTGGATCAACGGCACCACCGGGGCCACCATCGCCTTCAGCACATACGACAATGGCGCCGACCTGGTGGAGACCGCCTTCCTAATGGAGGGGCTGCTCACCTTGCGCGCCTTCTTTGACGGCAGCGACGACACAGAGGCCGCCATCCGCAGCGGCATAACCTCCCTTTGGGAAGCGGTGGAATGGGACCATTTCACCCGCAGCGGGCAGGATGTGCTCTACTGGCACTGGTCGCCCGACTACGACTGGAAGATGAATATGCAGGTGCGCGGCTGGAACGAGGCGCTGATAGTTTATGTGCTGGCAGCTTCGTCTCCCACCCACCCCATTTCGAAAGAGGTTTATGACAAGGGCTGGGCTTCCGGTACCAGAAACCACAGGCAGTTCTATGACATCACCCTGCCGCTGGGTCCCAACTACGGCGGGCCGCTGTTCTTTGCCCACTACTCTTTCCTGGGCCTCGACCCCCGCAACCTGAAAGATGTCTACGCCGACTACTGGGTGCAGAACACCGCCCACGCCCGCATCAACCACGCCTACTGCGCTGCCAACCCCAAGGGCAATTACGGCTATAGCGACGTATGCTGGGGCCTTACCGCCAGCGACTACTGGAACGGATACACCGCATCCTCACCCACCAACGACACCGGCACAATAGCCCCCACCGCAGCGCTCTCCAGCATACCATATACCCCGGAAGAATCAATCGCGGCACTGGAGTATTTCTACTATAAACTTGGCAGCCGCATCTGGGGCGACTACGGCTTCTACGACGCCTTCTCACTGGAACACCAGTGGTTCGCCAAGAGCTACATCGCCATAGACCAGGGCCCCATCGTCTGCATGATAGAAAACTACCGCTCCGGCCTCCTCTGGGACACCTTCATGCGCGATGCGGACGTCCTCCACGGCCTTGATATCCTGGGGTTCAGCTATTAAACACGCATGCCCGGCTGCTTGCGGCATCATGCCCTGCCGGGACCACACAATGGCTTATGAGGCCAGGGTAGATATCCTGGCTACATTTTTTGTATATTTGCGGAATTCAACGACAAAAACTTATAATTTATTGATACTGTAAAGATGAAAGATTACTTTAAAAGTATGCTCACTGCCGAGGAACTCGCGCAGTTGGAGTATCTCCCTACACTTGCAGATTTTGTAACCTGGATTGAGAAAAAGTGGCGCGACCTGCCCGCCCTTTCTGACACTGTAAACACCGTAAACTACGGCGAGATGTGCCAGATTGTGGCGCGTAAACGTGCGTTGCTAAATTCTTTGGGGCTGGCCAAGGGCGACACCGTGGCCGTTCTGGACGGCACTACACCGGAGGCTGTGGAGATGTTCCTCGCGATAACTTCTGCAGGATATGTGGCCCTGATGCTCCCTTCACAACTCCCGGCTCCGGCAGTCGCAGGCTGCTGCGCAAAGTTCCGGGTGAAGGTTCTCGCAGTTGGCAAAGATTATAAGGAGACCGCCGCAGGTGTTCCCTGCAAAGTGATAGACATCGCCGAATGCGCCCAGGAATGTGCGCCAGTGGCGACTATAGATAAGAACGATGCCGCCGCAATCTTCTTTACCGGCGGCACCACCGGAGCCCCCAAGGGTGCTGTACTGCCCCACCGTGCGCTGATGCGCGGCGCGCTTAACGGCTGCTACGCTCCCAGCCCCCGCCTTGGTTGCCATGTATATGCACACGTGCTGCCTCTGAGCCATGTCTTTGGTTTGATATGCTCCACCCTCACCCCGCTACAGATCGGCGCCAAGTGGGTGGCATGCCCCAACATCAAGGACACCATCTCTAAACTTCCTATGATTCAGCCGACCTGCATGGTAGCCGTGCCGGGTATCTGCGAAATCATGTCGGGCCTGGTCAAGATGTACAGTCCCAAGTTCCTCGGTGGCCGCCTGAGATATATCATCTCCGGCGCAGCAAACGTTCCGCCCAAATTGATTGCCGAGTTTGATACCTACGGCGTAAGTCTCTTCGAGGGCTACGGCATGACCGAGGGCGCCAACCTCACCTCCGGCAACATCGACGTCAAGGAGCGGCCGACTTCAGTGGGTAAAATCTACCCCGAGCAGGAGATAAAGGTCGTGGACGGCGAACTATGGTACCGCGGTGACAATGTGTTCCTGGGCTACTACGGTGACCCGGAAAAGACTGCCGAGACTCTCACGGAAGACGGATGGGTCAAGACCGGCGACCTGGTGCGCTTTGACGAGGACGGCTACATGTACATCGTGGGCCGCATCAAGAATCTTATTATCCTCTCTAATGGCGAGAACGTGAGCCCGGAAAGCATAGAGGAGCCGTTCTATAAGTGCAGCAAACTGCGCGACTGCCTTGTGAAGGAGGTAGAAGAGGACGGACGCAATGTGATAGCGATAGAGATTTATCCCCGTATAGAGGAGTTTGGCGAGACCCCCTGGGAGGATGTAGTCAAGTATTTTGAGAATCTGGTAGATGAAGTGAACGCTACCCTCCCCACGACTCACCGCGTGACCAAAGTCACCGTCCGCAAAGAGGATTTCAAGCGGAGCGGAGCAATGAAAGTTTTACGCAACCAATAAGCCCGGCACTATGACAAGACCCGACATTTTCGAATCTTTGAAAAACATCGTGTGGCAGATCCGCCCCTCGACCGACCTTACCAAGATAACAGAAGATTCCCAACTGGTGCGTGACCTTGGGTTGGATTCCCTCACAATTTTGCTGCTGAGCCTCGCCGTGGAGAACAAGTACGGATTCAAGTTTGAGGGTTCTCCCCGCTTTGAAACGGTAAAAGAGGTGATTGATTATATAGAGAAAGTATGTCAGTAGAAATAGTCCGGGTTGCCAACCGCCGCCAGCTTAAGACATTTATCACATACCCCGAAAAGCTCTATAAAGATTGCCCCAACTGGGTTCCGGCCCTCCAGGGCGACGAATATGACACCTTCAACCCCGCCAAGAACGGAGCATACGACTTCTGCGAAGCCGACTGTTTCCTGGCATACCGCGACGGGACGATTGTCGGTCGCGCGGCTGCCATAATCAACCATAAGGCCGACGACCGTGAAGGTATCGTGCGCTTCGGCTGGCTCGACTTTATAGAGGATGAAGAGGTGCTGCGCGCTTTGATAGAGACTGTGCAGGCCTGGGGCAGGGAGCGCGGCCGGAGCGAAATCCGCGGCCCCTGGGGATTCACCGATATGGACAAGGAGGGGTTGCTCACAGACGGTTTTGACCACCTGAGTCCTTTCACCTGCCTTTACAACTATCCGTACTATGGCCCTATGCTGGAGAAACTGGGATTTGAGAAGGAGGTCGACTGGACCCAGCGCTATTTGGAGGTCTCTCCCCAGCTGCCGCCTATGTTCCAGTATGCGCCGCTGGTAGAGCAGCGGTTTGGGGTGCACATAGTCACAGGCCTGAGTATGCAGGCTATGTGCCGCCGGTACGGGATGGAGATATTTCACGCCTACAATGAGGCCTTTGCTCCATTGGAGGGTTTTTCTCCCCTGACCGACAAACAGATAAAGAACTATCTGAGAACATACGTGCCTATTCTGGATAAGGATTTCGTGGCGGTGGTGGTTGATAAGGACGACCGCCCTGCGGGATTCCTGTTCTGCGTGCCGTCGCTCTCCAAGGCGGTAAAGAAGGGCAGGGGGAAGTTGTTCCCGTTCGGCCTCTTTCATATCTTGAGGGCCCTGCGCCACAACGACACCCTGGAGGCGCTGCTGATAGGTGTCCTGCCTGAGTATCAGGCTTGCGGAGTCCCTGTGCTGATGTTCAAGCATATCCACGAAAACTGCATCCGCAGGGGTATCAGGAGCATCATCTTCAATCCACAGCTTGAAGAGAACTATAAGGTACAGTCGCTGTTCGGGGAGTATAAGACGATTCCATTTATGCGCAGACGCGCATACAGGAAGACATTCTGAGTTTGCTACAACACGTTATTACAAAGGCCCCGGCGCTCAGCACCGGGGCCTTTGTCTTGCAGCTACTTATTAAAGGTTACGGTTAATCTTTAACAGGACGTATAGACTGACCGAAGAATCTGCAGTAGCTTGTGTGGAATAGACTGTACCAGTCTAAGGATGTACACCATCCGTAGTCAGAAGTTGTACCGAGCGAAGAAGACCAGTAGAGGCCGACAGCGCCGGTATCCTCGAGGTCGGTTTCAAACCAACTGCCGGCAGCAGGCAGAAATATGCTGTTGTGGTTAGGACCAGTGACAAGCCTGCCGTTGACTCCGTTCAGGGTGGTCCAGGTCCAATCGCATTCAGTCATCAGCTCTGTCCATTCATCGTCGGTAGGCATACGCCAGCTACTCCCCC
The DNA here is from genome assembly GCA_017445425.1 of Bacteroidales bacterium. GTDB lineage: Bacteria > Bacteroidota > Bacteroidia > Bacteroidales > UBA932 > Equibacterium. The sequence goes on along the minus strand of JAFSUF010000030.1, from coordinate 1,480 downwards.
AATTGACATAAGCGGCATCATCCTCCGCTTCAAGGAGAGTCTTGTTGTCCACGATGCCGAAAGAATTGCTTACGCAATACTTGGTCTGGGTATTGTAAGAGCCTTCGCACCAGGTGTATGTCCCCCAGCTATATCCGGTTTTGCCGTTTTTCCAAGCGAGAGGTGCCAGGCTGCTGTAATACGGTTCTGTCTCAGCCCAGGCGAAATAATCGCCGTATTCTTCAGGAGCGCCCGCACCGATGTTACAGGTTGCCCACTTCAGGCCGGAGGTCAGGCCGAGATCAACATACTGATGCTCGTCGGCCGCAGCGCCCTCGATTGTCACCGCAGGCATCCTGAGGAGGTTGGAGCGGGTGATGGTCTGAGCTTTATTGGTTTTAATCTCAGTCTGGTTGTCCTGGCTGTCGGTTGTCGGCGTAGGCAGCACTGTCTGCATCAACCTTGTGGCAGCTGCTTATCAAGAGCGGAACCAGAAGGGCTGATAATATGATTCTTTTCTCGGTAAAACTGTTATTTACCCTGTTCTACCATTCGCCCTGGGTCTCGGTCACCTTTTCAGTTTCGCTGCCACAGATTACATTCTGTGTACTTACAGAAAGCACTTCACATAAAGGAGTGTCATAAACATTTTTCTTCATTGATTTTTTCATAAAGAGTATTATTAATTGTTAATAAAGTTTTTTATAATACGGGACGGATGGAACGTCCGTTGGCGCGTCCACCGCTTGTGCAATAATTATAGTCGTTTCCTTCAAAACTGTTGTAGCCGAACATCAAGAACCTTGCATAGGAAGTTGATGGTACCGTAGTTGCGGAAGAAGACCAGTAGTGGCCCTCTGAACCGGAATTCAGGAGGTTGGTACCGGACAGGGTTCCGGCAGCGGGGAGGAATATGCTGTTGCCGTTAGTGCCGGTAACCAAACGGCCGCTTACTCCATTCAGGGTAGACACCGTCCAAGTGCAGCTGTTCAACAATTCGCTCCAGTCTGCATCACTTGGCATACGCCAGGAACCTCCCCAGGCAACACACGCAGCATCATCTGTCGTCTCTAATACTGTTTTGTTGTCGGATGTAGTGTATTTGGTCATATTAAAGTCATACGCGCTGACTGCTTCGCACCACCTGTATGAGGTCCAGTAGTAGCCGTCGGACTTGCCGCTTTTCCAGGTCAACGGGTTCAGGCTGCTGTAATAGGTGGCCGTTTCACCCCAGGCGTAATAATCGCCATACCCCTCGGGAGAGCTTGCGCCGAGGTTGCAGGTTGCCCACTTGACGCCGGACGGGAGTCCCAAATCGACATAGGCGTGGGTTGAGGGATTTACCGTCACTGTGCAGACAGCAGACTTTCCACCGTTCTTTGCTGCAGCGACAACTGTTGCCGTGCCGGTGGAAAGAGCCGTCACCGTGCCGTTGGCATCCACGGTAACGACATCGGTGTCGCTGGAACGCCATGCGACCGCCTTGTTTGTGGCGCCGGAG
>JAFSUF010000029.1 GCA_017445425.1 Bacteroidales bacterium | reverse complement strand
TTGGTTCATCGCGGCAATGACTCTGGTCTATGCCGCAAAGCTATCGATTCAAATCGTGTACACCGAAATACCGGTATAAGTAGTTAAAAACAATATAATTATAAACTTTTAACAGTCCCTTAACGGGACATTAGTGTCACGAATACCTATAATCAAAAAGGACTTAACTGAATATGTTTTATTGGTATCGAAGAAAGGCTTGGTTATTTCCAAAATGTCTTTTGCTGCATCATCTACCACATTTTCAAATGAATAGGCATTGGCCGAGGATTCTTCTTTGGTCGTAGAAGTAACTTTACTACTTTTCGACGAGGATGAACTTGAAGAAGATTTTGAAGAGGAAGAAGATGAATTCGACGACCACGAATACGAACTTGATACATTGCTCCAACTAGGCGCTACAGGAGGCTGATATGGAAAACACGTAGTATTATCCCATGAAGGACTGTTCCACGAAGGACTATTCCATGAATTATAGCTAGCAGGATAAGAAGACATTCCCATAAGCATCCCGGTCAAAAGGGCGCCGCAAGAGGTCAGACTAAGGCTCAAAAGAATCAGAGAGAAGGCAGAAAGTAGTTTTCTCATAGGTTACTTATAATAAGACATTGTTATACGGTCATTATGAACGGTAATTTGTCCGTTCTACCTATAATACCAAACAACAGAATAAGTAACCCTTTATTTCGATTTAAAGTGAAATAATATAAACAACAAATCGCCAGCCATGCACCTCAAATACTGTAAATCACAAGTATTATCTGCTCAAAATTGCCTCGAGACCACCGCTCTCGGAAGTGCCATTAGGACCATCATGCCAGGTTGTTCGATATCCCACAACCTTATTAAATGAATCGTCTGTTACTTCTCCCGTGAAAAAATAGCCACCTGCGGACCATGGATAATGATCTTGTATATAGCTGTATATTGTGATGTAGAGTGAACGACCGGCTTGACTCCATCTTCCAGAATGAAAAGAGCTCTTGGTGGACCAGCCGGATATGGTCTTGTCAGGATGAAGTGTTATTGAAAATTCATCGGACACTTTTCTGTTGCCAGCGTAATCAATCATATATTGAGTCCAATTCCAGGTGCCCTCTAAAGATGGTATATCTGTAGTGAAGGTCTTCAGTACTCCATTTACCGGGATGCCGTCGACATCAACATATGCCCAATATGAGTATGTTGTCATAGGGTCAAGCCCCCCAACGGATACGGATGTGCTGGAAGGGGAGGCACTTACGCTCCATTCCCTGTTATCGGATGATATCATTACACCGCAGGTGAATCCCTCTGCCCAAGAGAAAGAGCATGACAGTACCGCACTTTTATCAGTGATGGAACTAGCTCCTTCTGTCTCTGCCTCCGGCATAGGCATAGTAAAAAATACTTCTCCACCGGATAGCGACACCCAGGAGCGATCTATTCTTTCATTGAATGGAGTCAAGTCTTTCTTGAAATCCTCAGGGCTTAAACCGAAGTTCCTATGGGAATTGTTATTATGAATCCAGACTCTGTACATTCGGGTCTGCAGAGAATAATGTCCGCCTGGCTTTAAACCGTCAACTTCAACAGAAGCGATATCATTCTCCAGAAGAGCTGACTGTCTGGTTTCATAACCATCAGCGCCATTAATAATAAACTCTACTTCTGAGGAACGTGAATCTTTCCAGGGGAGGTATTCTGTTTTAGTCAAAGCTGCCATACATTCAGCAGACCTTGCAGTAATGGGTATAACGGCTAATGTTTGCAGCGTGGCATAACCAAAATAATATCTTTGGACAGCAATAGACCCTACTTCCCAGGCAGAGGCCGCTATTGCCAACGGATTCATTGATGCAATGGATAAGGCTAAGCCTGCGACAGCAAGTCCGTCGTGAACCGCCTCAAACTGATCGGGAATCAGTCCGTCAATCAACAACAGTGCTAATCCTGCCCGCCACCTTGCAAGCTTTTCGGGAGTACGAGGGTTTTGTTTATACCACGGTTTGTCCTTCAGTTGAGAACCCTCCACGACGGCATCACCAACAGCATAAAGTTTGGCGAGAATAGCATATAGGTCTCCATCTTGGTATATAGAGAGCGCTTCAGCCTTGGTCGCCGGCTTCTTTGTCGTGACATCTTCGCTATATGGGATATTTAAATCCGCTTCTCCATCAGACCAGATGATGTCATAATCATTTTCGTGGAATTCAAATACACATACATGATCGCTATAGGCCAGCATTCTGAAAAGCCCGGTCTCGTCTATCCAGGCAAGCACCGGATCTTCATCCTGGATGCCGACAATCAGATCCCAGCCTCCTCTTTCAGAATTGCTTCTCAATAGTGCATACTCACCGCTTTCTAAAAGAATGCCTTCGTCATATCCCTCCACCGGGGTGTTAAAATATACACTCGTCGGTTGGCTGCCGTGGCACGGAAGTACGATTTTATCTCCTGTTGCGAGCGTTATTTCCAGGCGTGCCTCATCAGATAATGTCAGAAGGTTTTCAACATTGTCGTGGGAAAGCGTTATTATAAGAACATCACCCGAAATCGTGGATTGTACGTTACCAATAGGTATTGTCATCCCTGAGTCGGATAAGACCGCTGTGATACCTTCAGTAATATCTTTGTCAGAGTGCTTTAGAGAAGCTATGTTGAGGCTTACACTCCCGGAGATGATCTTACTTGATACAGTCAGACGGACAAATTCTTCGCCCTCATTCCAGATTGGGGTTATTACATTTTGATCTTCCTCAGAATGTGGGTCCCGACAACAAGGTGAAATAAGAGCACACGAAATAACCAAGAAGGTTAGCAATATAAATCTACGATTAGGCATACACTAGTTATTAAGCGGTTTATCAATCTTCCTGAATCTTGCGTCATAGCTAATCAGGAATAAAAAAAACTAATATTCTGTGACCGCGCGAATAGACGAGGCTTGATACCGAAACTCGTTGCTTGTCATGACCGAAGAAGAACTAAAGTACAAATCCCTGGCGTAATACGGTTTTTGTGCATTTAGTGACGAAGACCAATAGTAGCCGTATTCCCCACCGAGCATGCGTGTCGAAGTGAATATGAAGCCGGCAGCCGGAAGGAAGATGCTGTTGCCGGTAATTGGGCTGGTTACCTTACAGCCTCTTCTCCCGCCCTGAGTAGTCCAATTCCATATGCATTGGCTTTTTAACTCTTCCCACTCCGCAATTGTCGGCAATCTCCATGTCCCACCCCAATTGATGCTAGCTGCGTCGTCGGCCTTTTCAAGCGTTGTTTTGTTATCCACCGTTCCGTGTAGGTAATCGGTGTTGTATTTAGAGAATCTGACATCCTCGGCCCTGCTGCCACCCGTCCAGAACCTACAGCTTTCCCACCCGTAACAAGATGATCTTGCCGTGATATCACCCCAAGTGTAACTATACCCATAATCCTCCGGCGCTGATGCGCCCAAATTACAAGTTGCCCACATAACGCTTAAGCCCATATCCACCCAAAGGTGACCGTTAATGGTTCCGGAGCTTTGTCTTGTTACGGTTACAATACAAGAAGCAGTATATCCTCCGTCATCAGTGGTTACAGTAATCTTGACCGATCCGCGGTTGACTCCAGTAACCTTGCCGTTGTTATCCACTGTCGCAATGGTCTTGTCTTCTGTTTTCCAAGTCACGGTTTTGTTGGCCGCATTCTCAGGTGCAACAGTGGCAATCAACGTTTCACTTTCTTTAGCGACCAGCTTGAGAGTACTCTTATTGAGTTTAACCCCTGTCACAGCCACAGGTTTTGCATTGACTGTTACTAAGCAGGTTGCGGTATGACGACCATCCACAGTAGTGACAGTAATGTTTGCCGTACCGGGAGCAGTGGCCGTAACCACTCCATCAGATACGCGGGCGATGGCAGAATTATCGGATGACCAAGTAAAACTTTTGTATGTGGCATTGTCCGGCTTTAATGTAGCGATAATTGTGGCCTTTTCACCTTCCGTCAATGTCAGAGAATTACAATCCAGCTCTATTCTCTCCACGGGGACGACAGGATGATCGCTCCAAACGGGCCTGACAGGTAATCCGTAATTCCGGTCGAAACTGAAGTACTCTTGAAAAGAGTCCCAATAGAAGCGCAAACACCACGCGTCACGCGTATTGCTAGTATTTAGCATTGAAGACCAGTAGTAGCCGAATGATTCATCGTCGAAAAGGGTAGTGCCGTTGCGATAGCCAGTGACGGGGAGGAAGATGCTGTTGCCATTGGTTTTACTGGTTACCTTGTAACCCTTCTTTCCGCCTTGCGAGGTCCAGGTACACGTGCATTGATTCTTTAACTCATAGAACTCGGCCGTTGTGGGCATCCTCCATTCTCCTCCCCAATTGACACGTGCCGCATCATCCGGCATCTCAAGGGTGGTTTTGTTGTCTACAACACCGTAATAACTAACCGTATTATATTTGGAGACTTTAACATCGTCTTTCGAGTTTCCACTTGTGCGGAACTTGTAGTTTGTCCAGGAATAATCCGATTTCGGCGTCACCTCTCCCCATGCATAGTAATTCCCAGCCTCTTCAGAAGATGATGCCCCGATATTGCAAGTAGCCCACTTAAGTCCGGAGGGCATACCTAAGTCAACCCACTCGTGGCCATTGAGTAATCCGGTTGTTGCTGCGGCCACCGTTATGAGGCATTTGTCGGATTTGCCACCATCCTCAGTTTTAACTGTTATTGTCGTTGTCCCGACGGCATTTGCGGTTACGAGACCAGTTTCACTGACTGATGCTATGTCAGGATGCTCTGACCTCCACGTTACTGTTTGGTTTGTTGCATTTGATGGATGTATCGTTGCATACAACGTCTCGCTGTCGCCTACTGTGAGCGCCAGTGTGGTTTTGTTAAGTTCTACGCTAGTTACGGAGACGACTTCTTTGTACGGGCCTTTTTCTCCCGCCTGAAAAACCGCTATGCTTTGTTGGTATGATTTGCTTTGAATCTTGATTGTCCCGGTACGGTCATAGCTATCGTTTGCATGAGCAGCAAGGTGTATCGTCCACTCGTAGTTGCGGAAATTGGCGCCGTCAATTGTCTCAACCGTAATCCATCTAGGGATTTCAGTGATATCCCATTTCTCGGCAGTAACTATTGTCACAGTTTTCACTTCTGCAGAACTGGAATAGTTCAAATTTTCTACACTGAGCGACAGCCCTTTTGGACTTTCTTCAAATGTCGTGCAGGCGGTAATGAGCATCGTCGCCAATGCTATGAATGTGTCTCTGACAAATGCTTTCATTGCTTTTTCTTAAAAGATCCAACCTATTGTAACAGAGGGGGCAAGGCCGCTTTTTATGGCCACTACCTCTTCGGCGAATGGGTACTCTTTATCTACTGATGTGGGTACCATACTATTGCTTCTTATCTTAGTCTCCGGCATAAAGCGGGCGTACACACCCAGATTGAGGTGTTTTCCTATAACGTAGGTCAACCCAATCCCGGGGCATAATCCAAAGGTGCCCGGTTGTTCACCAATGCTGACTCTTCTATCTTTGCAACTGAAGACTCCCATTCCGGCTTTGGCATAAAGATTCTTAATCGTCCTGATTATTAATGCGGCATCCGCTCCCCAAGTAAAAAAGTCACTTTGCATTATATAGCCACCAAGATCTACCCCGGCCCTGCTGCCGCCCACATCATAAATACCGACTGTTAATCCAGGGCCTTGTGCGCCGGAGCAGATTGTTATGCCAGCATTTATGCCAATGCGTGTATAGGGCTCGTCCTGTTCATCAGCAATTGTCCCCCAATTCTGTCCCGTATTCGTGTGGGAGCTGAAATCAAGACTCTGCGCTTTCAGCAGGGGCGCCGGTACACCTGCAAGTGCAATAACAAAGATGAGTGAGAATAATTTTTCCTTGTGTATCATTTTTAGTGATGCGTTATACTAGTTAGGAATGAGCAGATACAAGGTGGTTAACCAATATTTCTACCTATAATACCAAACAACAGAATAAGTAACCCTTTATTTATATTTATTTATGAATTCCATTTTTTCTTGGAGAGTGCTTTTGACGAATTCATACTTCCGGATATCATATTCCGCTTCGTCTTTAAGGCGGTGGCTCAAATCTAGCAGGCTGTCAGTTCTGGCCATTTCTTCCGAGATAATTCTCAAAGCCTCATCATAGGCTCCTTGTTCAATAAGGCTATCTACAGATGAGTTGGCAACTCCACGCATAACAGGTGCGGCATCATATTCCTCCATCACAGAATGATTTGGCTTAAATAAGAAAACACCTGCGACTACGGCTGCTGCTGCGCTCATGGATGTCACCCAGGGAATCCACACTCTGCGTGCTGAACTCTTTTGGCTGGCCTGCGCCATCCACAGTTCTATTGATTCTTCTTTTTTCTGTCTCTCACGCAAGCCATCTACTATTGATCTTGTAAGCGACACCCTTGCAGCCAAAGAAGCATCCTTCTTCATTTCCGCCTCAAATCCGGCCAACGCCTCAGGATCCATTTCGCCATTTATATAGGCGTCTATCAGTTCTTCGGAATATTTCATACTATCTGTTTGAAACATATGATGATAACACAGCCCCACGTAATCTGCTCAAACACTTACTTTTACTGGTTTTAAGCCCGTCTTTGCTTTCGTGCGCGCCCCTCATCTGCATAATCTGCTCCAGCTTGAGCCCTTTCACATAAAACTGGGTAAGAATCTCGCGGCAATGAGGAGACATCTCCTCTATACACTTATTTATAGCCTTCAGCTGCTCTTCCTGCTCAGCTTTGGCGAAGCTCTCCATATCATCGTCGGTGACATCTCCTATTGCAGCCATGGGGATTACAGGTTTTCTGAACTCCTTAGATTGTTGATTATTGCATATGGTAACTATAAAGCTGCGCAATGAGCAGGACATCGGATATGACTCTGACCCTTTCAGTTTCGGTGTCCTGAATATCGTACCGTCCTTAAGAAAGATCCGGCCATCTTGTATCTCTGTCCAAATCTGCATGAAGGCGTCTTGAAAACGATCCTGGGAGAAGAAAATGTCACCTCTCTGTGATTTGATACAATATTCATAACAGTACTCAAAGAATGCACGTTCTGCAGTTGCGTTACGATCGTGAACCTGTTGGACGAATTGTGCTTCTTTGGATAATAATTTAAATACAGGCATTGCGACTAATTAAATACTTCTTTGATGGATTCTTCGCCCAAGCAGCCGGTAAAGGAAGGCGTCTGCTCAAAGACTCCCGGGTGGCGCTTCATTATCTGCATCACCTCTGAGCGCAAAGAATCATTATCTAACCTCCCCAATCTATTCCTCAAGTAATACATACACCAAGTCAACCTTCCAAAATACCCAGTGTGTCCGGGATCAGGATTCTTTATCTCCCAGTTTATCTGATATGACAGACAAGCACTGATAGTTATCCATTGCTCAGGAGCAGGAGCCGGCCGTCTATTCGCCGGTTTGCCACCCTCAATAACAAATTTCTCATCAAAACCACGGGCAATATCGTCCGACTCGCCACGTGCTGCAGTTTCGCTATGGCAGGCGTCCAGAACAACCAGTATACGGCCGGATGGGCCAATTTTTGAGCGAATGGCGGACAACATCTCGTTAACTTCGTCATCAACGAGATGATTCTCACCTTTGTATGATACATCGAAAGTTGGTTGTGCATCGAAAGGAATCCAAGCCTCATCCCAACCATCATCCTCATCGCCATCCAGATCTGTAATCTGCTGACCATGCCCGGAAAAATGGATATACACCTTATCTCCTTCTGAGCACCTTCTCTCCAGGGATCTGAATTCGTCTATTATCGCCTGTTTAGTAGCCTGCTGATTTTTCAAAGTCTTGATATCTTTGAAGCCATTGGCTTGCAGCAGCGTTACCGCATAATCCACATCTGTATCCCCATGAATAGCCTCCCATCTGGAATCTCCGTATTGGCCGATTCCGATGACAAGCGCATGCTTGTTACTTGCCTCTACAGACAAGAACGAAGCAAATATTAATAACAGAGACAGTATGCTGCGGTTGAGTTTCATAAATCAGTCAAGCATTACAAAACCAGCCCAATACGAAGGCATATCGGGATACTTATCTCTAATCTCGGACTTTGCCTTTTCAAAAGCATTTCTCCTGTCCCATTTATTTGTGCCATTAACAAGATGCTTGTAAAATGCAGACATAAACTCTGGCCCTACTACATCACTTTCCGCCCAGAGCGACATAACTATTGTTTTTACACCAGCCTTCTTAAAAGCTCGCTGTAATCCATAAAGGCCCTCTGCCGTCGCTTCGCCTTTGCCGGAATGGCAGGCAGACAGCACCACCATCTCTACGCCTGTCAAATCCATACGGGCAATATCAGAAGCGCGCAATATCCCTCCGAGCACGCCGTCAGGAAGGTCCTTCCCAAGCCATGCCGCATTCCCTCCAGATAGTACAAGCCCCGACAACGACATCGCATCGGTACAGCCTTTCAGGTAATCGATTCTCTCAGCCTCATCTGGAGTATAGTAAAAACCATGCGTTGCCAAATGAATAATTCCAGGGCTGTTTCCACTCAAGCTGACGAAAGATTCTTGAGTGCCTTCTGGGCCGGAAAAGGGTAGTACGGATAGCCCGGCTTTTTTCAATTCTTTGGCCACAAAGGTTATCTCCTTCTTAGATCCAGGTAAACGACGGAAAGAGGAATCTCCCCGCAATGATTCATCCTTCCCTCTCATTACCAGCATTGGAGGTATATCATACTTATTGGATTCCTTCTGCATCTCGTCGTATCCTAGATCATAGCGCAAGTCTCCGTATAACACGGCATCGTTCCGCCCTTCGACGTGAGTGATTGCAAGTTTGGGATTATAATTAACCAATTCCCTTGCTGATGAAAGTCGCACGAAATGGTAATGATCGCCAAGATGCGAACCATCGCCTGCAGGCAGTGCCTCCGGCGCTATCTGGAACAAAAACTGGGAGGGCACATAATAAACGACATCACCTTCCTTGACATAATCCTTCAACGGTTCCCACAGAAGCCTATATAAGGCATCTCCATAGTGCCCGGAATAGTACTGGTGCGGCTGGCTAACGTTCAAAGAATCAATGCTACTTTCTGTAAACAGTTCTTTTAGGAGAGGATACTCCTGTCTGTTGTCTATGATATAAGCAGCATATACCCGACTTCCGTTTCCCGGCACAAAATCGGTAAAATCCAATAACACATTCCCATCGTGAAGCGACTGTTTCACTTTCTGATAGTCAACCTCCATAAATGACGTAACTTCTCCGTATGAACGGCATCGGCTTGTCAAGTCGGTTTCAAGTTGATGTACCCGTTTCATCGATGCTAGAATACTGTCGGGATGAGCCTTTTCAGCCACCAACTGTTTTACATAAGATTGCATAGACAGTATGGCGGCATAGTCATTTAAGTCATCCTTGGTACCATTGTTCTTTATCAAACTATATGTTGATTGCTCCGAAGCCAACAAGAATGCCTTGGACAAAACCAACCCATTATAGCTTATTTCGGTATATGGTGTCTGAAACTGTTGCGCCGTTAAGGCAAAGGGCGCCATACGCAAGAGTAAATCGGAGTAATTCGTCCAATACCCCTCCCTGTCTGTGCCGGTAAGGTAGGGCCACTTACTACGGATCTGCTCCTGTAAACAACTCTCGGCTTCTGCAAAAACATCACATGCCAACTCAATTTGTCCAGCAGAAGCTTCGGCGGTGGCCAACATATCCAAGGCGCTTACATAATCGGCACTGTTCTTCCCTTTTGTCAACCCTTCATATTCGGCATATTGACGATATAAGCGTACAGATTCTTCGTAATTTTTTAAATTATACTCCTGATTAGCAAGTAACGGCAACAAATCTATACAATCGGCATCATCTTCTCCATACTTGGCTTTCACAACATCGTATGCTGTCCTGAAGTCTTCAATTGCACGATCATGTTCTCCAAAAGCCCTATGATTCACGGCTCGGAGAGTATACAACGTACTTATTTCCCTTGGCTCCTCCAGATATGGGAGCACGGCAAACAAGCTGTCCATATAGGCAAAGCATTTCTCGCGATCACCCTTGCGTTTATAAATATCTGCAAAATAGACGTAGGGTGAATAGTGTAAAAACGTAGACGGTGTCGGTGCATGGTACTGTTGAAAAGACTGCTTAGCCAGCTCTGCGTACTTTAACGCCAACTCCCAATTCCCGGTTTTAATATAAAACCATCTTAGATTATTATAGTGATAATAATAGCTTTTCTCTGGCAGCTGCTCAAGCAAGGCCTCATTATTGAGATACCATCTCTCCGCCACATCATATCGCTTTTGGGCCATTGCCCGATCCCCCATTGTAGTATTGTACTTATATTTAACGATAGGGGCGTCAGAAAAGGCCAAAAGGGAGTCCATCCGTTCCGACACCTTCCATAGTTCTTCCATTGCCCCAAATCGTTCGCAAACCTTCTGCTGCTCTTTCAACATCTCCATCAGGTCGGATGGATCATCGGCAAGTTGCGCTGCCTCATTGTATGCCTGTAAGGCCTCCGGCAAATGGAAAAGATGCAGGCCCTCGATTGTCGCTATTCCCCAGATGGATTGCATCTCATAATACCTGTCATCGGCTTTATGGAAGCCTATCCGCGCCTCTTTCATACAGTCTAAAGCTTCTTTCCATTTCTGATGGGCATAATAATCATTACCTGCCTTATAATATTTGAGGGCCTGCTCATAATCTGCGTTCTCCTGAGCGATTGATACGGCAGGAGCAAAAAACAATAGAATGAGCAGTGGGAACAACTGATTATGTAGCAATCTCATTTTCATAAAAAGATGGTACTTTTTGCAAAATGCTTTTACATATCAATATACCAGAAACCCCAAGAAGTAACCCGGGAAAAGTCGCTTTATCGCTTGTTGTCAAGGCCTATTGCCAAGCCAAGAGTAAATACTCCTTTCCCGTTGAATTTGAATTTATATGCATGGTAGAGGTAACCTGCTGTGATGCCCACAGGCCCCAGCCTGATGCCAGCCTGTGGGTGTAGATTGAATACAAAGGCCCCTTCCGATTCGGGATCATAGCCTTTAATCTCCACCACGGTCCAGCCATAACCAAAACCAATTTTTGGGTAGAGGAAGAATGTGTTTTTCTTATCCAAATAGTAAGCTTGAGGAAAATTAAGAGTTATAACACGCGTGGCATTCTGCTTTATATATGAACTGGTTTCGCCAAAATATCTGTCATAACTAAGCATGCCGAAAGAGACTTCAATACCTTTCGCGACATCATTGGTGAGGAAAGCGAAGTTCAGTGGATAATAGAACGACGAAATCTTTGCCGGTTCTTTTTCTTGTTCTTCTTCTTCACTTGTGTCAAAGTGAAGAACCTGAGCAACACTTGGGACAGAGAATAACAAGAGCAGACAGATTAACAGAGAAAATGTTTTTTTCATATGTAGGTTTACTAAAAAAGACTTAAACAATTAAAAGTACCCGGAAGTTGCCGGGTACCTTCAGTATTATTATTTGGTCTATTCAGGTTACAGATACTTGCCTATTCCTATATTGACTCCACCCAGCTTAAAATCTAGATTCTTGCCAGCATCCATGAATGACTTCTCAAAAGAAACCATACCATAGAATCCTTTGTAGTTAATGCGGGTCCCGATTTGCCAACCCACCAAAAACCTTCTAAGAGCGTAATCGCCCATGTCATCCTTACTATAGAGATTGTAATGAGTTGAGCTATCCGCAATCCGGGCAATTATACCAAGAGAGGCATTAACTCCAGCAAAAGGAAGAACGCTCATTTGATTTGAAAGTTTAAGGTCAAACATCACGTTAAGGGGCGCTTTAACAGAAAACATATTGGTTGAGAGTTTATCCTCTGTTTTGTGATACCACTCTGCCATCAACCCCTTTGTGAAATAGGCAGTAAAGTTGTCAATCGGGAGCAGTGATGCGTTGTCACCTCCTATCGCGAATTTCATGAATGGATCTGAATCTGAATTCTGGCCATAGTACTTAGCCGGCGAATAAATCAAATAAACAGATGAGAAACTGTGAGATCCGCTGTTTCCTGCATGTTGAGGTGTATCAAGTACTTGAGAATTAGCAATGAATACCGACGACAATAATACAACTATAGTAAAGAGTTTTTTCATATTACTCTAATTTTAATGATTAATTCCAATTAATTGCCCATGTTTTGTTCAGGCGTCGAAGATATACATAGTATAAACCTGGCTCAGGAAGGGTAAACACGATTTTAGTGGTTCCGTTTATGCTCGTGCTCACTTCTGTTTCTATTTCAGATTCAAACAATGTTGCATAAGTGAATGTCTGGATATCTACTTTTTCTTCGTCTTTTTTCTTCTTAGCCTTTTTCCCAGCATCAGTTGTGTCTGGCTTGAGATAGCTCATCGGCACATTTTTAGTTAAAACAGATTTGGCAACGAATATATCAGATATCCCCTGAATGCTGGTTTCAACGGTAACCTCAGGCCCCGATACAGTTGCGATTGCTTCTGTTTGATCGGGTTCCAGATAGAATACTTTGCTGGAATCACGAGTGTAAACAGTCCCTATCGGCGCCTCAACAAGAATACTATCTCTATTGACGCGAGACTCGTTTTCTCCAAGTACAATGTCGTATACTGGAGTGTACTCATCGTTACGGAATCTCTCCACTCCGGTTACTTCCTCCAGGGAATACTGGCGGATGCTCTCGCCCTTGTCGCTTTTCTCTGCGAAAAGGAAGCTAATAGAAGGACTGATTGTATTCTCTATGATAAGGCCGGTTGCTGTCTGCCCTTTCTTGAGAATGAGCCGCTCAAGGAAAGGGGTCTGTGACCACATCCTATAATCTGGATTGAGACGACCCTTGCCAATTGAGCGGACCTCCGAATAATCTATGCTATGGACAGTCTTGTCGTCCTTATTCCAAATTGTGTATAACTTACCAGGCTTTTGCTCCAGAACTACACCGGTGATTGTCATGGCATCGGTCTGGATGATATCATCCATGTCGGCAAGAAGGGTCTCATCCCGTTCTGGCTTTATGATGCTTTGAATATCTGACATTCTGAAACTATCAGTACCTTCAGTCAAGGTAAGGGCAGTGACAACCTTGCTGCCACTAACCAGGATATACCAATCTTTGGTGACACCAAGAACCGTCATGTTAGTAAGGGAGAGATATTTCTTATCCCTACCGGACGTCTCAATCTTGTGATTCTCCTCCGCCCATGTCTGCCATTCTTTAGACAGGGTACTAAGCTCACGTTTTTCAGTCCTTCTTCCACGAATCTGCTCTACCGGAATCTGTTTTGTTACCTTGCTGTAAGTAATATTGCCAATCCCGCTTTTAAAGTCCTGGCGAGATATAAAACCTTCATACACAGTCCCGTCTTTAAGGGTAATCGTCTGATTCTGGGCACTTATTGCAGTTGTTGCAAGTATGGCCACCGCCAGGCAAAGGTGTTTTATTGATTTCATCATATCTTTTAATTGTTAATAATTTCTTGCAGGGCACGTCCCAGAAGGGGTTCTTCTGTGGAGCCCAATAACTCAGGGTTGGTATTTTCTACATAGATATCCGGAACAAGACCAGTTGTTGGGACAGGTTCATCATAAGCATTATATGTCCTGAATGTAATAGGGTGCAAGACATACTTACACCGCCGGCTGCTTTGCGTCCTCATTCCTACGTCCTTACCCACCGAGGTTTCGCCAATAGTAATTACTTGCATATAAGGCTTTAGGCAACTAATAATCAGTTCGCTGCACGAAGCGCTCCACTTGCTGGTGAGGAAGTACACCCGGTCTAGATTGAGCCTTCGTTCCCTGACAAGGCGGGTATCAAAAAAGTAATCATACGTACGCTCGTCCCCTGTCTCCTGCCTGTTTCGGGCACTTATTGTTTGGTTATATTCGTAACTGCAAAATAACTTGCCGGCAGCTTCTTCTGGAATCAATAGCGAGGATAAATAACGACATGTGCGAACATAACCTCCCGGGTTGTCCCGGACATCGACAATCACTTCGTCAACATCTTGAAATTTTAGAATTATGTCGGTTACATCTGCCTCTGTGGCAAATTCCGTATAATAGAAATAACCTACGGAACGATCTCCAACGGTATAGATGCTATCCAGCCTTACTGTTTCGTTGAGGTTGATGCCCTTGGTTGTCACATAGTCGTCATTAACTTCACAATACGAGAATCGGTCTTCCGCAACCAGCATACTGTAAAAGAAGGATTTTGGCTCCTGTGAGTAGTTGTACTGCAAAGAGTCCTTTAACTGATTGTTCCACAGGTAGTACACTTTCATCACAGTATATATCCACTGGTTTTGCTCCACATATTCATCATTCACTACCTCAACAATTTCTGGTTCGCGTATTTCCAGAAACTTATCCTCCTCCATGCAGGATGGAAGAATGAGAAAACACAGGCAGAAAACTGTCGGGAGACACGGGATATGGGACCGCATTATAGTCTTCCTTCTTTAATTGTTAATGCTGCCGCAGAACAGTCATATTGGAACACATATTGATGACCAGCCTGAACATTCACACTATTTTGTTTCCAATCTACAATGTTATTTCCCGTGAATGATGCACCAACAGTACGGCATTCACCCGGGAATACGCTAAACAGTGAATAAAGATTCTCCGATGTATATCTATCAGGCTCAATGTCGCATTCGTCATATATTCCATCCACGTTGCAAGAAAAACCAGCGTTTTGTTGAGTGAATGTCATCAGATTATTTGAAGTCCAGCCTATTGCATAAAGATCAATATTTGAACTGGCATGGATGCTCCTAAAATTCATATACACTAGGGCGGTTGCCGGTTTAAGAGTCATAAATGGTTCATACTCACTTTGTGTCAGATTCTCTTGTATGCCAAAGCCCAAAACTTGCCAACAAGAATCAAACACCTTAGATATGTCTGATTTTATTTGTTCGATATTAAGAGTATTCAAATTGTTAACCCCAGTTAGAGAATATGCTTCATACTCAGGCTTTAACAAAGACCCTCCACTTACGCACGAAGCTACTACAACAAGAGTATATGTCTGACTCCCTATTTTCTCTTGGATATTCGCCGACGATGAGAAATCACTTAATGCGATGTCCTGTCGATTGATGAGGGCTCCCGCTGCATCATATAGTAAACATGTCAGACGGACCTTACTGTCAGGATACATATCCAGGTCAGAAGAGTCATAAGCGATAAAAGGCGCCAGCACAGAAGCTGTGTTGATTGTGATATCTGCAGTGACGGTAATATCTACAGCTTGGTTCTCACATGCAGAGAAAATGCTGCACAAGGTCATTAATAATGACAGAATTATTATGCGTGTTTTCATTGGTAATTCTTTTTATAAATCTAAAACATCATCTTTTTTCACACCCGACCCCTCATGGCTCTTCAACTTGAAATTGTATATAATGCCAGCCTGGGCGCACCAGTTCTTATAATTCATGTTCCTGGCAATATCTGAGATACCAAAGTTGAAGCGGGCCCCGATAGTTATATTTCCGGCAAGAAAGCCGACTCCGGCCGCAAGCATCATATCGTTGGCTTTCAACTTGGCCAAATCATATTGTTTGTTGTTAATAACAGTAGTATTAGGTGTATGTGATGTGTTTAGCGCCATTACAGGGCCTGCCTCAATATAAAAGTTTGCAGACGGGTAAAACTGGAACATAACCGGAACAGTCAGATAGGAGAGACCCAGTTTGAAATCACTGGAATTACCGCCCATTGTAGAATAGCGGATTTCTGGCTGAATGGCAAAAAGCCCTTGCTCTGCGGTGGACATCTCGTCACGTGGGTGGAAACGGAGATTAAACATAACACCACCGTTGAACCCAGGCCGTATCCCGGTGCCGGGAAACTCGCTGTTAGATGATGATAGGCCAGCTACATTGACGCCAGCTCCTATCCCGATTTTCATTGCTACGCTACTTCCAGAGGAACTGCTTGCTATGAAATCGTCCTTGCTTAATTCCTGCGCAAACAATCCGACTGCACTGCCAAACAAAAGGCAGAGGGAGATTAAAAAAAATCTTTTCATTATTAATTAGTATTAAAATCTATCAAAAACTATCGATTTAGATTCGGTCTTATCAGGGCAGCCCTGTTCCTTGACCGTAACAGTGACACTGACTGTTTTACGATCAAGGTCTTGTAAATCCACGACTCTTGTGACAGAGACATTTTCCCGTTTCCCGGCGGGGATTACAACGGAACCCTTCTCTTTCTTCCCGTCAACCCAAATAGTACAATTATCACTCTCCTGGTCGGAATTGTTTGTGACCGATATAGTAAATGTACCGGTAAACCTATGCCCGGTGTTGTTAGCTGTTTCTGTAACTTTGACTTTACCCGGAGCGGAAATACTGAGTGCATTGGTGTGGCCAAAACGTATATTGCCTTGGCTGGAGGGGTAGACTATGCCATCAATGGATATCTCTGTATCAAAGCTGACCTCTCCCTTCTCTTTCAGGGATATTGGCAGGTATTTGAATGAGAATTTGCCGCTATTGTCTATAACATCGTCAAAAAGTGTGTTCCCATCCTCGTTGACCCTGACGGTTACGTTATTATGATTAAGCTCAGATGGCATTTGAACTCTTGCGGAGATATCTTTGCTTGTATGGTGATCATACAATACATCGGATTCAGCAAATACGACTCTTGGCCCTCCGGTTTTAAGGATCTCCAGAAGGCCATATAGACCACCTTTGTTAGCAATAACACGAGAATTGCTTACTGCAAGCGCGGGTTCGTCAAACTGCCCTGGTAGTACTTGCTTGCCATCTACAACGAGATCATATCCACCTTGGTCTGATTCCGAAGAGAGCGAGTTAACCTTTGTCGTATAGGGTGCTATTAGGTTGGTTTCATAAGCTTTCTCTCCATCAGAAGAAACCATAGAACGGACCTGGCCGGCATTAGACAAATTGATTGTACATAAATTGGTAATCAGTTGATTTGGATTATTGTCAACCAGTCTCCCCAAATTCTTGATGCGCTTGCCTTGAGCGTCGCGTGCGAAAACATTTCTGTCCGGATCTACTATCACTGCAAACGGCTCATTACCTTTGGTATAGGAGGATGCGAAAATCAAATAATTATCAGCCCCCTTATACAGAATCTCGCCGTTGCGGTTGATATAACAAGCATATTTCTTTTTATTTACGGCATCCGTTTTGATTACCGATGCGACGCCATAAAAGAAGGGTCTGGCTTTCTCGTATTGGGTTTTGATGGCAATCTGACCGGACGTATCCATATACCCCCATTTTTTTCCGTCATATACTGCAAGCAGATTGTCGGTAAAATATGGATAACTGGCATTGATTGAGAACCGTTGATTTATTTTAGTCACTTCGCCCTGCTCATTCATGATGCCTGCAAGCTGGTCATTGGCGTTCAATAGAAGGCAATACCCACCGGTGAATGCGGTGATTTCCGAATAGTCGCAGGCTACCTTCTGCAAGCCATTATTATCAATAATACCAAACCTGCCGTTTTGCTCAACCTTGATCAATAAAGACGATATTGGGGTTGCAGACTCATACTTTGGTGCGGTCAACCATCTGGCCGTATGGGCACTCAGGCTTATGGAAAGAGTAAGCGCCAGTGTTGTCAGTATGTATTTATTAATACGCATTTGTCGATTTGAACTTGTTATATGTATCATTTTCCTTAACCACGTCCTTCATTAACTCTTTTGCAAGGTCTATTGGCGCCGCAAGGGTCTCATTGAGAACATCTGTTCCGTATAAAACACCAATCAAACGGTGTTTTTTATCGTAAATAGGGGAGCCACTCTGGCCGCCTACCGAGGACTTGTCAAACGTAAGTGTATATTTTTTAGGGTTTTGTGACAGCACCAACTGGCCATAATGGGGTTCATATTTATTGTCGTTCAGAGTAGCGCCGATCGGCCCATAAGGGAATCCGATTGTATAGTATGTCTCGTTCCTCTTTAATTGATGAGCGGGCAAACTACGCGATAAGTCAAAATACTCACAGAATGATGGTGTCACCTGATTGTCAAGCTGGAGAATAGCTATATCTGCCTGAGGGTCATCAGATACTTTTACCAGTTGCGCCCCATCGTATTGGGACGATACTGTATAACTACGTCCCGGATAAATTATCTCAAAAGATAGGGGCTCAACAGAAAGCTCATAAGTGGATTTATACCACTTGTTTATTTCATCGACTGAAAACGTGCCGGTTATAGCCAAATAATTTGAAAGATCCGTCCTCGCCCTTTCAACATGTGTTTTCAGATCTTCAACCTGCTTCCCGCCGCCAGAATAATGAGTGTCAGCGTATATCCAATCAACCACATGTTTATTTGTAATCATCATACCATCTTTAGAGACAAAGAACGCTGTTCCGTACTGATGCGTGGAAAAAGCCTTCCTTATATCGTCCGTCAAAGTGTAGCCCCCTGCGTTAGAATTTGACAACGCCAGATACCACGATTTATGCTTATCCACTATCGGGTCATCTGCAAAAACCACCTTTATTGCAAATGTCTCTTTGACGATGGCAACTGCCTTGTAAGGATCTACATTATGTGGAATAATTATCGACAAGATAACGCAAACCAGAATAGCCGCAGCTATCCCGCCTACGGCTGCCCAGATCCATGAAGGGAGAGTTCCGCCGGGCACAGGATTTGGACACGGAACGGTGCCGCATACAATACTGTCCTTAGCTTTTATCTGGAAGTCCTGGTTCGAAGGAATCTTGGAGCCGTTGACAAAAGTGCCATTCTTACTATGATCCTGAATAAACCATTTGCCATTTTTCATCTCCTTAAAGGTTGCATGATAGCGGCTCACGCTGTCTCCAACGAGATTATATCGGTTACGCTGGCTTTTGCCTACTCCGTAAACTCCCTTGACCTTGGCGGGGTCGGGGAGGGGGATCTGGGGTACATTGCCCCAATTGAGGGCAATGTTGTCAAATTCAATCCTGTCACCCCGGCGGACAGGGACCTCGACTCGCG
The DNA here is from genome assembly GCA_017445425.1 of Bacteroidales bacterium. GTDB lineage: Bacteria > Bacteroidota > Bacteroidia > Bacteroidales > UBA932 > Equibacterium. Next base: position 55,735 of record JAFSUF010000029.1, on the reverse strand, counting down.
GTGTTATTTGCTTCCCATTTAAAAATGTGCCATTAGTACTGCCGCAATCAGTCAATAGAATGTCGCCGTTGTCAAGCAACAACAATTCTGCATGATAGTTGCTGACATACTCGCTGGCTATGTATATAGTGCAGGACGGGGATTTCCCAATGCTTATTAGTCTCATCTTATTAAAGGATTTATGGTAAAGGTGTTACAATAACTGGCTTTGTTTCAGTTGTATCTTTTTTCTTTCTGTGATTATTATTTATTATATGTTTCGGGTCAGGAAGTTTATTTATCTCATCTTTTGTCGTTTTGAGCAATTCTTCTACTTTCTTGATAGTTTCCTTGGCGTCGGCAGTTTTAGCCGCTAGCGTCTTCAGCCTTTCTTCAGTATTGGAAGATTTATCTGCTATACTTTGCTCTACACTTGATATGGACTTATCAAAATCGTCAGTATCAACGTTTTTCAATAATTCCTCAATCTGCCATATGTTCTTGTTGATTTGCTCAACCTTGTCTTTATCCTTCTTTTTGGTGCGGTCTTTGGCTTCCAGGCTGCTCCTTAACTTGGCAAGGTCATCCTCTGCTGTCTTCTTGGCAGCTTTCAAAGAGGTGACATCTGCTTTCAGGCTGTCTGTGTGAGAAGCAAAGCCTTTCCATACATCCACCTCTTCTGCTGTGTTGTCCGGGTGTTTGGGCTGATTGTCCTTAGTTAGGAAATACCATGATAAGCCCCCTGCAAGCAAAACGCACAGCAGCACAGCCAGGATGGTATAAAGTAACTTGTCGTCCGAGCGTGGAACGCAGTTCCAGTCTAGTTCTGCAACCTGGGCAAAAGAAACCACATCTTTTCTGGATACAGGTACTGGTGCTCCTTTTTGTATGCGAATTCCATTGATGTACGTACCGTTGGTACTGTTGTCAACTATGGTCATTTTGCCGCCATCTACATTAAGTGTAGCGTGCATACGGCTGACCATCTGTGTCGGGTCATTGACGATGATATTGCACGTCTCTTCCCTTCCGATAGAGTAACTCTTCATATTATACTATTTTTCTTGTTCGTTTAGCTTTAGTGTCGTAGAATCTATTTGGGGTTGCTGCACCTTCTTGCTTGACTCTATAGAGTCTCTAAGGTTATTATATTTGACGTTTGTCCGGATTGCCTTTGTTGTCATAATGGCGTTCAGGGCCAGGCTTAGCAGCAATACCACTAAACATGCAGCCAATGCAGTCTTGATTTTTCTTTCCATTATACTTCTCGTTTTAGAATCGATGTTGGTTTTCACAATTGCAGCGGTGAGGTTGTCGTGCCCGCCACCTGCACGTATGGCATCGTTATGCACATTCATGGCCAGTGTCTCGGAAATAACCTTGGGATGTTGTTTCTGCGAAACTCTTTTCAGCAATTCTTTCTCTGGCATGGTGCCCCATATACCATCGGTGCAAAGGAGAAAAACATCCCCTTTGTCATAGGGTAGGTCATACGTCTCTATATCGACATCTTCTTTCAATCCAAGTGCTCTTAAAATAATATTGGATTGAGACGAGAGGCGAGCCTGTTCTTCAGTAATGATTTTCTTTTTGACCATTTCGAAAACCATAGAATGGTCAAATGTCCTGAATATCTTCCGTCCGCCCCTGATCTGATATACCCTGCTATCTCCCACATACGCCACTGAAGCTTTGTCCTCGTTAATCAACAGGGCCGTTACCGTCGTACCCATCCCGGCCAGTCCGGGGACAGTCTGGGACATTTCAAAAAGTTTGGAATTTGCTTGAGATATCGCTTTGATAAGGGTCATGCGGTTATCCACTTCGATATCATCTTCTACACCCAGCATAGAAACATATTCCGATATGACTTTTACGGCTGTAGAAGAGGCTGTTGCGCCGCCAGCCATGCCACCCATACCATCACATACCACCACTAAAAGACCTCTTCTTGTTTCTATTATAGTTGTGGAATCTTGATTTTCCTCCCTGCCGCCAATGCAGCTGACCGCGTTGCTAAGAAAGAGGGGTGTCTCTATTCCGAAAGATTCTATTTCGTTTGCCATATGTTAAAAAATCATTTTTAGTATTGCTGCCAGAACAGAAAGCCCAACCATCATTAGTATAATTATTATGTTACGTAGCCATGGAGACCGCTCCGGAGTCAGAGCCCTTTCAATAGCACTTTTGAATTCCATGGCCGACTGATATCGGTTTTCCGGATCCTTGTCCGTGGCTTTCCAAATCACATTCATGAGTTTCTTATATTTCTTCTCAAGGGCTTTTGATGCAGGGAGCTTTTTGGTTACCTGATTTATAAGAATCTGTGCTTCGGTTGGGGCTTCAAACGGATGATCTCCATTCAAAAGGACATACATAGTCATCCCCAATGAATAAATGTCGCTTGCTGGAGTTGCCTGTACCTGCATCTTATCACGCATTATCTGTTCAGGGGAGGCATATAGCGGGGTACCTACAAATCCGTTGCTGGTATATGAGTTTGCCCCTGTAACCCTGGCAACGCCCAAGTCCATCAGTTTGACTTGACGATCTCGGTCCACCATTATGTTTGAAGGTTTTATGTCCCTGTGTATTACACCCTTAGAATGAAGATAATCAAGGGCATCCAGAACCTGTCCAATCAGGCCTGCAATTACAGGGACCCTGTTAGCGTCATCCCCCAATTTGCTTACATACTTATTTATGATTTCCCCGTCCACAAACTTGCTCAGCACCCAGACGTGCCAGTAGCCTTCTTCATCTTCATACATACAGCAGCCTTGCATCTCTACCAAGTTGGGGTGGCTGTATGTCAGGGATGCCTCCAGCCGGGCCCGATCTCTGATAGAGCGGACATTTGCGTACTTGTCAAACAGCTGCTTGATGGCTACCTTTTGGTTAGTATCATAATCAAAGCCGAGAAACACCTTACCCATGGCGCCCTCTCCCAGGCACTTCACATCCGGATTATAATAGTACCACTTCCAGCCCCTATAAAAGACCGATATATATATGTTGGGGTCGTCGTCAAATATCCTTACCGGTACTTCGTCTTCCATTTCTCTCTATATTACAGAATTACTGAAGTTCAGCGGGCAGTTTAAAATGCTCTGAGAATGAACTGTACATCTCTTTAATCTTACCCTCTATTTCAACCACTTTGGAATCTGCATCCGACCAGACAGATTTATCTATATGGTCGTATGCCATACATAGAAGGATGTATTCAATTCTACGTGCTGAAATAGAATTGGTATTAGTCTTTTTTAAATACTTGGCAGTTTCTTCAGGAACTATAACGGAAGTCCAGTATTTATTGGCTTTGCTATCAACATCATGGCGTTTATAATAGAGGGCTGCAGCATATAGGGCAGCTGGATTATACCGGTTCACCTCTGATAAGAGCATATCCCAGATATCATCCATTGGCTGTGACAGTATCTCGTCAAACTTTTTTTGTTTTGCCACGAACAAAGTGTCTCGTTTGAGCTCTGTCTTCTGACCCCTCTTATCAACACTGTATGTTATCAATATAGTGTCCTGGCTATCGGTGAACGCATTTTCAGTAAAGACCTCTACTGGATCTGGAACTGGACCTGATTTCGGCCAAACCAGCGCTATAATGATCGCAGCTAGTGCAACGGCCGCTACTACAGCCACATACGGCCATTTTGACGAAGATTGAACCTCCTCATCCAGCGCGGCCCTCATTGCAGATGCAGAAACAAACCGGTTGGCTTGTTTTTTTGACATAGCCTTTTCAACTATGACCCTGTACTTCTTAGAGCGTATCTTACTGAAGTCGGGTTTACCATTTAACTGGCCCTTCATGATATCAAACCGGTTGCCGGCAAAGGGAAGGTGTCCTGTCAGAAGTTGATAGAACAAGACTCCTGCTGCATAGATATCGGTAGTGAAGTTCTGTTCTGTAATCTTCCCCTCCACCAACTCTGGCGCAGCATATTCCACTTTCCCGACAAATGCGCCTGATTTAGACTGCATCATATCTGATTGATCAAGGGAATTCTGCTTCTTGGCAATGCCGAAGTCAATGAGCTTCATCTTTCCGTCTGATGTAATCATGATGTTAGACGGGTCGATGTCGCGATGAAGGTAACCGTTGTCGTGCAGCGCAGTTATTGCCGACAGCACATGTTTGATAATCAGTGTTGCTGTTCCTTCGCGGTCTTTTCCGTAATTTGCCGCCAGTTCTCTGGCATAATCGACAGTCTCTCCTTTGTAATCAGCATAAACACCTGACAGAACTTTGTCAAGCGTGACTCCGTCCAGGAACTCGCTGATTACATAGTATCGGGTCTTTTCTATTCCGAGCTTTTTCTCCGTGGTTTCGACGAATCCAAGCATCTCCACCAAATCGTCGTTGCGGAGTTGAATCGATGCCTCTCTGCGGGCACGGTCCAAGATAGTCTGTCGTTCTGAGTAATCCCCCTCGGGTTCAATCTCTTTAACGGCGACTTCACGGAAGGCACCTGTTTTCTCGTCGACCATCCGGCCGCGATATACAGTGCCCATACCGCCCGCACCAATCGGTTCCTTCCCCCTCTCAAACTCGTAATAAATATGGTGCTGCTTCTCAATTTCTCCCTGCAGTATCATATCACCTGTTTACCTTGTGACTGTTCCGTTGTGAATGTCTTCTGTCTCGCCATCCATTGAGCGAGTCCTGTCATTTGTTGACGGATTAGCGAGGCGACTGCTATTAGGGTTACGATAGGTCGCAGGCCCGCTGCTCCTCGGCCCGGTAATAATACGGCGATCTACTTGTTTTGATGATGCGCGCTTGACTTCGACGAAGTTCTCTGCCGGCTTGAGGCCGACCTGATCTGAATCAATCAGGATGAATAATAGCTCGTAATTCTTTCCTACCTTTATGATGTCCATGTTGTTGCAGCCAACCACGTCAAAGTGGGTGCTCTTGCCGTTTACTTTGACACCATAGGTGGAACCATTATCCTTAATGCCGGCATACACCTCTCCATCATCTTCTTTATGAATAATTAAGGTCGCATGATTTCCTGATACTGTTCCTTCGTTCAAGATAATATCACTATTCCCGTCCCTACCAATGGTATTGGGGCCCAGATATAAAGGCCAGTATTCACCAAACTTGTCACGGGAAACAGAATAGAAGAAGCCAAGGAGCGGCTTGTCTTTTTCAACTCTCTTTGTTTTAATCTTTACCGATTCTTCAACCTCTCCGGTTTCACCGGTAATGACCGTCCCTGCCCCAATATCTTTTCTGGCTGCTTGGGACAGATCTTTCTTCTCATAATAATCTGAACTTAAACCGCGGTCTTCAACAGAAGCAAAATCATTTACTCCCGGAACATTAGTCTTGTCTGCCATAATGCATATAATTTTAAATGTTGTTGCACTTTTTTTCGTGGTTGCCGGACGAAAAATAAAACGAGCGTCACTTGTCTCTGATTGAGGCCGTAGGAATCGCCCATTGAGGAAAACAAGTAACGCCCGCATAGCAGGCGCGCGCAAACTTGTTCTTTATCCTCAATTATTGAAATTTCCTACGTTTCAATCAGGATTGAACAAACAGCAACCGCTTATATGTTCAAGATATTTCTTGCTTTACAAGTTCAAAACTAATTAATAATTGTAACAAATGCAAGTTATATATATAAAGTGTTAATATTCTGCTCTTTTCTCATATATGCTGAAGCAGCAATGATGAGGAAGCTTTTAGGGAAGGCTACAGTTGCTTTATCTTGTTGTCACTTTTAAAAACGGGGGATTGTTGATTCTCCGTTTAAAATCGTTTATAAACGTTTAGAGTATGGTTTACCCCGGCCTTGTTGTATAGTATTGCGGGCATTAACCATTTAATGATTAAAGCCTATGAAAGCTAACTACAAACTTGTGCTGGACCCGCAGATTGAAGACCAGTTGCGGGAACAATTCGATGAACAGCCTGATAAGGTTCAGTCCTATATCGACCATCCGGAACAACTGTCAACATTTATGGACTTAAGGGTAGATTTTGCCTTCAAGTATATCTTAGGGCACAAGCGCATCCTGCTCAAGTTCATCAACGACATCCTACCGGTGCAGGTTGAGGATATCGAGTACCTCGGCAACGAGATTCCGGTGATGAGCGCCAAGGACAAACGAGCCACCTTCGACGTTATATGCACAGCGCGCGGTACAGGAGAGAAGTTCATTGCGGAGATGCAGTGCCTGCCCGACGTGGATATGGACGACCGGCTGCTGTTCTACGGATGCTCTCTGGTACATAGCCAGATTGAGCGGGGTGACGAATCTTACCTACTGAGACCGGTGTATGTCCTCTGCATAGCAGACTATATCCGGCACCACAGTGCTTCCGTTCCGAAAGGGCAGTTTTTCTTCTCCTACCAGTTCCAGGAATTGTCAAACGCGCAGGATTGCCTTACAGAGAATCTACGATTCTTCTTCCTAGAGCTGCCGCGGCTGCGCAATGCCTGGGATTCGCTGGAGACAAACCGCGAGAGATGGTGCTACCTTTTCAAAAATTTGAATAAATTTGCATAGGTGCCGGTGAATCAAGCAGGCTTCGAGGATGTGTTCTCGATAGCTCAGACTGGAGAACTTGAAGAAAAGGAACTTCGCAAATACGTGACATCTATGATTACCGAATACGACAGGAAGGTTATCGGCGAGTATTTCCACAAGGAAGGCTACGACGCTGGGATGGTAGAAGGTCTGGCCAAGGGCCGCAAGGATGGGCGTGAAGAGATGCGGCGAGAAACTGTCAAGAACCTTAAGGCCATCGGAGCTAGCATTGAGACCATTATGGCTGCAACCCAGTTGTCAAAGGAGGAAATCGAGTCAATTTAATAGATTACGTTGGGGTTTTTGCTACCTGATCAGATTCTCGAATTTTTTGATTCCTATGAGGGCAAACAGGTAGGCGGCACCCATGGTGATAACGCCGAGGCCTATGAGGGTGGAGAGGGTTGCGGCTGATACATCTGGATTTCTCAATCCCATAACGCCCAGTACGGCACCGCAGATGCCAAGTAGCAGGATGGCCCACCATCCAGGGAAGCCAACACGCTTGTAGTCAAAGCTGTTCACGGCAATGATTACGCTCTCTATAAGCACCCACATTGCAAAGATGACCGGCAGGGAAACTGCAAGGAAAAGGTTGTTGCACAGGAAGATGAGACCCAGTATGATTTGAAGTATAGCGCTGAGCATACGGCTCCCGCTATTGGGTAGGAAAGCCTGTGTGCGGAAAGTGAAAACCAACTTGGAGATACCGGCAAACAGGGTCAGGCAGCCGATGAGCCAGGCTGCGGTGAAAAGTGTTGCGGCGGGTCTGCAGATGCATAATACACCAAGGACCACAAGCAGGATGCCAGCAATGGCCAGCCAGATTTTTGTACTTGTCTTCATAGATATCAAAATATTAGAAGGTTAACCTATGCAAGCCCCGTTTGTGAGGGGCTCTTCGGGGCTGACGATGCGCATTTTGCCGTCGCTCTGGCGGGCCATCAGAATCATACCTTTGGACTCTATGCCGCGGATCTTGCGGGGCTGCAGGTTGGCAAGGATGCATATCTGCTTGCCGACCATCTCTTCCGGGGTATAGTATTCGGCGATGCCGGAGACTATCTCGCGCTGGTCCAGGCCGGTGTCTATCTTCAGATGCAGCAGTTTGTCGGTCTTGGGAACGCGCTCTGCTTCCAGTACGGTGGCGGTGCGGATGTCCATCTTCTCAAACTCTTCAAAGGTGCACTGCTCTTTGGCAGGGTCGGGGGCGCCGGCGGGTGCTGCGGCAGCCTCGGCGGCTTCATTAGCCTTCTTGGTGTCTTCCAGCTTCTTGAGCTGAGCATCTATCTGTGCGTCTTCAACCTTGGCAAAGAGAAGCTCTGCAGCGTTCAGCTGATGGCCGGGGGCGAGAATCTCGCCGCTGCCCACAGCTTCCCACTCGCGACTGTCCATATTCAGCATCCTTGCGAGTTTCTCCATAGAGAACGGCAGGAAGGGCTCGCACGCGATGGCGATGTTTGCGCAAATCTGGATTGAGTTGTAGAGGATGGAGGCGGTACGCTCCATATCGGTCTTGGCCACCTTCCAGGGCTCGGTGTCGCTGATATATTTATTGCCCAGGCGGGCGAGGTTCATAGCCTCTTTGAGGGCTTCGCGGAAACGGTAGTGCTCTATGTTGTCTTCAATGGCGGCCTTGATGGCGGGAATCTGTCCCATAACCTCCGTATCGATGGCCTCGGGTTTGAGGTTCTGCGGAACTCTGCCCTCGAAGTATTTGTGCGTTAGCACCACGGCGCGGTTCACAAAGTTGCCCAGGATGGCCACCAGCTCGCTGTTGTTGCGTGTCTGGAAATCCTTCCAGGTGAAGTCGTTGTCCTTGGTCTCGGGGGCGTTGGCGGTCAGCACGTAACGCAGCACGTCCTGGCTGCCGGGGAACTCCTCCAGATATTCGTGGAGCCATACTGCCCAGTTGCGCGAGGTGGATATCTTGTCACCCTCCAGATTCAGGAACTCATTTGCAGGGACGTTGTCGGGGAGGATGTATCCGCCGTAGGCTTTAAGCATCGAGGGGAACACTATGCAGTGGAACACGATGTTATCCTTGCCTATGAAATGTACCAGCTTGGTTTCGGGGTCCTTCCACCATTTCTCCCAGCTGTCGGGCAGCAGCTCCCTGGTGTTGGAGATGTAGCCTATGGGGGCGTCAAACCAGACGTAAAGCACTTTGCCCTCTGCACCCTCTACCGGAACGGGCACGCCCCAGTCGAGGTCGCGGCTCACGGCGCGGGGTTGCAGTCCTCCGTCCAGCCAGCTCTTGCATTGGCCGTAAACATTTGTCTTCCACTCCTTGTGGCCATCCAGAATCCACTCGCGCAGCCAGCCCTCATACTTGTCCAGCGGGAGATACCAGTGCTTTGTGGCCCGCTTCACCAGCGGGGCGCCGCTGATGGTGGAGTGGGGGTTGATAAGTTCGTCGGGGCTCAGGGTGGAGCCGCACTTTTCGCACTGGTCACCGTATGCCCGCTCGTTGCCGCATTTGGGGCAGGTGCCCATAATGTAGCGGTCGGCCAGGAACTGGTGGGCCTGCTCGTCATAATACTGCTCGCTCTCCTTCTCAATGAACTTGCCCTCGTCATAGAGTTTCTTGAAGAAGTCAGATGCGGTGGCCTCGTGCACCTTGCTGGTGGTGCGGGAGTATATGTCAAAGTTGATTCCGAAGTCGGCAAATGCCTTCTTGATGATGCCGTGATACTTATCTACTATGTCCTGCGGAGTGCATCCCTGCTGGAGCGCCTTTATGGTGATGGGTACGCCGTGCTCGTCGCTGCCGCATACGAAAAGGACGTCGCGGCCACGCATCTTAAGATACCTCACATAGATGTCGGCGGGCACATAAACGCCAGCCAGATGTCCGATGTGTACAGGTCCGTTTGCGTAGGGAAGCGCGCAGGTTACCAGAGTCCGTTTGTAATCGTTTGCCATATAATGATTAGTTGTAGGTTAATACTTTTTTAGTGCTTTCTCCAGTTGGTTGCGGACGTTTGCCAGTGTCAGGAAACTGTGCATCAGCTCTTTCTGACGGGCGTCGTCGCCCGCTTTGCCCGCCGCCGCAATCTCTTTCTGCAGTTCTGTCTGCTGCAGCCCCACAATCCGCGATTTGTACTGCAGGACGGCTTTGGGGACGTCTTTGTAGAGGCGGTGTTCTTCGCTGGTGAGGGAGGCATTGAAGTTCTTTATGGTGATGGGATAGCTTTCTGAGAGCAGTTCTGTTGTAAATTTCATCACCTCCATATCATCGTGAAAGGTGAAATACTTGATCACGTGCCCCTGGGTCTCTTCGCAGTTGTCGCTCGGGACCTTCTCGAGGGCATAATAAGCATCATAAACTTTCTTGTACAACGGATTCTGCAGGGTCAGTCCGTCCTCGTCCAGCTGGCCGCGTATATACTCCGATACCGTGACCTCCGGAATCTTCTCTTCTCCGTAGGTCATATTGCTCTCCCAGTGGATGGTGTATTCGCCCCATTTGATGAGCATCTCCACCAGTTCGCGTTCGCACACAGCCAGATAATCGTTTGTGATAATCCCGCTATCGCGTTTCCGGGGGGTGGCTTCATAAACTTCAGATTCTGGATACCGTCCCTGCTCGTCGGGTATGTAGCCGGCCTCTGCGGCGCTGGCCGGTCCGGGGGCGTTTTCACGGCTGCGGTTATAGTTATTGCGTGCCTGTGTCTGCTCGCGGCGCTTCTGGCGCATACGCCGGATCCTCAAGAACAGGGAGTCCCGCTGCAAATTGAAGACCCCCGCTATGGTCTCGATATACACATTGCGGGTTATCTCGTCAGGAATTACAGATACCGTCTGCACTATTTCGCTTATCATCTGAGTGCGGCCGTAAATGTCGTTTTCAGCGATATCCTTGGATAAGATGTTGATCTTGAAGGTGATGAAATCCTGCTCGTGAGAGGCGATATACTGCTCAATATCGGCCTTCTCATTTGCCTGGGCAAACGAGTCGGGGTCTTCGCCCTGCGGCAGCAGCACTATCTTGACCTCCATACCAGCCTCCAGCACCATATCTATGCCCCGCATAGAGGCTTTGATGCCGGCGGGGTCGCTGTCGTAAATGAATGTAATCCGCTTTGTGAAGCGTTTCACAAGGTTGATATGACCCTCGGTGAGGGCGGTGCCGCTGGAGGCGACCACATTCTCTATGCCGCGCTGATGCATCGATATTACATCTGCATACCCCTCCACCATAATGCATTTGTCCTGACGGGCAATCGCGTTTTTTGCCTGGAAGAGGCCGTACAATGTAGAGCGGCTCTTGCTGTATATAGACGACTCCGGGGAGTTGACATACTTTGCCACCTTCTTTTCTGACGACATTATGCGCCCGCCGAAGGCGATTACCTTGCCGCCAAGAGAGTAGATGGGGAACATTACACGCTCGTAAAAACGGTCTGAGAGGCGTCCGTCGTCGTGCTTGATGCTCAGGCCCGTCTCCAGCAGATACTCCTCTTTATAGCCGTTGTCCAGTGCAAACCGGGTGAAGGTATCGTAGCCGGCGGGGGCGTAGCCGAGGCCGAAGCGGCGGATAGTCTCGTCTGTAAAACCTCTCTGGCGGAAGTAGCCGAGTCCAATCATATGGCTGCGCTCCGGATCCCACAGGACATCCTGGTAGAACTTCTGGGCGACATCGTTCACAATCAGGAGACTGTCGTTACGCATCCGCTGCGCCGCCTCCTCAGGAGTCTCATCTTTCTCTACTATCTCTATGCCGTATTTCCTTGCCAGATACCTGAGCGCCTCCGGGTAGCTGATGTGTTCGTGGTCCATCAGGAATGAGATGACGTTGCCAGAATGGCCGCAGGAGAAGCATTTGAAGAACTGCTTTGTTGCGGATACGCTCATTGAGGGGTGCTTGTCTGGATGAAAGGGGCACAGGCCGACATAGTTCGCGCCGGAACGCTTCAGCGTCACGAACTCGCCGATGACCTCCTCTATCCGGGCGGCATCCATTATCCTCTCTTTTGTGGCGTGGTCTATCATCTCCTATTTGCCAAGTATCTGAAGTTCTTCTTTGGTGTATAGCAGGTGGTCCAGCAGATTGCTCATCCACGGAAGGTCCTTGAGCAAAGAGACTGCAATCATCAGGAAAATAATGACTACGAATAATATCAGCAGGATGTTGCCAATCAGAATGCTCAGGTGGCTGGGGGCAGGTTCGTCATCTTCTTCTGGCACCACCTCCTCCTGTACCGGTTCTGGCACGTGAACAGGTTCGTCAGCAGGCTGCTTGGCGGCATCTGTGACTGTATCGTCATCCTGCTTAATCCATTTTTCGGTGTCAAGCTCTATCGGTTTGCTCTCTTCCTCTGCGTAATCTTCCGGCAATAGGGCGCCGATTGATTCTTGGCCCGGTACGTCGGGATATTCAAAATTCTCTGTGTCGCTTACAAAGTAGTAGATTTTGCGGGCAGAAGCACGTAACTCTCCCACACCCTCTATCACCACCGATTTTTTTTCGTCAAGCTCTCCGGAGAAATCCTCTATGAAATCTTGCCACGTCTGCGCGGCATCGGTCCCATCAGGCAGGTATTTGGCTATCCAGCGCAAAAACAAGCCGTCATCTTCTTTTTCTACAGTGCTGTAGGATATCTTGCGATACGGCGGTATCGGATTGCCGTCTTCGTCCACCTCGTCCGCCACCACCTGGGCCGTAAAAGTCCCCAGCCCCGGCACGACAACCTCGTCGTTGCGGAGCAACAGATACTTGAGACACCTGGAAAAGACAGAAATATCCATGCAAACTAATGTAACTTGCAAAGATATTCTTTTTCCCGTGAAAAAAGAATGGGGCGGTGACCATGATCGTAATAAGTGATCAATAAAGAAGCCGGTCGGGACAATGACAATCACCTGCCACGTTAACGAGTCGTGGGGTGGTGTATCCGGAAAGTTTATGTGGCCGGTCGGGGGGATTTGTCTTGACCGGCCATAGAAAACCATGTTGGAGGCATCTACAATGCTCTCGGGCGTGGCAGGTACTTTTCTACATTGAGTCAGAAGTTCCGGGGGGGCGGCCGCACTCAATCCCCAGTATATCAAACAAAAGCGGGCGGCATTGCTGCCGTCCGTTTTGCTCCTCATCTAGGACTTGAACCTAGGACCCCCTGATTAACAGTCAGGTGCTCTAACCAACTGAGCTAATGAGGAATTTTCCTTTAGGGACTGCAAATGTAAAACTTTTTTCATTGTGCGCAAACTTTTTTATTGCAAAAATCTTTTTTTGATATATCTTTGCACCTGCTAAGCCCAGATGGCGGAATTGGTAGACGCGCTAGTTTCAGGGACTAGTGATCGCAAGATTGTGCAGGTTCGAGCCCTGTTCTGGGCACCAAATAAAAAAGAGCCAAACGGCTCTTTTTTATTTGGCGCCCTTTGGCGCCTATTATAACGGGGGCTCTGCCCCCGAACCCCCGCGGCGCATAGCGCCGGCCAGCGAAACCGCTGGCTTTTTTGGCGCCCGGTGGCGCCTATTTTAACGGGGGCTCTGCCCCGGGCCCCCGCGGCGCAGAGCGCCGGCCAGCAAGCAGGCTTTTTTGTGCCCGGTGGCGCCGATGCCTACGCTTTGTTAAACTTTGACTTGGGCTGTTTGCAGCGGGGGCAGCGCCACGTCTCGGGTAAGTCTTCAAACTTGGTTCCGGGAGGTATCCCCTGCTTGGGGTCACCTTTCTCCGGGTCGTAAGTGTACTTACAGGGGCATTTCATCTTTGTCATGGTCGCTGCTGATTACTTGGCGGGTTCCCATTTGCAGCGAACCGGGGAGACGATGGCGCCTTCCTTCTTCAGTTCGGCAAAAGCCTTGTCGACTTCTTTGCGGTCGATACCTGTAATCTCTGCAATCTTGCCGGCGTTTACGGGTTCACCGAACTCACGCATGGCGTGTAATACTTTTTCTTTCATAATCTTATCGTTTTTAGTGTTTTACAGTTGCAGCAGCAGCCAGTTCTGCGTGCCGATCTTCTCAATGAGTTCCACTGCGCCCTGGCTCCACAAGTCTGAGCATTGCTCAGATTGCCGACCGCCTCCATTTTGCCGATACCCCTTCCTTCAGCAAGTTCTTCTCAAGGATGAAAGGCCAGTCGCCGAGAGAGTATCGGGAATCTTGAATTATAATTTGGTAGGAGAATGCTACCGTTTCACGTTGGGATCGATGCCGCGTTCCCAGATGAGGTGGGTGATGTCTATGCGTTTGCGGTTTTCTACCTTGTAGAGGCGCTGGTTGGTGGTGCGGTGGTTCAGCGGTCCCAGCTTTTCAACATAGGGACCCAGTTTGATGTAGTTGAACACGCGCCAGTAGGTGTTGGGTACCTCAGTGCGGCCGGAGTAGAGGGCAATCTCTATGTCAGGGTGGTTGTCGCGTATGTGCCAGGCCAGGTCCAGGAACGATGCATCATCCTGTCCCTCCCCGAAAAACAGGAAGCAGTTCACGCCAAAGTTGTCGGCCAGCAACTCGTCAATTATATCTGTGGTGAGTTCTTCGCCGACATTTGTCTGCAGGAACGGCGAGTGGCAGCCCGGGCATCTCAGGGGGCAGTTACTGACATCTACGGCAAGAGATACCTTGCCGGGTATCTCTTCCAAAACCACAGATGTCGCCTGTGGGACATATTTGATCATCTGCTAATCCTCTATTAGTTTTCTACAGTGGTGGGTACTTCACTGGGGTTGTAGAAACGTGCCTTGGCCTCTGTCTGGCGCATCTCACTAAAAGAAGAGACTCTCTTGAGGTAGCCGATGACGCGGGTGAGGTAGTCGAGATTCTTGCTGCCGCACTTGGGGCACTCGTGCAGGGTATCCTTGCTGATGTATCCGCAATCGTTGCAAACGGTGTTGCGGCAATTGAAAGTGAAGTAATTGGTGCCGTAATGGGCTGCGACGTTGAGCAGCTGGCGGTACTGCTCGAAGCTGAGGTGCTCCTCTACGTTCATATGCAGCGCGCTGCCGCCGTCGAGATACTTCACATAGTCCTCTCCGTGCAGTTTGAACTTGTCTATCATAGAGAGTTCGGTATCCTCGGGATTGTAGAAGTATGAGCTGTACATATTGTGGTGAGGCGATACAAAGTAGCCGTCGCGCTTGTCCCACTTGTAGTTCTTGCCGGAGAGGTTCTCGCCCGGAACAAACTCGGTGTTGAACATCTCGTCCGGAGTGCGGTCCTTGCGGTTGCAGACGTTGATGGTCTCCAGCATCATATTCACGAAATCCTTGTAGTCGTTGTTGGGCGACACCTTCAACCCGAGGAATTCGGCTGCATCTGTAAGGCCGTTGACGCCTACGGTGAGGTACTGCTTGCGCATATTGATAAAGCCTGCGCGATAGACATCGAGCATATCTGCCTTGAGGAAGTCCTTGATAATCTCGTTGAAGGCGGTCTGGTACTTGTGGACGGCCTCTGTCTCGTCGGTAATCTCTTCGCGGATGTACTGGTAGAGCTTTTCACGGTCGTACTCTTCAATGCCGAGGGCCACGCCGCGCTTCATATCCACCCGCTTCTCGTTCTTGAAATACTTGATGGCGGCGTTCTGCACCAGGCGGTTGAGGTTGATGGTCATAACGCTCTTGGACCCGGTCGCTACCGAAGCGGTACCCATAGAGTACTGGTGGGTGTTGTGGTTGTGGCCGTCCTCTTTCTGAATCTCGTTTCGCAGGCGGCAGCAGCTGGAAAGGCTGTCCGGCGAGTTGGAGATGTAGCAGAAGAAGCTGTGCCCCTTGCTCCACATGCGGGCGGTGAAATCTGCATACTCCTTGTCGGCATAATCGTCGCCGCCGTCGGTCAGCAGGGCCATCGTCTCAACCGGGAAGGTGAGGACGTAATGGTTGCGCTCTTCGTTGAACCAGTTCATAAAGTGTTTCTGCAGCCAGCTGAGGGTCTCCCATATGGGCGCGGTGCCGTCGGGGAAGCGGAAGTCTCCGAACACACCCTCGAAGTACGGTTTGTCAAAGTAGCCGATGTTCCAGAACACCGTCTGGTAGCCGCGGTTCCCGGCCGGCATGTTCATGGAGTGTACGACCTGCTGGAAGTAGTTGTCGATAACCTTGACGAGGGTACGCTGCTTGAGGTTGTTCTCTACGACAGTGTCCAGTTTGGTGAGGTAATCGTCGCCATAATCCTTGCGCAGGAAGTAGTCGAAGTACATCAAAAATTCCGGGGTGGCCACGGCGCCCATGAACTGTGAGCTCACCGAATATACCAGGTTGATGAACTCGCCGCAGAAACTCTTGAGGTCGGTGGGAGCGACCGAGACCCCGCCCAGCTCACGCAGGCCGCTCTCCAGGAACGGATACATGGTGATTGCCACACAATAGGGGTAACCCGGTGTACCGCTCTCGTCGTGCTTGTAAAGCACGTGGCTTTCCAGGTCGGCAACATACCTGTCTGCAAGTTCGCGCCCATACAGGGACTTGATCTTGTCCTGCATGATGTAGCGGTTCTGCTTGATGTTGTTCTCTTTGTAGAGCTCCTGCCCCAGGGTAACTATATTTTTTCTTGTGATGTTTGCATTGGCGTCGAACTTGGAGCCCGTCGCCGCGTTGGACGCGTTGATATAGTCTTTGATAAAGTCCCTCTTCTTGCGCAGGTCGAGGCCGGAATCAAAGCGCTCTATATATTCAAGGGCGGCTTTCTTGTTGATTGACATCAAGGATTCCACCACCTGGCGGCGGATCTCCTGACTGGAGATCTTATCGTAGATATACAGGTTGTCTGTGATGGAGACCACCACCTCCTCGGGGCATTTCTGCCCGGTGGCGATATATGCCTGGCGGATACCTCTTTTCAGTTTTTCGTTGTCAAATTCTTCGTAAGTGCCGTTGGTCTTTCTAACGTCCATTTCTTGTGCGCGGTTATTTAGTGTTATGGCTATTGGATACAATAGTATAGAGGATAAAAAAGCGGGGCTGCCCGGGGCAGCCCTATGCTTTTCCGTTTCCCGATTGTAAAGTTGCAAAAACTACCTGCTCGAAAAAGTGTTGGAAAAAGGAAGTTTTCAACAGGGTTACTAACAAACCGGGCCCGCGATGCTTCTGGGCGGGTTTTCTGAATAAAGAAAACTAAAGACCGATAATCCGCCTTGCTTCTGGCGTCAGATAAGGCGCAATCTCCTCGAAAGAAACCGTAAAAGCGGGCATCCCGGCAGCGTAAGGCGCAATCTCATATTGCTGATAAACAAACACTAAGCCCTCTTCGCAAGGGTAGGGCTGCCAGGCCGGGAGAGGGATGAGGTCGCCCTCCAGTAGCAGACACTCGTCGAGGTTGCTGTCGTTGACCTGTGAATCTGCATCGACAAAATACCCCACCAGCCCTTTGCGCAGCAGCGGCTGGATATCCTCTTCGCTGCCGGGGTCTATGAACTGCTCAATGATACTGCCTGTTGACTTGTCGAAAGTGATGCACCCTGCACCGGTTACCCCGCCGTGGGCACCACCCATATAGATATAGTCCTGCGATTGGAAAACGGCGTAACAACCGGCATCGGCAATCATCTCCAACGAGAACTCGTATTCCCATCCGGGCATGCGGGAGAGTATCTCCTCTTTCTGGGCATCATTAATGCCGGTGTCCTGTTTGATATACTCCGCCCTTTGCCTTACGTCATCGTCTGCTCCGTCACAGATGACCTTGAAAGCGTTGTCAAAATAATACTTTACACACCCCTCGGTATCATTCATGTCACCGTCATACGGGTCAAACAGCCGTTCCCCCTCAAAAGAACCTATGTGGGCAAGTTGATTGTCCATCACGCCGGCCAGATTCTCACGGATGACCCTGGAGGTGCGGTCGTTCCCCTCGGGCAACTCCGCGGAGAACTTTATTGAAGCGTGGTCTGCGGACTCTTCATAGCTGTAAACCCTGGTCTGCAGGGGGGCTGTGGTGTTTTCGCAAGACCAGCAGAGCAATGCTGCCAGAGTGGCCGGAAGCAAGATTGCCAATAACTTTTTCATAGCTGTATTACCGGATAGTTTAAATGATTATCAGTCGTCAGATTCACCCATAATGATTATCAGGCGGTCACCCTCTTTCAGCGGCATGCTCCCGTGGGGAACTAAGAACCGGTCGCCGCGACGCACCATCATGACCCTGATGCCGTGGGGGAGGCTCAGGTCACGCAGGGTTGAGCCGCGTGAAAGGTCATCGCCGCTCACGATATGGTCCCGCAGCAGCCCCATCTCGTCCGGTATCTCCATCCCGAATGTCTCCACCTCGGGGTCTTGCTCGTAAGTGAGGTTCAGCATCCGTGCAAACGGCTCCAGTGTCATGCCCTGGAGCACCATGGAGAGCAGGGTTATTAGGAACACGACGTTGAAAATCTCGGTAGAACCATCTATGCCGGCAAGCACAGGGGCAAGGGCGAACAGTATGGGACCCGCCCCCTTGAGCCCTACCCATGATGTGAACAACTTTGACTTGAAAGAGAGGCCGCGGAACGGCGCAAGGGAGATCAGTACGCTGGCGGGACGGGCCACAAACATCATGAACAGCCCTATCAACAATGCCGGACCCAGTGCAGAGAGCATCGTGGAAGGCCGTGCAAGCAGGCCCAGCATGAGGAACATCAGCAGTTGCACGAGCCATGTCATACCGTCAAAGAAACTCAGGATATCTTTCTTTCTCTTAAGTTCCACCTTGTTGGCGATTGTGATGGCGGTGATATAGAGTGCCAGCAGGCCGTTGCCATGGAGAATGGTGGCTATGCCGTTTGCGAAGAACCCTATGCTGAGGATCATTATTGAATAGAGCGCTACGCTGGGAAGAGATATCTTGTTCAGGAGCCATCTGGCGCCCTGCCCTACGGCAAGGCCGATCGCCACTCCGATTACAATCTGCAATACGATGATGCCCAATCCTTTGAGGACCATTGCTCCGGCGCTCTCCGCCGTGGTCTGCATCGTGGTGATGATTTGTATCAGGATAAGGGTGGTGGTGTATGCCAGCGGGTCGTTACTGCCGGACTCCAGTTCCAGCATGGGGGCGAGGTTCTCCCTGAGGTGAAGTTTCTTGTCGTTCAGGATTGAGAACACCGATGCGGAGTCGGTGGACCCCATGATGGCGGGGAGAAGGAAGCAGCCCAGCGCTGCAACGCCATATTGACCTCCGAATACCAGATATATGAAAGTGCCTGTAAACAATATGGTGAGCAGCAGTCCCGCCGTGGAGAGTGAGACGCCCTGCCTGAGTACAGGCCTGGTGTGCTCCAGCGATGTCTCCAGGCCGGCTGTGAATATGATGATGGTAAGGGCGAGATGCCCGATGGACTCTGCCCCCGCATAATCCGCGAACTCAAGTCCCAGACCGTCGGCACCGGCCACCATTCCTATGATAAGGAACAGCAGCAGGGACGGTACGCCGTACTTTGACCCGATTTTCATCACCAGGATGGCGGCGAAAACCAGTACTGACATAAACAGGAGCAGATACTCCGACATCAGGTTCACAGAGAAGAGCGCGAGCGGCATAACCAGGCTTGGATAATCTTACAGGTCGTATGTCAGGCCAAAGGTGACGTTCTTGTAGGTGGGTTTTAGCGGATTACGCTTCTCCGGGATGTAGCCGCCGAAGCCGTTTGTAAGTGCAACATTGAGCCTGAAGTGGTGGAAGCATATACTGCCGGCGGCGCCCCATACCATTCCATAAGCTCCCGTGCCGATGTTTGCGGTACAGTCAAACCAATCTACGGGGTTGCATGCAAGTGCGAACCGGCCCTCCCAGTAAGGCATCCATTGATAGCCTGTATACTGTCCGGTAAGACCTGCCGAGAGCCTGTCGTAGAATGGCATTGAGTATTTAGCACCGAGGTTGGCAGAGAATGGTATCGCCTTGAATCTGACCTTGGTCTCTGCCTCAGACAAACGTATCTGCTCCAGGAACCGGTCTTTGAGGGTGTTCGCCTGTGTCATCAGGCCCTCTTCGTTGAATTCTTCAGAAGAAAGGTTCTCAAGCCCGGTGAAAGATACCGTACCGGAAGAGCGGGAGGCATTGCCAAAGTACCAGAAGATGCCGCCCAGGTCTGTCACCGATGCAGAGAGGGTGAGGTTCTCCGTGGGATAGACGGCGATACCAAGGTCAACTGCTGCGCCGTAACTCTTCGGGATATGTATCAACCCCTTGTATGTGAAATCTTTGAAATCCATATAGCCATCGCTGTCGACTGCGAATCCGACGGCCTGGTCGGTGAGGTCCAGGCTGGCCTCTATATCGGCCTGGTACTTGCTTTCGCTCATGCTCAGGTCGAGCCGTGTTACATTATAGTCCAGTGCGTAGAGTCCACCCAGAAGTTTCACCCGTGCGCCAAAAGAGAATACGTCGCTGACCCTGCGCGAATAACCGTATGCGAGTTCTGCATAAATGTCACCCTGGGCTCTCAGCCTGCTGAGGTCCAATGTCGAGGGAGCGGCGCCTGTCTTGGCAAACATAAAGAGTTCTCCCGGTGCAGATATTGCGTACATGCCCCGGATATTTAGCTCAAAGGTGTGCTCTGCCCCATTGCGGAACATGCCGTAGGAGAACAGGTTGAAATCATAACTCTTTGTGAGATAGTTGTTCTCCCTGAAATTTTCCCTGGCAGTTTGTGCCGGGACGCTGGAGTGGAGGTAAGTCACGACCTGTCCGTCGTATGGATATATGAATGCAGAAGCGCCTACATTGTTCCGGTTAGACGAGGAGACCTGGAAAAGGCTGATGAAATCACTCTCCCCGGCCAGCGCCGGGTTGAAGTGGTATATAAGCCTGTAATCCTTCAACATAAAGCCTTCCTGGAACGACTGTGCATGGGAAAAGGAGGTGATGCAGGCGAGAAGCGCGATTGCTAAGGATATCTTTTTATTCATTGCTGCCGATTGTTATGCCTCCGCAGATCCTTGCGGAAGACGATTTGACATAGAGACCCTGTTTGGTGGAGAGGGGCACAGTGCCCAGGTCAGGCTGGGCCTCAAGCTTGAGGTCGAGCATGAGCTCGGGAATGTCGGGAATTGTTCCCGAAGCTGCCTCCAGTGCGAGTTTGATAATTGTGGTTGAGGGCTTTTGAGGTGTTCCGCCCGCGACGGTGATGCCGGAGGTGACAGTGATGTCATCTTCAACCACAGGGTCCTCGTCTGAGGATTCGCGTGGCTTCAGTACCCTTATATTGTCGACTGAGACGGTAAGAGGTATGGTGTTTTCCAGTTCAACCTCAATTTCACATTTCCCCAGCCTGTATTTGCCTAAGGGGAGGTTTATCTGCCCGGTGGATATGTCGCTCATCGGGAGGGAGAACCCTTCGCCTACGCCAATGCGGCTTTTGTATTTGTAGTAGAATCCGAGAAACAGGTTGCCGTTGGAGTTGCTGATTGCAGAAGAAGGTGTCGCCGGCATGTCCAGGACAAGGTTGGAGAATACAATGGAACCTACCTTGGACTTGAAGTCTTCTGGAAATTCCAAATTAAGCAACTCCTGCTGGGAACGTTGTTTCAGGGTGATATTGTCAAGTTCAGCTACCGGCATGGAGACGCTACCGTCGTCGCCCTGGCAGTTTATGGTTGCTTCGCAACTTGCAGGAACATCAACCGACAGGGGATTGGATGAACTGATGACGAGAGTCTGGTTGCAGTTTTTGAGGTTGACGAAACTGAGCATGCCGGCCAGTCCCCCGATAAAGGCCGACTTGTAGCCGGCATTCCAGCGTTTGGCAACGCTCACATCGCCCATAGCCCGCTCAATCTCGTAAATGTTGCTGCGGAATATGCTGCCGCTGTCTTCGACGCAGAGGAAGCCGTCGGCATCCTCCTTGATGTACTCAGCCACCATACTGCCGATGCCTTCTATCTTGCCCAGACTGCCCATGGCATACTCAAGGGTCACGGGACCGATGCTGCCGATGGGGAGGGAAATCTCATCCTCAAACAGAGTAACCTCCTTGTTAAGACCTTCCGACAGGTCATACTCCTTGTGGGCACAGGCTGCCATGCATAGAGCGATGGCAATAAGGGAAATAAATCTGTTCATAACTCGCAAAAGTAACTATTCTTTTTTACATCAGCAACCGCCGCGGACTATCCGAAGGGTCTGCCTGCGGGCCTCTTTCCATTTGGGAAAATGTCTGTCCATCACGGCGTAGAATCCGGGGCCGTGGTTGGCCTCTATAAGGTGGGCAAGTTCGTGGACCACTATGTGCTCTACGCACCAATCCGGAAGCAACAGCAGGTACAGGCTGAAATTGATTCTGCGGGTACGCGGGTTGCAACTCCCCCAGCGGGTCTTGGATGCGCGGTAGCTGATGCCGGCGGGGGAGACCCCCATCTGTGCGGAATACTTTGAAACCAATGGCTTGACGATTTCATCGAGCCTTGCCACAGCTGCCTTGCGCCGGGCAGGCGTGGAGATGTCCAACTGGGCGTAAAAAGCACTGCGTCCCGCCTGCTGCCTTGAAACACGCTCCTGCGCCTTCCCAATCCACTCCCTGTGGCTCTCCACAAAAGTTTCTATCGTCCGCTTTGAGACATACCATGGCGCGGATACGCGTACCTCGCCCTCTTTGGTGACCCGGATGGAGAGCCTTGAGGTCCTGTGCCGGGTGACGACTACGGGAATCTCGCTCATACCTTTACATCTATTATCTCATCCCAGCGGGTTGTGAACCGGCGGGAGGTCATCGTGCGTGCAGAGAACTGGTCCATCTCACCTTGCGAAGCGAGGCGAACAGTGTAGTTCCCTTCGGTTTTGTTTATGGCGTCGATGGCCTCCATAAGCGAGGCTCGGCGGGTGCGGTCTATGTTGTCCAGCATAGAAGACTGCACCCCCCGCTTAGGCATCAGCCGGGTGACCATCACCCCCGCCTTCTTATAGGCGTATCCGCTCTTGAATATCTGCCTCAGGGAGAGAGCGGCCCGCTCCGACATCTCCAGGGTATCGTCGGTGGCGACATCGAACAGGGTGGTCTTTATCTGATAGTTCTGCGGTGCGTCTTCGCGGAAGCGGTTGGTAAGTATGAAGACGCTCAGCTGCTGGGCGCACTGTCCGTGGGCCCGCAGCTTCTCCGCCACTTTGCTGGTGAATGTCGATATTGCGGCGTCAAGCTCTTCCAGCGTGGTCATCTCCTTGGCAAAGGAGCGGGAGATGCACACCGTCTGGCGGTCGCTCTGCACATCTTCAAAACCTATGCACGGCTCCCCGTGAAGCTCCTTCCAAGTCCTCAGGCCGGGGAGATTGAACAGATAGTTGACCTGTTCCCGGGGCATATTGTAAAGCCCCAGCGCGTGAGTGATTCCCATAGCCTGCAACTTGGCGTTGCTGCGCCGCCCGATGCCCCACACGTCACTCACGGGAAAGCGTCCCAGCACCTTCTCTACATCTTGTGTGCGGTACATCAGGCAGCCCCCCTTGAGGGCGG
Organism: Bacteroidales bacterium; assembly: GCA_017445425.1. Classification (GTDB taxonomy): domain Bacteria; phylum Bacteroidota; class Bacteroidia; order Bacteroidales; family UBA932; genus Equibacterium. Next base: position 32,819 of record JAFSUF010000029.1, on the reverse strand, counting down.
GATACTGCTTGCACAGTTTGCTGGCAATCTTGGCCAGGGTCTTTGTGGGTGAGATGCCGATACTGACCGGTATCCCCACTTCCCGGCGGATGCGGGCCGAGAGGTTGAGGGCGAACGGCTGCAGGCTCTCCAGCGGCATTTCGTCCAGATTGAGGAACGCTTCGTCTATGGAGTACACCTCGATGCCCGGCACAGCCTTACGCAGGATGTTCATCACCCGCTGGCTCATGTCGCCGTAAAGCTGATAGTTGGAAGAGAATACGGCGATGTTGTGCCTGCGGACAAGGTCGCGGGCCTGATAGAAAGGCGTCCCCATCTTGATTCCGAGCGCCTTGACCTCGTTGCTGCGGGCCACTATGCAGCCGTCGTTGTTGGAGAGGACCATCACCGGCCTGTGCTCCAGGTCGGGACGGAACACCCGTTCACAACTCACAAAGAAGTTGTTGCAGTCGCAAAGGCCGACGAAAGGCATGGGTTAGACTTTTTTGACCAGATATTTTACTACTCCCCAGATGGCGAACTGGTTGTCGGCATCGACCCGGATGGGCTTGTATGCCTTGTTGGCTGGCATCAGGATGGCGTAATCGCCCTTGTTCAGATAGCGTTTGAGAGTGAATTCACCGTCCACGAAACATACCGCCAGGCAGCCGTCCACAGGTTCTGCAGCCTTGTCTATGATGAGCATGTCACCGTCGTTCACGCCGTCATCTATCATAGAATCCCCCTTCACCCTTGCAAAAAAGGTAGAAGAGGGGTTCCTTACGAGTTCTTTGTTGAGGTCCAGCGCCACGTCCATGAAATCCTCCGCGGGGGATGGAAACCCCGCGTGGACCATCGCAAGCTCGGCCTCTTTAGACATGGCGATAAGTTAGAACCGTTTCAGGCCAACAGCCTCTTTTGCCAGTGCGAGGGTTGCCTGTGCCGATGCGCGGGCTTTCTCCCGCCCCATCTCGGTGACCTTGCGCAGGTAGGCGGCGTCAGATGTGATGCTCTCTATGCGGTCACGGATAGGGAGGGTTACCTTGCAGATGTCGGCCGCAAGTTGCTTCTTAAGATCCCCATAGCGGATGGAACAGTCGTTCCACTTCTCTTCAAAGAATTGTACCGTTTCGGGTTCGCTCACAAGTTTGAGCAGGGTAAACAGGTTCTCTATCACCTCCGGCTTGGGGCTGTCAGGCTCAGTGGGGCCGCTGTCGGTAACTGCGCGCATCACCTTCTTGGTGATGGTTCTCTCATCGTCGCACAGATAGATGCCGTTGCCCTCGCTCTTGCCCATCTTGCCGTTGCCGTCCAGGCCGGGGACCTTTACCAGGTTGCTGCCAAAGTTGAACGCTTCGGGCTCCGGGAACACGTCGCAACCGTACATATTGTTGAAACGGCGCGCCAGCAGGCGGGCAATCTCCAGATGCTGCTCCTGATCCTTGCCCACGGGGACATACTTTGCCCTGTGAATCAGGATGTCGGAGGCCATCAGCACCGGGTAGGAGAGAAGGCCGATATTAACGTTGTTGGGGTTGTGCCGCACCTTGTCCTTGAAACTGGCGGTGCGCTCCATCTCGCCCTTGTATGCCAGCATGTTCAGCAGCACATACAGCTCGCACACCTCGGGCACCTCGCTCTGCACGAAGATGGCCGACTTTTCGGGATCCAGACCGGCGGCGAGATACTCCGCCAGGATTGTCTTTACCCCTTCGTGGAGGTCTTCCGGGTGAGGATGGGTCGTGAGCGAATGGAGATCCGCTATGAAAAAGAAACACTTGTGGGTGTCCTGTATCTTTACAAAGTTCCTGAGCGCCCCGTAGTAGTTGCCAAGGTGAAGATGGCCGGTGGAGCGGATACCGCTAAGTACAATGTCCATTGTCAGTTTGCTCGAAATAACTAGTCTTTTATGGCAGCGAGCGCCTCGCGGACCTTTGCCTCAATCTCGTCGCACAGTTCGGGGTTGTCGCGCAGAACCTGCAGCACGGCGTCGCGTCCCTGTCCAATCTTGCTCTCTTCGTAGCTGAACCAGGAGCCGCTCTTGTGTATGATGTCGTACTCAACAGCCAGGTCCACAATCTCCCCGACCTTGCAGATGCCTTCTCCAAAGACGATGTCGAACTCTGCCTTGCGGAAGGGCGGCGCCATCTTGTTCTTTACGACCTTGGCGCGGGTGCGGTTGCCGGTGGCGGCGTCACCGTCCTTGAGCTGGGTGACCTTGCGCACGTCGATCCTCACCGATGCATAGAATTTGAGTGCGTTGCCGCCGGTAGTTGTTTCCGGATTGCCAAACATGATGCCGATCTTTTCCCGGAGCTGGTTTATGAAGATGCAGCATGTGTTGGTCTTTGAGATATTTGCGGTGAGCTTGCGCAGTGCCTGACTCATGAGCCTTGCCTGCAGGCCGACCTTGTTGTCTCCCATCTCCCCCTCGATCTCTGCCTTGGGGGTGAGGGCTGCTACGGAGTCGATTACGATAATGTCAATCGCGCCGCTGCGGATCAGGTTGTCTGCGATTTCGAGCGCCTGCTCGCCGTTGTCTGGTTGCGAAATGAGCAGGGTATCGACGTTGACCCCAAGATTCTTAGCGTAACTGCGGTCAAAAGCGTGCTCGGCATCGATTATAGCGGCGATGCCACCCGCCTTCTGTGCCTGGGCGATGGCATGTATCGCCAGGGTTGTCTTGCCGCTCGATTCAGGTCCGTAGATCTCTATCACGCGGCCGCGGGGATAACCCCCGATGCCCAGTGCGTGGTCCAGGGCTATGGAACCCGACGGAATAACAGAAACAGCGCTATCCGGCTGGTCTCCCAACGTCATGATAGAGCCCTTGCCATAATCCTTCTCAATCTTCGAAATGGTTGCCTTCAGCGCCTTCAGCTTCTCCTCGTTTGACACGGCTTGATTCATCTCTTCTTTAGCCATAATAGTTTGTGTTTCAGGTTAATAATATTAAAAGTTTGGTTTGGGTGCATATTTGTTATAGAAATCCTCGATTATCGCCACGGCTTCGTCCACAGTATCCACAACCTTGTAGATGTCAAAATCGCCGGGGCTTATCATCCCGTGGGGGAGCAGCACGTTGTGGAACCAGTCCAGCAGCCCCTTCCAATAGTCCTTTCCATAAAGGATTACGGGAAAGGAGACCAGCTTGTTGGTCTGGATAAGGGTCAGCGCCTCACTGAGTTCGTCCAGAGTGCCAAAACCGCCGGGCATGGCTATGTAGCCCTGGGCATATTTCATGAAGATGGTCTTGCGGACAAAGAAGTAGTCGTAAGAAATCAGCTTGTCGGCATCTATATAGGGGTTTGCAGACTGCTCAAAGGGGAGGTTGATATTGAGACCCACAGATGCCCCGCCGGCCTCCTTGGCCCCTTTGTTGCCCGCCTCCATTATGCCCGGGCCGCCACCGGTGATGATCCCGAACCCCAGCTTGCTCAGTTTGGCGGCAATCTCCACCGATGCCTTATAGTATTTGTCTTCCGGGTCGGTGCGCGCGCTACCGAAAATTGCGACGCATGGACCTGTCTCCATCAACTTCTCGTAACTCTGTACGAATTCCGACATTACTTTGAATACAGACCAGCTGTTGTTGGTCTTGACATCGTTCCACCACTTGCGGCGGAAACTTCTGCGGATAATTTCTTCTTCGTGTGTCATACGTGCAAACTTAATCATTTTCTTAGTATTTTTGCCCAAAATAAAAGAGAAATGGCGCAATTTCTTTTAGGTATGACTCTGAGCGAGCTGGGCGGGGTGTGTGCCTCTGTCGGCCTTAGGCCTTTTGTGGCGAAGCAGATGGCGGACTGGCTCTACCACAAGCGGGTGCGCACCATTGACGATATGACCAATATCTCAAAGGAGAACCGCGAGAGGCTGGCTGCAGACTACCAGGTGGGGCATATCACCCCCGCCGAGGTGATGACCTCCAAAGACGGTACGCGCAAATATGCCTTTGAGGCGGTAGCGCCAGGCCAGTACATAGAGACGGTGATGATTCCCGACCGGGAGCGCGCAACCCTCTGCGTCTCTTCCCAGGCGGGGTGCAAGATGGGGTGCAAGTTCTGCATGACAGGCCGCCAGGGCTTCCACGGCAATCTCTCAACCCGTGAGATAATTGCCCAGTTTATGGACGTGGAGGAGGCCCCGCTTCTCACAAATGCCGTCTTTATGGGGATGGGGGAGCCGTTAGACAACTGGGAGAGTGTGTGCCGCGCAATAGAGATATTATGTGCCGACTGGGGGTTCGGTTGGAGCCCTAAACGGATAACCCTCTCTACCATCGGCGACCTGGCTACCCTCAAGGAGTTTCTGGATACTACCTCCTGCCACCTTGCTGTGAGCCTGCACAACCCTTTCCATGAAGAGCGGATGAACCTGATGCCGGTGGAGAACAGATATCCTCTTGAGGATGTCCTGAAGCTGGTGAGGCAGTATGATTTCACCGGCCAGCGCAGGGTGACCTTTGAATATATCGTGTTTGCCGGCCTGAACGACACCAAACGCCATGCCGACGCCCTCTCGCGCCTGCTGCGCGGCCTGGAGTGCCGGGTCAACCTGATACGGTTCCACAAGATTCCCGACAGCCCTTATGCCAGCGGCGGCGACGCCCTTGTGGAGCAATTCGCCAGGCGCCTTGAGGCGAGCGGGGTTACAACCACCATCAGGGCCTCCCGAGGAGAAGATATCATGGCTGCCTGCGGCCTGCTTGCAGGAAAGAACTCAAATAAACAGTGATGAAACGCATAGTTGCTATAGCTTTAATATCCCTTGTGACGGTGTTTGCCGGCTACGCCCAGCGCCCCAAAGTGGCGGTCGTGCTCAGCGGCGGCGGGGCCAAGGGTGCGGCGCATGTGGGTGTGCTCCGGGTGCTGGAAGAGTATGGGATACCGGTGGACATGATTACCGGCACAAGTATGGGGGCACTTATCGGAGGCCTCTATGCCGTGGGAAATTCTGTGGACGAACTGGACAGTCTGCTTACTACGCAGGACTGGAATTATGTGATAAGCGGAGCCGCCAAGCGCGAAGACATATCCTTTGAGAACCGTACCGACAAGTCAAAATATCTGGTAGAAGTCCCTTTTGGCATAGACTGGAGTTCTGCCCTGAGCCGTATCCAGCATAACGATAGGGATACCGGTAGGGAAGAGCGGGCAGAAAATGGCAAAAAGGGTTCTGCTGTCCAGCCGTCTATCGGAAGCTTCATCAATCTCGCCCCTGAAGGGCAGGCTAAGGGGATGATACCGCTGAGCATCATGGCCGGACAGAACATATACAACCTTCTCTCCGACTGCACCGTAGGTTATCACGACCCCTGCGACTTCTACAAGCTGCCAATCCCGTTCGCATGCGTAGCTGTGGATCTGGTGTCGGGGCGTGAGGTGGTCTTCAACAACGGCCGCCTACCGATTGCCCTCAGGGCTTCTATGGCGATACCCGGGGTCTTTGCACCCGTAAAGACCGACAACATGGTGCTCGTGGACGGAGGCGTAAAGAATAATTTCCCCGTGGATGTGGCGCGGGCGATGGGGGCGGATATCATCATCGGCGTAAGATTCCCCTCCGACGGGGTCGCGTCCGATTATAACGATATCGGCAATATGCTTTCACGCGTTGCCAAGGTGGCGATGTCGGTGAAAACAGAAGAGGAAATTGCCGACACTGACATACTTATCGTGCCCGAGATTGGAAAATTCGGAACGATGAGCTTTGACAATGCCAGCCTGCGGACCCTGATAGACAACGGCGAGGCGGCGGCAAGGGAGGCTGCTCCCAAACTGATGGAGTTGCGCGAATATCTTGATAAGAAAACCCGGGAGCAAGAAGAGGTGTTCGTGGGTCCCTTGCCGGCCGCAAGGGAGGCTCTCAAGGCCACTAAACTGAGCGACACCATAACCCTTGCATCAATCAACTTTGTGGGATTGAGCGAGAGGGATGAGGCCTATGTTACCCGCAACTTCCCCTTGACCACAGACAAGAAGATATCCATCAGCGATATAGAGGATGCGGCAAATGAGCTTTATGCGACAAAGGCATATTCTTCTGTGGTTTATTCCCTTGGCGGAGATACTTCTCCCTTTGACCTTACCATGACTATGGTGCCCAACCGCAACAACCGCCTGGGGCTGGGCCTGAGGTTTGATACAGAGGAGATATCCACAATCCTGATGGGGGTGGGCTTCAACTATAACAGGCTCTATGGCCACCGCTTTGCCATCAATGCCCGGCTGGCCAGATATTATCATCTTGACCTGCACTATTCATACCTCGGGCGTAGCCAGGCCCGCTTTGATGCAGGCTACGGGTTGAGGCATTACGGCCTCTCTGCTTACTCTGCTCCAGGCTCAAGGAGTACCATAGATTACCTTCAGAACAATTTCAACCTGTGTGTCTCTACGGGGCGGCTCCGCAAAGGGCGGATACAGATCGGTTTGCAAGGCCGTGTATATTATTATCGCACTCCGTTTGACTTGATTTCGCTGCCTGCACCGTACGATGCGGATGACAGCCGGGTCGCATTCGCCGGTCCATATATCAACATCGACGTGGATAACGTGGATAACGTCTGGTTCCCCAAAAAAGGGGTCAGTCTCTCTGTCAATGCCTCGTTCATGGCAGATGTCAGGGCGGCCGGGGCAATCGAGCCTGTCCTGGATGCGGAACTCGCCTTTAAATATACAGGCACCTTAGGGCATTTCTCCCTTTCGCCTTTCATCTACGGCCGGGCGCTGGTGGGTAATGACATCCCGGTGATTATGGCCAACAGTATCGGCGGCAACAGGGCCGGGCGTTTCACGGAACATCAGATTCCCTTTTACGGTACCACCGGCAACATGATTATGGACCCGCTGGTTGCCGTGGCCGGTCTGGACATGCGCTATAACATTGTCAAGAGCCACTACCTTGTGCTCTCGGGCAATTTTGCCCGGGACGGCCATGATGTGCAGAGTCTTGCCGGCGGCAGCACGGTTTCCGGCTTCCGTCTGGGCTATGCCTATGATTTTATTGCCGGTCCGCTGGAGTTCAATCTGAACTGGAACAGCCGTACCCGGCGGGTCGGGGCATATCTCAGCCTGGGTTATTGGTTCTAAAAGCCTTCACGATGCAACGGGAGAAGATATACAGCCGGCTGAGCAAGCTTTGCAGCGTCCGCGAATACTGCAAGGCAGAAATCGCCCGCAAGGTAGAACTCCTCAAGGGAGATGACGCTATTGACACGCAAGCGATTATTTCGCAACTTTGCAGGGACAAATATATTGACGAAAACAGATACGCTGCGGCGTTTGCCCGTGATAAAAGCGCCCTTCAGGGGTGGGGAGATGCCAAGATCCGGATCGCCCTTGCCCGCAAGGGGCTGGACCGCGATGCAATCGAATACGGTCTGGAGCAAATAGACACAGAAAAGGCACAGGCCAGGATGGAGAGTGTGCTCGCCGCCAAATTGCGGACAATCAAGGGTGAAGGGCAACAGGTCCTGGCAAAGTTGTTGAGGTACGGCACCTCCCGCGGCTATTCGTATAACCAAATAAAGGCATTTTATGATAACGTCAGAAGAGGTTAATAAAATTGCACAGCGGTTGAAGACGTTGGGGAGGTATCTTTGACATACCCTCCAAGATTCAGCAGATAGAAACCCTTCACGCCACCACCCTTGAGGGGGGCTTTTGGGACGACCCAAAGGAGGCGGAGAAAACTCTCAAAAAGATTTCCGCGATAAAATTCTGGACCGACGGCTATGCAGCCGCAGAGGGCAGGCTTGCCGACCTGCAGGTGCTGATGGAGTTTGGCGAGGATGCAGCCGATGATGTGCAGGCTGCTTACGACGACCTCGTGGGCAGCGTGGAGGCGCTGGAGATGCGCAACATGCTCTCTGCAGAGGGGGACAACCTGGGTGCGATACTGAAAATCAACAGCGGCGCGGGCGGCACCGAATCCAACGACTGGAGCGCGATGCTGATGCGCATGTACACCCGGTGGGCAGAACGCAACGGCTACAAGGTCTCCGTGGCAGATGTCCTGGAGGGCGAGGAGGCCGGCGTAAAAAGTGTCACCTTGGAGGTGGAGGGCGATTATGCCTACGGCTACCTTAAGGGTGAGAGCGGGGTACACCGCCTGGTGCGCATGTCCCCCTTCAACGCACAGGGCAAGCGTCAGACGTCATTCTCTTCCGTATTTGTATATCCCCTGGTAGATGATACCATCGAGATAGAGATCAACCCTGCCGACCTGGAGTGGGACACCTATCGCAGCAGCGGAGCCGGCGGACAGAACGTGAATAAGGTGGAGACAGGGGTGCGTGTGAAGCATATCCCCACCGGCATCGTGGTTGAGAACACCGAGACCCGTTCGCAGTTGGACAACCGCCAGAACGCTTTGCGTATCCTCAAGAGCCACCTCTATGACCTCGAACTGCAAAAGCGGCGCGAGAAGCAGGCGGAGCTCGAAGGGCAGAAGAAGCGCATAGAGTGGGGGAGCCAGATCCGCAACTACACCCTGCAGCCCTTCCGGCTGGTGAAGGACCTGCGCACCGGGCATGAGACCAGCGACACCACCGGCGTATTAGATGGAGATTTGAACGAATTCATGAAACTCTACCTTATGCAGAACGGTACAAGTCGTAATGATTAGAGCCCGATAGGGCGTTGGGTAAGTCCCTCCCCCGGGGGGAGGGATTTAGGAAGGGGGTTACGTTATAACAAAATGTGCGGTGGGTTGCCACCAAAAATGATATTAAAGATTAAATTAAATAGTGGTATGGATTATTTTTTCGCACCGATGTTTCAGCTCGGTAAAGACACCACCGAGTATTATTGTTTGACAAAAGAGGGAGTAAGCGTCTCCGAATTTGAGGGCCACAAGATTTTGAAAGTTGCCCCCGAGGCGCTCGAGGCACTCTCTCATGCCGCATTCCGCGACGTTAACTTTCTGCTGCGCCGCAGCCACAACCTCCAGGTCGCATCCATATTGAATGACCCCGAGGCGAGTGAGAACGACAAGTATGTGGCCCTGACCATGTTGCGCAATGCAGAGGTGGCCTGCAAGGGACAGCTCCCGTTCTGCCAGGACACCGGCACGGCCATTATCCACGGAGAGAAGGGGCAGCAGGTATGGACCGGCTTCTGCGACGAGGAGGCTCTCTCAAAGGGCGTTTACAAGACCTATACGGAGGAGAACCTGCGTTACAGCCAGAATGCTCCTCTGGATATGTACAACGAGGTCAACACCAAGTGCAACCTTCCCGCACAGATAGACATAGAGGCATGCGAAGGTATGGAATACCGCTTCCTCTGCGTGGTCAAGGGGGGTGGCAGCGCCAACAAGACCTATCTCTACCAGGAGACCAAGGCGCGCATCCAGAACCCCGGCACACTGGTTCCGTTCCTTACGGAGAAGATGCGAACCCTCGGTACCGCAGCCTGCCCGCCCTATCACATCGCATTTGTGATTGGCGGCACATCGGCAGAGAAGAACCTTCTCACGGTGAAGCTGGCCTCTACGCATTATTATGACTCGCTGCCCACCACCGGCGACGCTTCCGGCCGCGCTTTCCGCGACATAGATCTGGAGAAGCAGCTGCTGGAGCAGGCGCGCAAGATAGGGCTCGGCGCTCAGTTCGGCGGCACCGCCTTCGCCCACGACATCCGCGTAATCCGCTTGCCGCGCCATGGCGCAAGCTGCCCCATCGGACTGGGTGTGAGCTGCTCTGCAGACCGCAACATCAAGGCCAAGATCAATGCCGACGGTGTATGGATTGAGAAGATGGACGACAAGCCTTACGAGTTGATTCCGGAAGAGTTGCGCAGTGCAGGCGAAGGTAATGCGGTAAAGATTGACCTGAATATGCCTATGAAGGATATATGCGCCACACTCGGCAAATATCCAGTCGCAACCCGTGTCAGCCTGAGCGGTACCATAATCGTGGCCCGCGACATCGCCCATGCCAAGTTGAAAGCACGTCTGGATGCAGGTGAAGATCTCCCGGCATACTTCAAGGATCATCCGATCCTGTACGCCGGTCCCGCAAAGACCCCCAAGGGGATGCCTTGCGGCTCCATGGGCCCTACAACCGCCAACCGTATGGACCCGTACGTGGACGAGTTCCAGGACCACGGCGGCTCCATGGTAATGATTGCCAAGGGAAACCGTACAAAAGTCGTGACCGACGCGTGCAAGAAGCATGGCGGTTTCTATCTGGGCAGCATCGGAGGTCCCGCGGCCGTGCTCAGCATGAACAATATCAAGAGCATAGAGTGCGTGGAATATCCGGAACTCGGAATGGAGGCCATCTGGCGTATCCAGGTGGAGGATTTCCCCGCATTTATCCTGGTAGATGACAAGGGCAACGACTTTTTTGCCGGTAAATTATAGTAATTATGCTCGAGTGTAAGAATATTACCAAGCGGTTCGGCAATTTTGCGGCGCTCGATAATGTGTCTCTGCAGATTCCTGACGGTCAGATATACGGCCTGCTGGGGCCAAACGGTGCCGGCAAGACCACTATGATCCGCATTATCAACCGCATCACCATCCCTACTGAGGGGCGGGTGTTCTTTGACGGCAAGGTTGTGGACGACGCTTTTGTCCGCAAGATAGGTTATCTGCCGGAAGAGCGCGGCCTTTACAAGAAGATGAAGGTGGGCGAGCAGATGATGTATCTGGCGCGCCTCAAGGGGCTCAGCAAGGCAGAGGCTGAGGCGGAACTCCGTAAGTGGTTTGTAAAGTTCGGCATCCAGGGGTGGTGGAACAAGAAGGTGGAAGAGCTTTCCAAGGGTATGGCCCAGAAGGTACAGTTCATATCTACGGTTGTCCACAAACCCAGGCTGCTCATCCTGGACGAGCCTTTCTCCGGGTTTGACCCTGTGAACGCACAGGCAATCCGCAACGAGATACTGAAGCTCAAGGACGAGGGGGCAACCATCATCCTCTCCACCCATAACATGGAGTCGGTGGAGGAGTTGTGCGACAATATCGCCCTAATCAACAAATCCCGGCTGGTGGTGACCGGCGCCACGGATGATGTGCGTGAGCGGTACGGGTCTAATCAGGTGGAACTCCTCTTCAGGGGTGAGATGGCAAAGTGCGACGAGGTCTTCTCCGTGGCTTCGCAGGAGCAGTTGCGAGACTGCAGCCGCGCCGTGCTGGACATAGCCGGAGGCCTCTCCATGAGGGACGTGCTTTCATCGCTGGCCGCAGCCGACCTTGAGATTATCTCCGTAAGGAAAATGGTGCCCCGGATGAACGATATTTTTATCAAACTCGTTAGTGAATCTGCACAGAAATGAAACTCAGTAACATAGGCCTTATAATAGGCCGAGAATACTCCACCCGGGTAAAGAAAAAATCGTTTATCCTGCTCACCGTCCTCACTCCGGTGTTGATGGCGGCGCTTATGTTCATCCCGGTGCTCATAGCCCTTTATTCGGGTGAAGACAAGCAGGTTATCTCTTTTGTGGACAATACCGGCCTGCTCGAGGAATACTTTGAGAGTTCCGGCAAGACGGAGTACCGTTTCCTCCCCGTGGAGACCACCCGGGAGAGTCTCAAGAATACCTTTGACACATATGACTCTTCTACCCTGATTTATGTCTCTGCGCTGGATTCGGCGGGGAACGCTGAGGTTACCGCATACTCCAGGGAGCCTCTGGGGATGGAGACCAAGGTGGCTTTAGAGGGCAAAATCTCCGGCGCCTTGCGCGACCGCAAGCTGCAGCAGCTGGATATTCAGAACTTTGACGAGATAATGGACAAGGTCCGCAGCGACGTTAAGATAGACGCATATACCCTGACCGACGAGGGTAAGGAGAAGAAGGATTCCGTGGAGATTTACATGATTATCGCCTATGTCCTCAGCTTCCTTATCTATATGTTCGTAGCGGTATTCGGCTCCATGGTGATGCGCGGCGTGATAGAGGAGAAGACCAACCGTATAGTGGAGGTAATTGTCTCCAGCGTATCGTCGTTCGAGCTGATGATGGGCAAGCTGATAGGCGTGGCCCTGGTTGCCCTGACGCAGTTTGCGATATGGATCATACTGATAGGAGCGGTGATGTTTGGCCTGCAGGGGGTTATCACCAGCAAGACGGCCGAAAAGGTTGCAGATGTAACCACGACCATGAGCGAAACCACTGTCGGGGTCCATCCCGATATGGGCAGCCTGGGTGAGATTTCATCCATTATGGACCAGCTCTCCCAGATTAATTTCGGGCAGATAGTGCTGTGCTTCCTGATCTACTTTGTGCTGGGTTACCTGCTCTACGCGGCGATGTTTGCGGCCGTGGGCTCTGCGGTAGACAATGAAGCCGATACCAATCAGCTCAGTCTCCCCATAACTATCCCGCTGATGATTGGCCTGTTCATAATGCTGCACACCTTCCAGCACCCTTCAAGCCAGTTGAGTGTATGGGCATCCCTGATACCCTTTACCTCACCCATGGTGATGCTGGCCCGCATCCCGTTCGGGTCGGTGCCGGCATGGCAGCTGATACTATCCATCGCTATCCTGATCATTACCTTCATCGCCATAGCGTGGGCGTCTGCCAAGATTTACCGGGTCGGTATCCTGACCTATGGCAAGAAGGCTACCTTCAAAGATTTGTTCAAATGGCTTAAATACAGAGATTGAAATGAGAAACTTTATTATCGCGGCGCTGGCGTTCGTGCTTTGTGCCTGCGGCCCCAAGGGGTATCAGAGCTATACATGGGAATACCATGAGATAGACTCACGTTATGACAGCGGTCCCGACACTGCGGCCATTGCGGCTATCGCCAAGTACGACAGCAGCATGGCGGCTCTGCAGGAGGTGGTATGTTACAGCAAGGATGTCTATGCCAAGGAGAAGCCGGAGAGCGGCCTGAGCAACCTCATGGCCGATGCCCTGCGAGAATTTGCCGGACAGCGTACCGGAGAGAAGATAGACCTGGGGCTCACTAACTTTGGCGGGATCCGCACAGAACTTCCCAAGGGGGCGGTCAGGATATATGACATATACTCCATCTCCCCGTTCAACAATTATGTTACCGTGCTGGATGTCAAGGGGTTGGCCCTCCGCAAGATGTTCAACAGGATGGCGGAGACAGGTGGCTTCCAGGCACTGAGCGGCATCAAGATGACAGTTGCCGACAAAAAGCTCAAGGAGTGCCTGGTGGGCGGCAAGCCGCTCGACGATAACCGCCTCTACAAAGTTGCGACCATCGATTTTCTGGTGACCGGCGGTGACGGCATGGATTTCGGCGACGGTATAGTGGCCAGCATCGACACTGGGGTAACCCTCCGTGAGGCCTTGATTGATATCCTCAGGCAGAAGATGGCTGCAGGCGAGGTGCTCGACCTTCGCAAGGACGGACGTATAACAGTAACCTATTCTAACGACAAGTAGAGTCATGAAGCGCATATTTATCTCCATGCTGCTGATTGCAGCAGCCTTTTCGCTAAATGGACAGAAGCTAGTAGTGCTTCATACCAACGATACCCACAGCCAGATAGAGCCGCTCCGCACCGGGCGCAATGCCGGTTGCGGCGGAGTCAGCCGCCGGTTGCAGTTCATAGACAGCGTCCGCTCCGAGTACGGCAGTGACAGGGTGCTGCTGCTGGATGCCGGGGACTACAACCAGGGAACCCCCTACTTCAATGTCGGCGGCGGCGACCTGGAGAGGGACCTTGTAAACATCATGGGCTACGACGCTGTGGCCATCGGTAACCACGAGTTCGCCAACGGCCAGGATGAGTTTGCCCGCAGGCTCGCAGGTGCAAAATATCCGACGGTGTGCTGCAACTACGATTTCACCGGTACACCCCTTGAGGGTTATGTCAAACCTTATGTGGTTCTCAAGCGCGGCGGCTTCAGGATAGGCATCATCGGCGCCACCGTCCGGCTGCGCGGTGTGGTGTCTGCCCCTAGCATAGAAGGTATAACCTCGTTGAATACGATAGAGGAGGTCAACCGCTGGGCGGAGTACCTCAAGAAGCAGAAACGCTGCGATATTGTGATACTGCTCTCCCATATCGGCTTCGATGGCGGCAGTGACGACAACCCTTCCGACAAGATAGTGGCGGCCAAATCCCGTAATATCGACTTCATAATAGGCGGCCACAGCCATACATTCCTGAAAGAGGCGGTGGAGGTGGACAATCTTGACGGAGTCCCGGTGCCCATCATGCAGGCCGGCTGCAAAGGAGTCGAGGTGGGCGAATTAAAGATTTATTAGTTTTTTATTACATTTGTGCTCAAGAATCAACTAATAACGTAACTATATGGCAACAACAGCTGATTTTAAAAACGGACTTTGCATAGATTTCAACGGCAAGCCGTGTTCTATCGTATGGTTCCAGCACGTGAAGCCGGGCAAGGGCCCCGCTTTTGTCAAGTCTAAACTCCGCAACCTGGAGAACGGCCGCATCCTGGAGAAGACCTGGAACGCAGGCGAGAAGATTGAACTCATCACCGTGGAGCACCGCCCCTACCAGTACCTCTACAAAGACGAAGACGGTTTCAACTTTATGCATTCCGAGACCTTCGAGCAGGTTCACCTTGCCGAGAATATGATTGAGAACGCCGACCTTATGAAAGAGGGCCAGACCGTGGAGATGATATTCCTGGCTGGAGAAGAGGAGCGCTGTCTCACCTGCGAGCTGCCCACCTACGTGGAGCTTGAGGTGACCTACACCGAGCCCGCCGTAAAGGGCGACACCGCATCTTCAAATGCCCTCAAGGAGTGTACCCTGGAGACCGGCGCCACCCTCATGGTGCCCTTGTTCATCAATCAGGGCGACAAGATCAGGGTAAACACAGTGGACCGTACCTACGGCGAGCGTGTGAAATAAACACTACTCTGTCTATGAACAACAAACGGCTGCTTTTCAGGCAGCCGTTTGTTTTATTGGCGTTCTATCTTTATCTGAAGTACTTCGTTGCGACCGGAAACTGTCTTGACGAATATCGTCACCCTGAACTGCGAGCCTCCCGCATCCAGGTCGCCGGAGGCATAACTCATTGGCGGGCGGGAACTCTTATGCACGATCTTGAAAGATTTTGGGGTATAGTTGGTAAAGAAGTTGCGCATTATCAGCCGGGCCTGGTTGCGGTTGCAATTGTTTATGGTGCCGAGAAGGTCAAGCTGCAGATTGTCTGCAAACCACACTGAAAGCTTGTCGCTGTCTCCCGCCTCTATATATTTTGCTATCGGGATAAACACATCGGCATCGTCTATCGCACGGGCATCATATTTGATAACCGAAGCAAGCAGCAACACTGAAATCAGCAGATATTTTTTCATATCTTTATTATTGTTTTCCGAGAATTTTTACAAAAACCAAGCCACAACAATGAATATCCGTCTCGTCCTCACAGGCAAAACAGAGGATGCTTACCTCAAAGAGGGCGTCGCAAAATACAGCGGCCGCCTGGCCCATTATTGCAAGTTTTCCATAGTGGAAATCCCCGAGCTGAAAAATGTGAAAGCGCTCTCCAGGGACCAGATTAAAGAGAGGGAGGGGGAGTTGATTTTAAAAAACGTAGCAGCCTCAGACCACCTCATCCTGCTTGACGAACACGGCCAGACATTCACCTCGGTGGAGTGGGCTCACCATCTGGAGAAAAAATTTTTATATAGTCCCAGAGATATTACCTTTGTAATAGGGGGGAGTTATGGTTTTGGCAAAGCGGTTTACGAGCGCGCCGACGAGATGGTTTCTCTGTCAAAGATGACCTTTTCGCACCAGCTATGCAGGGTGATTTTCCTTGAACAGCTCTACCGTATTTTCACCATAATCAAGGGCGAACCCTATCACCATGAATGAAGAGACCGTTCTTACATAGTGCCATAGCGCTGGCCGTTATCGCGGTGATAATTTTTGCCGCTTCTTTCATAAAGGCCGACCCGATTCAGAAGATTCAGGCCGAGGCGGTCAAAGCCGAGCACAACCTTAAACTGCGCGAACGGATCCTTGACCGGTATTCCAACGCCGTGCTGTCCGGCCAGGCGGAGCTCCGCGATGAGGCCGATCTGCCGGAGGATATGGTGATTTACCACTATAAGAACGACACCCTCCACTGCTGGATAAACCAGTTCCCCATCAGCAACGATGGCATCACGGCAGACCACTCTTTTTACACCCTGCACCACCTTTATGGCGCGAGTGCCGCAAACCTGGCGCCGCTGGCGTATATAAACGACGGCGAGAGTTATGTAAACCTCGGATCCGGGTGGTATTTCCTCAAATCTTACACAAACGGGAACGAGAGGCTGATTTCTGCCCTGCTTATCAAGAGCGACTACTCCCAGGAGAGTCTCAAGTATGCCAATTGCCTGAACCCGCAACTTAAGGTGGATCGCAAATATACAACCGCCCCCCTGATGACTGATGCCGGGGCGATTGTCCACAGCGATGCCGGTACACCCCTGTTCTCAATTGTGGAGAACTCCAGCTCATACTACAGCTATGGCAACTACATCCTGCTATGGATTGTAATCTTGCTGCTGGTAGCGGCCGCGTTCCTGATGCATCTGGGCTCCCGCTCCAGACAGTCTTTCTGGGTATACCTCCTGATTATCACCCTGCTGGCGGTATGGGCAAGATTCCTGGCTCACAAGTGCGACCCCTCCAGCACCATATTCTCCCCCCTTACTTACGCCGGCAGCAATATCCTGGACTCCCTGGCAAGCCTGCTGACAATCAATTGCTACATCTTCCTGATGTCGATGGGGCTGTTCCTGATGCGGGTCCCTCTGCTGAAGTGGTACCGTCACCTGAGCCGGGCACAGCGTATCTTATGCTGCGCCGCATCAATCGCCGCAACGCTGTTACTGGCCTTCTATATCAACTACGCCCTTCGCTCCGTGGTGTACAACTCCAGCATCTCCTTCAACCTGGCCGATATTAACCGCATCAGCATCTACTCCATCATAAGCCTGGTGTCGTTTGGCCTGTTGTTCCTGGCCCTGCTGCACTCCATTCAGATGTGCATCACCGCCATCTCCGGGCGGCGTAGGCCAAATGTTTTCGGGTGGCGGTTCATACTTATCTACATCGCCGTGATTTCCCTTTACACGGTGCTTACCATATACAGCACCAGCCTCTCCAAAGAGTACAACAGCAACAAGGTCTGGACAGACCGCCTGTCGCTGGACCGTGACCTCTCTCTTGAGATGCAGTTGAGGATGATTGAGCCCGGGCTGAAGAACGACCAGCTTATAGCAATCCTGAGTTTCTGGCCCGAAGGTGGCAACGATATCATCCGTAACCGAATCCTGGAGCGTTATATGTTCCGCAGCTTCTCTACAAAGTACAACCTCTCCGTGACCACATGCAACAGCACTACGCAGATGATAATTGACCGCAATACCCCTGCGGTGAGCTGTTTGGGTTTCTATAGCGACGAATTGCGTAAATACGGCATCCCCCTTAATCCCGGCTCCAGTTTCTTCTTCATGAACAACTTCAACGGGCAGACCTCATACCTGGGGGTTTTCACCTATGTGAACTTTGACACCCTCGAGAGCACCAACCTGTATATAGAGATAACTTCGCGTTTTGTCTCCGACAAGGGGACCAATATGTCCAGCATCTTGTTCAAGCAATCGCCTGCACTCACCCTCCCCGGCTATTATTCATACGCAAAATACTCCTCAGGGAGGCTCGTAACCTACTCCGGACGCGAATCTTTCCCGACCAACATAGTCCCCGACAATTACAAGCCGGGTTACCACATCCAGCGCAAAGGCAGGACCATGACGTTTATCAACAAGGTCTCTGACGATGACATTGTGATTATATGCCGTCCGATACCCGGTTTGCTCCGCCATCTGGTCCTGTTCTCATATCTGTTGCTGCTGTTCGGCTTGATAATTATACCTTTCACCACAAGGCTGCGCAAAAGCACCCTGCTCTCCATGCCGCGCAACTCATATAAGCGGCGGATTACCTCGCTGATGCTGCTCACCACCCTCCTTGCCCTCGCCTGCGTCGGTGCCGGAACCATTGTGTTCACCATAAACCGTAACAAAACGGCAAACGAGCGCAATATGACCAGGAATATGGAGATTGTGCAATCTACCCTTTCTGACTACTGTCAGTACGCCCTCCGCTACACAGACATCAATACGCCGCAGCTGCAGGAGGCGATGAAGTCCATCTCCAACAACACTGCCAATGAGATAAACGTTTACGACAGCCACGGCGTGCTGGTATGCTCTACCCAGCCGGAACTCTATGACCAGTCTATCATAGGCTCCCGGATGAACCACGCCGCATACAGGGCGATAGTGGAGGAGAGCTACATGAACTACATTGGCCAGGAGAGCATCGCCGGCAACTCTTTCCAGTCCATCTACGCCCCGTTGTTCAACATAGACGGCGACATGGTGGCCATCGCCAACATACCTTATGTCACCGGACAGTCACAATTCCAGGAAGAGGGGACGATGATTATTGCCAGCATCGTGAACCTCTATCTGATTATTCTCATAGCCAGTGTGCTGATAAGCCTTATGCTGGCCAACTCCATATCCAAGCCTCTTTCACAGATCCGCAGCAAGATGGAGCGCCTCCCGGGGAGCAGCATTAAAGAGCATCTCGAATACCGGGAGGGTAAAGATGAGCTGGGAATGCTTGTGACGGCATATAACAGGATGGTGGACGAACTGGACGAGAGCACCCGCCGCCTTGCGCGCACGGAGCGCGAGACAGCCTGGAAGGAGATGGCCCGCCAGATTGCCCACGAAATCAAAAATCCGCTCACCCCGATGCAGCTGAACATCCAGTTGCTGCAGAAGCTCAAGAAAGAGAACGACCCCCGCTGGGAGGCCAAGTTCGATGAGGTGAGCCGCTCGCTGCTGGAGCAGATAGAGATACTGTCACGCACCGCATCGGACTTCTCCACACTCTCCAAACTGCTTGCGGATGAGGCCACGACCAGAGAAGACCTCGTGGCTATCCTCAAAGAAGAGGTATCGCTCTATGCCTCCTCTGCGGGCGTATCGGTTCAGCTGGATACCGACCTTGACTCTGCCCCTGCAAACATCCACAGGCAGCAAATTATCCGCGCCTTTATGAACATCATCGGCAACGCCATCCAGGCGATAGAAAGCACTGGAGGTAACGTTCTCATCTCCCTTTCCATCAAAGGCGACAACTACCGGATAAGTGTGGAAGACGACGGCAGCGGAGTCAAGGAGGAGTTTATCCCAAGGCTTTTCAGTCCCAACTTCACCACCAAGGTTGGCGGCAGCGGACTGGGCCTGGCCATCTGCAAGGATATCTTTGAACAGAACGGCGGCTCTATCCACTATGAGCGCTCAGAACGTCTGGGAGGTGCCTCGTTCGTGGTAATGCTGCCTGCGGCCGGATAGCTCAGTCAGGGCTGTCATGGCCTGATATCCAGATACTCCAGGCGGGCGGCGGCATCGAAGGTGAGCACTCCGTTATCTACCAGGGCGGCAATGGTCCACAGGGTTGTATCTGCTACCGACTTGTAGCGGAAAATACCCTTTGCAACGTAACTTCCGATGTATGGATGAGACGCCAGCTCGCTTTTGGTAGCTGTCCACAGGGAGTACCTCGGTTGCACCGGTTTTACCTCCACTCCCTCCGCAAAGCCGCTCAGGCGGTCGGCGTCAATCCCCTCAATTTCCAGCAACTGGTTCTTATCGGTAAAAACGCCGCCCAGCCTGGCGCGGTATTCCAGGATTTTATGGGCATAATACGGTCCTATGCCCCGCAGCGAAACCAGCTGGAGGCTGTCGGCTGTATTCAGGTTTATCTTCCTTATGCGGATATATGGCTCCAGACGTGCGAAGTGCGCGCTGTCCACCACATACATCTTTGCAAAGTCCCGAGGCTTTCTGTACTTGCCGCCTTTGGCGCGGTAGTTCTCTATCACTTGCGCTTGCCTCTCGCTGAAACCGAGCCGCATGAGTTCTTCTTTGGTTACTGTGTTAGGGTCAAACTCAAAGAGCTCTGGTTTCGGCTTCCTCTCCAGTTTCTCTGACAGAATTCGCCTGGAATCTCCGTAATCCGGCTCACGTTTTGGTGCAATGCCTTTTGCTGCTCCGCTACGGCGGCTTGCTTGCTGCGTAGCTTTTCTCGCTTCGCTCCGCTGCGGCGGCACTTGCCTCCCAAGAAAGTCCTGCTCCCTGGCCCGGAGCGAGTCTTGTTCGATGCCAGAGCCGGGCAATGGCTGAACGAATACCGTATCTACTTGATGTTCCCGGTTGTATCGGAACACATTCCCGGTGAAAATGGCGGCCTGGAAGCCCAGTACCAGAAAAATTAAAGCCACAGCACCGGAGGCTGCAGCCTTTGAAAGTTTCTCACGCTTCATAACTCCCCCTCTTACATAAAAGTTTATCGTCTTATTTGCCGCCGCAGCCCGCGACGACTATCACTATTTCACCCTTAGGCGGATGGTCGGTGAAAAACTTGCATAAATAAGCCAGCGTCCCGCGCACAGTTGTGTCGTGAATCTTGCTGATCTCGCGGCTCACCGATGCCTGCCTCTCCCCGCCGAACGCCTCTGCCAGGTTGCTCAAAGTGCGGGCAAGGCGCAGCGGCGATTCGTAGAATATCATGGTACGTCGCTCTTCTGAAAGCTCTTTCAAGCGTGTCTGGCGCCCCTTTTTCAGAGGGAGGAATCCTTCAAAACAGAACCGGTCGCACGGCAGCCCGGAATTCACCAACGCCGGGATGCATGCGGTTGCGCCGGGCAGCGTCTCCACCTCTATGCCGGCTTCGGCACAGGTGCGAGCCAGCAGGAAACCGGGATCGCTGATACCGGGTGTGCCGGCGTCACTTATTAGCGCCACGGATAGGCCGGAGAGTATCTTCTCTCGGATGCGGGCCACCGTCTCGTGCTCGTTCCACTTGTGGTGGCTCTCCGCATGGGTAGAAATGTCAAATTTCTTGAGCAGGACGCCGCTGGTGCGGGTATCCTCCGCCAGAATCAAATCCACACTCTGCAACACCTCGACCGCCCTGGGCGTCATATCGCCAAGGTTGCCGACAGGTGTGGGAACAATGTAGAGTTTTGACATTTTTATGCTATATTTGTTTCACCATCTACAAAGATATTCATTTTCCAAGACAATGTTCATCGAGAACGCAAAAACTCCCGGCTGGATAGAGGTCATCTGCGGTTCAATGTTTTCCGGCAAGACAGAGGAGCTGATCCGCCGCCTGCGCCGCGCCCAGTTTGCCAATCTCCGCGTGGAGATATTCAAGCCCGCCGTAGATGTCCGCTACTCGGAAGCGGAGGTGGTGTCGCACCAGGGCAACAGCATCCTGTCCACACCTGTAGAATCCAGCTCCAGCATCATGCTGCTGGCCGGTAATGTTGATGTCGTGGGGATAGATGAGGCCCAGTTCTTTGACGAAGGTATCGTGGATGTGGTGCAGCAGCTGGCCGGCAACGGTATCCGCGTGATTGTGGCGGGATTGGACATGGACTTCCGGGGCAAGCCCTTCGGCCCAATGCCGGCCCTTATGGCGGTGGCGGAATATGTCACCAAGGTTCATGCCATCTGCGTACGGTGCGGCGATCCCGCAAACTTTTCCCACCGCCTTATTGCAAGCGACAAGTTGGTAGAGCTGGGAGAAAAGCAGACCTACGAGCCCCTCTGCCGCCACTGCTTTGAAAAAGCCATGTCAGAAAAGGAATAATCTACCGAATCATATTCGCCACCGCCTCCAGCTGCCAGCGGGGGGTGCTGGTGGCGCCGGTGATGCCGACGCTGGCGGCACCGGCAAGCCAACCGGGCTGTACGGAATCGGGCGCATCTACCCAGTATGAACGTGGGTTGTGCTTGCGGCAAAGCTCGAACAGCACCTTGCCGTTGGAAGAGTCGCGCCCGCTTACGAACAGTATCACGTCGTGCCCTGCGGCAAAGTCGGCCAGTTTCTGGTGGCGGTTGCACACCTGGCCGCAGATGGTGTCGTGTATGGTGATATCGGCGGTGCGCTCGAGGCAGGCTGCTTTGAGAGCCTCGTATTCGCCAGGGTCCCGTGTGGTCTGGGAGAAGAGTTCGATGTGGTGGGAGAAGTCGAGCTGGTCTATCTCGGAGAGATTCTCGATGACTACCGCCTTGCCGCCGGTCTGGCCCACCAGGCCGTTGACCTCGGCATGGTCCCGTTTGCCAAAAATTACTACAGAGCCCCCCGATACAGTTACGCGTTTGAATGCGGCTGCGATGTCTCGTTGCAATTTGAGCACCACCGGGCAGGTGCAGTCTATGAGGGTGATGCCCAGCGAACGGGCAAGCGAGTATGTGGCAGGTGGTTCACCGTGGGCACGGATCAGCACGGTGCTCCCTGCATCGAGGCTCTTCATCCCCTCCATGTCGATGGTTTCCAGCCCTTTTGAGGCGAGACGCTCAATCTCTTCTGTATTGTGCACCATTGCGCCCAGGGAGTAGAGCCTGCCGCCTCCGGAGAGGAACTCCTCTGCCTTGTTCACGGCGCGCATTACGCCGTGGCAGAAGCCGGAACCGGGGTCGATTTCGCAGATGCTACAGCGAAAAGCCATATTTTTCGTTGAGAAGGTTCACCAGCCACTCTATTTCATCTTCCATAGTCATGCAGGTGTTGTCCAGGACTATGGCGTCTTCTGCCTTGCGCAGGGGCGAGATCGCCCGGGAAGAGTCTCGCTGGTCGCGGTCACGCAAGTTGTGCAGCACGTCGATGAAAGTGGTGCCGGGGTCATCCATCTCACGGTAGCGGCGCATGGCCCGCACCAGGTCGTCGGCCTGCATGAAAATCTTGAGCTCCGCATTGGGGAATACGGTTGTGCCGATGTCGCGGCCGTCCATAACCACACCGCCGCCGCTGGCCATCTTGTGCAGGTTGTCGTCCACAAAAGTGCGCACAGCCGCTATTGCGCTCACCGGGCTGACGTAACTGCTCACCTCCATCTGGCGGATGAGACCCTCGACGTTCTCATCGAAAATGCATGTATATGGGCGTTGGGAAACCTCCAGGCCCGGCAGGAGGGCCACCAGGGCAGCTTCATCTATCTTGCCGCCGCCGATGGCGCCTTTGCGGAGGCCATACAGAGTCACCGCGCGATAGAGGGCACCGGAATCGAGATGGATATAGCCGAGTCTCTCTGCAATAAGCTTTGCAAACGAGCTTTTGCCGGTGGAGGAGTAGCCGTCGATGGCTATTATGATTTTGGGCTGTTGTGTCATACGGAGTCAATTTTGACAAAGATACTCAAAAAAAAGACTACATTTGCAATCATGAAAGTACTTGTTATCGACGACGAGAGGGCGATCCGCAACACCCTCAAAGAAATCCTGGAATACGAGGGGCACTCCGTTTCTGTGGCAGAAGACGGCAAGGCGGGCTTTGAAGCCGCAATGGCGGGCAACTTTGACGCTATATTCTGCGACATAAAGATGCCCGAGATGGATGGCGAAGAGGTGCTCAGGAAACTGGTGGAGGAGGGGTGCGAATCATCCATAATCATGATTTCAGGCCACGGCGACATAGAGACCGCGGTGAACTGCATAAAGAACGGGGCCTACGACTTTATCCAGAAGCCGCTGGACCTGAACAGGATACTCATAACCCTCAAGAATGCTACAGATAAATCGTCGTTGGTGAAGGAGACCCGCATCCTGCGCAAGAAGAGCAACTCCCGATACAAGATTGTGGGCGAGTCGAAGGCAATCAAGCATGTGCGGGAAGTCATCGCCCGGGTAGCGCCCACCGATGCCCGCGTACTCATCACCGGGAGCAACGGTACCGGCAAGGAGCTGGTGGCGCACAACCTGCATCAGCAGAGCAACCGCGCCGGCGCCCCCTTCATTGAGGTCAATTGCGCCGCGATTCCCGGAGAACTTATAGAGAGCGAGCTTTTTGGGCATGAGAAGGGTTCATTCACCTCCGCCATCAAGCAGCACAAGGGGAAGTTTGAGCAGGCCGACGGCGGTACCCTCTTCCTGGACGAGATAGGCGACATGAGCCTTGCGGCGCAGGCAAAGGTGCTCCGGGTGCTGCAGGAGAAGAAGTTAAACCGTGTCGGTAGCGACAAAGATATCGAGGTAAATGTCCGCGTAATTGCGGCAACCAACAAGAACCTGATAGACGAGATTGCTAAGGGTAATTTCCGCGAAGACCTGTATCACCGCCTGAGCGTGATACTTATCCACGTGCCCGCCCTGAGCGAACGTATTGATGACATCCCCCTGCTGGTGGATTATTTCATCGAGCAGATATGCTCCGAGAGCGGTATGCTCCGCCGCAAGGTCGAGCCTGGCGCCTACAAGGAGCTGCAGAAAAAGTCCTGGACCGGCAATATCCGCGAGCTGCGCAATGTGGTGGAGAGGCTGTTGATCCTCTCCGGTGACACCATCACTAAAGATGATGTGGTAATGTATGCTAACCCGGCATTCTAAAGTATTATGAATAACTTAGTTGCTATAGTAGGAAGGCCCAACGTGGGCAAATCGACCCTCTTCAACCGCCTGGTGGGTATGCGCCAGGCCATTGTAGACAATGTATCGGGTGTGACGCGAGACCGCCACTACGGCAAGTGCGAGTGGAGCGGCCACGAATTCAGCGTGGTGGATACCGGCGGATTTACGGTAAACAGCGACGATGTCTTTGAGAGCGCAATCCGCAGTCAGGTGATGATTGCAATAGAGGAGAGTGACCTGGTGATCTTTATGGTTGAGGTGGCCACCGGCATCACCGATTTCGACGCCGAGATTGCCGATATACTCCGCCGCAGCGGAAAGCCGGTGGTGCTGGCGGTGAACAAGGTGGACACCAGCGAGAAGCAATACGGAGTCTATGAATTCAACGCCCTTGGACTTGGCGAACCCTTCTCGATATCATCTGCTACGGGGAGCGGTACCGGCGATTTGCTGGATGCCGTGCTGGAGAAACTCCCCTCCGACAGCAAGGTGGCAGAGGAAGAGGGTCCCAGGCTGCCGCATATAGCCGTGGTGGGCAAGCCCAACGTGGGCAAGTCATCGCTCACCAACGCCCTTCTTGGAGAGGACCGCAACATTGTGACTCCGGTAGCAGGCACCACCCGCGATGCAATATCGACCCACTATAACAAATTCGGACACGAATTCATGCTGGTGGACACCGCCGGCCTGCGCAAGAAGAGCAAGGTTACCGAGGACCTCGAGTTCTATTCTGTGATGCGTGCCATCCGGGCGATAGAGAACTCTGATGTATGCATACTGATGGTGGATGCTTCGCAAGGGATCGAGGCGCAGGATATGTCAATCTTCAACATCATCAACCGCAACCGCAAGGGGTGCGTGCTGGTGGTGAACAAATGGGATACGGTGGTAAAGGACAACAACACCATGAAAGAATATCGCGAGGCAATCCAGAGGCGTCTGCAGCCATATAATGATATTCCCATCATTTTTACATCGGTGCTGAAAAAACAGCGCATCCTGGATGTCCTGGATGCCGCCCAGCACGTATATGACAATTACTCCCGCAGGATATCCACCTCCGTGCTGAATGAGGCTTTGCTGCCAGAGATAGAGAACTATCCGCCGCCGGCATGGAAGGGGAAATACATCAAGATCAAGTATATCACACAGCTCCCCACCGCCTTTCCGGCGTTCGCATTTTTCTGCAACCTCCCGCAGTATATCCGCGACCCGTACAAGCGCTTTTTGGAGAACAAGCTGCGCGAACATTTTGATTTCCAGGGATGTCCGCTGCAGATTTTTATCAGACAGAAATAGGAGAGAGACCAGATGAGTGAAGAAACAGGCAATCTGAACATACCCCAGTACGAATACGACGAGGGCAGCATCATACATCTTGAAGATGTCCAGCATATCCGCCAGCGGCTGTCAATGTACATTGGCCGCAGGGGCGACGGCAGCGACTCCACCGACGGTATCTACGTGCTCACCAAGGAGGTGATAGACAACTCCGTGGACGAGTTCCGCAGCGGCAGCGGCAAGCGCATAGACATAACACTGGAAGATAAGACCGTTACCGTGCGCGACTGGGGCCGCGGCATCCCCTTCGGAGCCATGATTATGGCTGTGAGCCGGCTGAACAGCGGCGGTAAATACAATAACAAGACCTACAAGCAGAGCGTCGGTTTGAACGGCGTCGGCCTTAAGGCGGTGAACGCCCTCTCATCATTCTTCAAGGTTCAGTCGTTCCGCGACGGCGCCACCAAATGGGCCACCTTCTCCAAGGGTGAAATCACCGGCCAGGGTGAGGAGCCGACCTCGGAGCGCAACGGTACCATGGTGGTTTTCACTCCTGACGATGAGATATTCCCGGGATACAATTTCAACGAGGAGTATATCGTGGAGATGGTGAAAAACTACGCCTATCTCAATACCGGCCTCACCCTCAACTACAACAAGACCGCATATAAATCCTCCGAGGGTCTGCTGGACCTGCTCAACGACAACATAGACGAAGAGCCGCTCTATCCCCCGATCCACCTGACAGGAGAAGATATAGAGATAGTGATGACCCACGGCAACAAGTACGGGGAGAACATCTCTTCTTTCGTCAACGGCCAGAACACTATCCTGGGCGGTACCCACGTGGCGGCCTTCCGCGAGGCCATAGGCAAGACACTCAAGGATTTCTACAAGAAAGATTTCACCCCGGCCGACGCCCGTCAGTCGATAGTCGGGGCCATCGCCATCAGCATGGACGAGCCCGAATTCGAGGCCCAGACAAAGGTTCAGCTGGGCAGCAAGGTGGTGAACAAGGAGGGGCTCACCATGCAGAAGTTCGTGGGCGACTTTATCAGCCTCGAACTGGACAACTACCTCCATCAGCACAAGGATGTGGCCGATATCCTGCTGGCAAAGATCCTGTCTTCAGAGAAGGACCGCAAAGCTATTCAGGGTTTGCGCAAAGAGACAAAGGAGCGCCTTAAAAAGGCCTCCCTCAACAACAAGAAGCTCTCCGACTGCAAGATACACTACAACGACAAGAATGCCGAGCGCGACGCCACGATGATTTTCATCACCGAGGGCGACAGTGCGAGCGGTTCCATCAAGAAGATCCGCGATACTAACACCCAGGCGGTATTCAGCCTCAAGGGCAAGCCGCTCAACAGCCACAAGGCCACCAAGAAGGATGTCTATGAGAACGAAGAACTCTCGCTGCTGCAGGCTGCGCTCAATATAGACGAAGACCTGGACAACCTCCGCTACAACTATGTGGTGATAGCTACCGATGCCGATATGGACGGTATGCACATCCGGCTGCTGCTGCTCACCTTCTTCCTTAAGTTCTACCCGGAACTAATCCGTCAGGGGCACCTGTATATCCTGCAGACTCCTCTCTTCAGGGTGGCGGACAAGACCCACAACGTGTACTGCTACAACACTGCGGAGAAGGATGCCGCCACCGGCAAGATGAAGAACTCCACCGTGACCCGGTTCAAAGGTCTCGGAGAGATATCGCCGGAGGAGTTCAAGGGGTTCATAGGGAAGGATATCCGTCTGGAAAAGGTCCATCTGTCGGGTGACGATCCGGTGGCAGACCTGCTGGAGTTCTATATGGGCGAGAACGACAATATCCGTCTGGATTTTATCCGCGACAATCTGCGCAGCGACATAGACAATGTGGAGGAGGCACAGTAGGCAATGAAACCTTCAACGGCAAGATTTATACTTACTCGGATTCTGGGCTGGAAGCCCGACCCCGCATTCCCTGCGGCAAAGAAAGCCCTGGTGCTGGGTGTGCCCCACACCAGCATCTGGGATTTTGTAATCTCTTTTCTCTACGCCCGCTCAAACGATGCGCCGATGCACATCCTGGTCAAGGAGAGTTTCTTCTTCTGGCCCGTGGGGCCGGTTATCCGCAAGTGGGGGGCAATTCCGCTCAGAAAGACAGGTACTGGCGGCGCCAGCGCCATAATGCAGATGGTGGAGGCTTTCAATACGTACGACACGATACTCATCGGTCTCGCACCGGAAGGAACCCGCAAACCTGTGAAGAGATGGAAAACGGGTTATCACATAATTGCCGCAAAGGCCGGGGTGCCGGTTTATGCCGGATACATCAACTGGAAGGAGAAGTATATAAGCTTTGGCGAGGTGTTCCCGCTTACCGACGATATGAGGGAAGATACCCTTCGGCTGCAGAGGCACTACAAGTCACTTGGGGTGGCGGCAAAGCATCCGGAGAATTTCATTTATGACGATGAGGCCTAGCGCCCGTCGTTTTTTGTCTGTCAAATTATTTATACCTTTGCGGTCCCTTCAGGTGAGGCGCTCTGTCGGGGATGCATTATGGCATCTCAGGAAAGTCCGGACAGCACAGGGCGGCGCGCTGTGGAAAGCACAGATGGGCGTAAGCTTATGTCGCGCGTAGCAGAAAACAACCGGCCCGCCACGGCGGACCAAGGGTGAAAATGTGGGGTAAGAGCCCACGGGGATGTGCGGCGACGCACTTCCGGTACGCGCCCGCGCGCTGCAAGGCCAAATATACCGGCACATAAGGGCTGCCCGCCCTTTGCCGGGGGGTAGGCTGCGAAAGATAAATGACAGAGGGGCGCCGCAAGGCGCTTACGGAACCCGGCTTACAGCCTCACCTTTTTTATCTTAGAATTATCCTAATGGTTACTTCTCGTGGGCGTAGTTGCTGTAATTGCCCAGAATCTGCTCTATGTGAATACCTTTGGCAGAAGCCTTCGCTGATGTGTTCCGTCATACTTGAGCAGCCTGCGAGAGTTTGCAGGTAGGCGAGCGCGGATTGGTTATTTGTAAAAAGCTGAAGGACAATATATTAGAATAGGAATACTCGCTCTCGCCCGGTCTGGAGAAGGGCGAGAGCAACCATTATAATGATAAATAATTGACTTACAGGTATATACAAAAACGTCCCCGCGCTCGAGTTTTGCCGGT
This sequence comes from Bacteroidales bacterium, assembly GCA_017445425.1. GTDB lineage: Bacteria > Bacteroidota > Bacteroidia > Bacteroidales > UBA932 > Equibacterium. The sequence continues at coordinate 3,983 of JAFSUF010000029.1, read as the reverse complement.
AAGGCCGCAGTCATGAAGATAAGACGACGATTTCGGTCGGTCGCGATAGCGAATTTGATGCAAAAGTGGTATGTGCAAAAAATGCACACACCACTCCAATCTGATTAAAGGGTACGCCGTTGATTAATGTCTCTGGGTCGGGTCATACTTGCTCAGGCGGGAAGAACCGCCGTCCTTAATCAGGCCTCCGTCAACAATGGTGTAAATATCGCCGTTGGAGACGAGAATCTTGTTGTCGGCCTTTGCATAAGTATAGTATGAGGGGGAGCCATAATATGCCATGTTGCCAAAGATGCGTCCTGCATAGAGTTTGTAAACTGCGTCTCCATAACCTCTGCCATCTACATAGAGATACCCAACATAGAAAATGAGGGTATTGCTGTCGACAATCCGGATGGTGTTGATTACAGTCGGAATGGTAAAGCGTAACCGTCCGAATGATGCAGCCGAATCGTTGTACTGCCCGTCACTTCCAATAAACAGGTCGTAGGATGCAATATACTTTCCGGTGCGATAAGAAGACAACACTTCTTTACTGTCGATAGCCTCGTTGATGACGTTGAAGTCGGATTGCTTCGCAACCTTGCTCAAGTCGGTGTACCAGCCGATCATGCCGCCACCCGTCAGTTTCTGGCACGACGACAAGCCAATAATCGCTATTGCCGCCATCATAAGGGGCATCAAACGCCAAAGACTTCTTTTTGGGGTCATAAGTATTTCATTTAAATAATTAATTCCCGCTATTGTCCCCCGACCTGAAGGCCCCTGGGTTGCAGCCGGCCCATTTGGCGCTGAGACCCAGATTCACGGCCTCCGGCACAGTTCCATACCCGATACCTTTGGCTACAGTGTTGTACCCGACGTCGTCGGCTTCCGGTTCGTCCGTGAAGTAGAGTTTAATTGCAAAGACGAGATCATTCTTTCCTTCCCTGTACCATTTCATCTCACGCACATGACCATCCGGCAGGAGGGTATATTCAAATCTGAGACCGTTACTAGCTTCGGGCAAATGTTCGCTCACAGGAGGAAATGCGCCGTCGGTTACCATGGACACAAAGTATATCATGGTATTGTACCCGCTCGCCATGTTTAGCAGCGAAGACAAATAATCGTAGTCATAATAAGACGAGGGCACGACGCTATAATCAGAACCAAGTTTAACCAAATCATTGCCCAGCCATGTGTAATGATCCAGGTCGTCATAGTCGTTGAGATTCAAATAGGATAGATGCCCCTGCTTGTCATACACAAACGAATAGTATTCATCATCGTCATTATAGTCCATCTTGACAATTTTTCCCTTCTCGTAGAGAAACTCCATGATATCACTGCTCCCGTCGAGATAGAAATAGATTTGCCTGACATCAGAGCCATAATGTGCTTTTAAGACAGCGTTGCCGTTAATCTCTCCGCCTTCCAATCTGACTTCTGTGAGTCTGCCGCTTTTGTCATAGGAGAGCTCTGCGCTCGAGAAATCTCCGTTTTTACAATATACTTTCCTTACCGGACGTTTTGAATAAGCCGCAGGATTATCGGTGTCGCTCCCCCCTTCGTCGGAACCGGGAACAGGTTCTACGCAAGAACTCAATGCAAGCAAAAGGCTTACAAAAAGAGTAGAGTGAAACGATTTCATGTTATCAGAAAAGTTGAATTTATAATATGGAATACCCCTTATTCTGAGACGGGGCGGACAGGGATCCCGTAGTAACGCATGCAACCAGGTCTGTCCATCATTACATAATCAGAGCCGAAGGCCAGTGTACATACTTCATATGGGGCAAGTTGGTAAGGAGAATCATAGTCGTCAGGATTGTAAAAAGAAGAAGACCAGCAACCTCCAATAGAACCAACCTGGTAGACATTGTTATCTCCCCGAATGCCAGCTGCAGGGAGGAAGATGGAATTGTTGTTCGCAAGATAAGTAACCAGCCACCCATTATGGCCGCTTAGAGACTTCCACTCCCACTGGTAACTTGCTTTGTCCTTTGTGGAAATCAATTCGTTAACCTCACTGACTGTCGGCATTCTCCATTTGCCGCCAAGTTTTACGTTAGCCACGTCATCTGCCGGCTCTAGAACTGTTTTGTTATCCACTTTACCATAAGAAATGTCAGTATTGTATTTCGTGAGAGAGTTCTCGGAACCGTTACACCACTTGTAAGTCTCCCAACTATAATTCTCCTTGGTCGTTGTTTCTCCCCACGCGTAGTAGTCGCCATAGTCCTCCGGCTTGTAGGCTCCAAGGTTGCAGCTGGCCCATTTTACGCTGAGGCCCAGATCTACGGCTTCCGGCACTATCGAATAACCAACATCGTCGGATTCCGGCTCGTCCGTGAAGTAGAGTTTAATCGCAAAACAGGAATCATCCTCACCATCCATGTACCCTCTCATCTCACGAACATGACCATCCGGCAGGAGGGTATATTCAAATCTGAGACCGTTACTAGCTTCGGGCAAATGCTCGCTTGCAGGCGGCCATGCACCATCAGTAAATATTGAAATAATATAGTAAGGGAGCTCATCATCATCAGCTATGAAAATAGCTGACAAGTTATCCAAATCAAGGTAATCGGAGGGATACAAAACGGTCCAAGTTGTGTATTTGTCGCCATTCTTGTATTGGTTCTTAATAACATCATTACCCAGCCATACATACTTATTATCTCCATAGAATAAGAGATGATGTTCATTGTCGTATTGCAAGTCAGTTCGAGTACTTTCATATTCAACGTATTCAATAATTCCGTCATTATAATAAAACTCCATCAGCTCAACCTCTGTATCATCAAGAGTGGCTACTTGAAGCTTATCGTTGCCATAATAACCCTTTATTGGTATAGAATAGTCTTCCATACTGCCACTGGAAATTGAGCGTTCGCGATACTCTATAAGCGCTTCTGCGAGTCTCCCTTGTGTATCGTAGGATAATGTGGCAGTTTCATAATCTTCTGCCCCGTGTTCGGTGCGCTTCCAGTATATCTTCCTGACCTTCCTCTCTGTATATACAACTGGGTTATCGATGCTGGCCCACCCCTCGATGGTGCCGGTGACTGTGACATGTACCTTATCTTTGTCTATGGTAACGGTCATGTCGTGTTCATGCCCCGGCAGGTACTCCACCTGAGGGATGCTATAGCTGGCAGTCTGACCATTTTGAACTAAGGATACGGCGACAGAGGTGGTTTGCGGCGGGATAATGGCATAATAATGGTCCTCGGCAGCCTTGTAGGGCACAATCGACACCGGCGAGGCGGACATATCGCCGGAGGCGGTATAAGAGGCGCTGATTATCGCTCTGGGAACGGCATTTTCTATCTTCAGGTTAGAGTAGGCGTTCCCGGAGTTGTTGACGACCTTGATGTTTAACCGTGTCAGCTGATGCTTGAATATCATGGGCACAGAGTTCTCCGACGGATATACATTTTGCTGGACGGCCGACACGAAGTCGGATGAGGACAGGCCGCCTGACTGGTTGGTCTGGACGCTGAACGTGGTGGCGCCTCCCGCACTGTACGGGTAGTAGGCTTTCAGGGTAGAAGCCTGTGACTGGTCGGAATACCAGTAAAGCGACCCGGTGAAAACGGAGCCGTTGAAGGTGAGCTTCTGGTTGTCGGCGTAGCTTTCTGTGGAGGAGATAATGGACAGGCCGATGGCATCACCATTGTCAAAATTGGTTTCCGTGACTTTTGTCAGTGTCGGCGATATGGTCACCGGCAGGCTCTTTTGTTCTTCCGGTTGGTCGGGTTGTTCTATGCAAGAACACAATGCAAGCAAAAGGCTTACAAGAAGAATAGAGTGAAACGATTTCATTGTGGCTAACACAGTGCGTTTGGAGACCCCTGGGGTCACCGGGAAAACCCTGTGTTTCAAGCATAGATTTTCTGTAGTCTGAAAAGGAAGAAGTTAATATCTGAAACACCTCTGAGAGAGGCTCTGAAAGCTTTGACTTTAGCGTTGAAGGATTCTGCATTGGCATTGGTGGA
>JAFSUF010000028.1 GCA_017445425.1 Bacteroidales bacterium | reverse complement strand
TAAATAGATAATTGATATAGATTTTGTTTTTTCTTTCTGATTTGGGGCAAATATAATAATAATCAAAAACATGTGGCGAAAAAATTGTAAATTCGCAGCTATGAATTTTGAATCCATAAAGCAGCGGTTTGGCATCATCGGGGATTCTGCCGCATTAGACAGCGCCATCGGCATTGCTATGCAGGTGGCCAGGACAGACCTGTCTGTGCTGGTTACCGGAGAGAGCGGCGTAGGCAAGGAGTTCATCCCCCAGATAATCCATTATAACAGCCCCCGTAAGCATAACGCATATCTCTCCATAAACTGCGGTGCGATCCCGGAGGGGACTATAGATTCTGAGCTGTTCGGTCACGAAAAGGGATCTTTCACCGGGGCCTCGGAGACACGCAAGGGTTATTTTGAGGAGGCCGACGGCGGCACCCTCTTTCTGGATGAGGTGGCAGAGCTGCCCCTCTCCACCCAGGTGCGCCTGTTGCGCGTGCTCCAGACGGGCGAGTTCATGAAGGTCGGGTCATCCAAGATACAAAAGACCAATGTCCGCGTGGTGGCCGCCACAAATATAGACCTGCGGCGCGCTATCGAATCGGGCCGGTTTCGCGAGGACCTCTACTTCCGCCTGAACACAGTCCCTATCCGTATGCCTGCCCTCCGCGACCGCAAGGAGGATATCCACAAGCTGTTCCGCAAGTTTGCCCTGGATTTCGCAAACAAATACATGATGCCCGCCATCCGGCTTACCCCTGATGCCGTGGACAAGCTGGAGCACTACGGCTGGCCCGGAAATGTGCGGGAGCTGAAGAGCGTGGCGGAGCGTATATCCGTAATGGAGACCGAGCGCATAATAGACAGCCGGACCCTGGAGAAATACCTGCAGAACGACCTCAACATATCGCTCCCCGCCCTGGCGGGCAGTGCCGCTGCCGATTATATGAGCGACCGCGACATCATCTTCAAGATGATAATGCAGCTCAAGCAGGACATTGAGAATCTCAAGGCCCGTCTTGACTCCCAGGAGCAGGCTCCCTCCGGCGGGAAATACATGCCGCAGCATTCTAACCTGATTGTGGAGAGCAGCGAAGCGGCCGAGGTACATCCCTACGAGCCGGTCGGGGTGGAGGAGCAGCCGGTTCAGGAGGTTTATCACGAGCCAGAAGCTCCGGTGGAGCAGGACGCAGACCAGAACCTTTCTATAAACGACAAGAAGTCGGAACTGATTGTGAAGGCACTGGAGAAGCATCGCGGCAACCGCAAGGAGGCCGCGGCCGAACTGGGCATATCAGAACGTACGTTATACCGGAAGATAAAAGAATTGGGGTTATGACAAAATATTTGAAAGCCTTGATGTTGCTGGCGGTGGCTATTTGCGCCGGCGGGTGCGGCATTTATTCGTTCTCGGGCACATCCATCCGCCCCGACGTGCATACCATCACCATAGAGCCGGTGGAGAACAACGCAATGAAGGTGAATCCTGCGCTGGCCAACGACCTCACCGAGGCCATGAAGGACAAGTTCAAAAAACTCACCAGCCTGGAGCAGGTGGAGATGGATGGCGACCTGCTGCTTGTTGTTACGGTAGAATCTTATGATGTAAAGGCGCAGGGTGTTTCTAAAGACGAGTCCGCGGCCCAGAACCGTCTCACGGTGACGTGCAAGGCGACCTTTGAGAATTTCAAGCACCCGGAAGAGAGTTTTGAGAAGAAGTCGTTTGCCGCATATCAGGATTATGACGCAGACCTGTCGCTGGATGAGGTGGAGGCTTCGCTGTGCGACGAGATTGTCGAAACCCTCGTGGAGGATATATTCAATGCATCGGTGGCACAGTGGTAGAGTATCATAAATTTGTTATATCGCAAAAAAAGTACTTACTTTGCACCCCCTAAATAGAGCAGAAACAAATAATATTCAATAATATGCAAGCTATTTATATCACACTTTCGGTAATTATCGTGGTAGCCAGCGTGCTTCTGACACTTATCGTGCTTGTACAGAATTCCAAGGGCGGCGGACTGGCAGCCAACTTTGCTGCCGGCAACACCACCTTCGGCGTACGTCAGACCGCGGATTTCCTGGAGAAGACCACATGGGTTCTGGCCGCTGTCGTGCTGGTTCTTTGCGTAGTGGCAACTTTCTTCACCCCCAAGGCCTCCAGTGGCGCGGCAAGCAGCATCGAGAATCAGATTCAGCAGGCAGCTCCTGCAGAGGGTGAGCCTGAGTTCCCCGCAAATACCGTGGCTGTTCCCGCAGAAGAGGGTGCCGCTGAGACCCCCGCAGAATAAGCGATTCTTTATTACCGCAAAAAAACCGGCCGTTTGCAGGCCGGTTTTTTTGTGCCCGGACGGTCTGTTCCTGTGGCACTTTTCTCGCTGAGTATCAACGCTTTCCATGTTTTCCCTTGCGTAAATTTACGCAAGGGACATTGCATAATGGGGTGATAATCAGGGGGAAAGGTGCCATGGCGCTTCTGGGGTAGGACAGGCGGAGGCATCTGTGAGGAGCAAAACGCCGGCGGTGCGGCAAAACAAAAAGCCAACCCGTTCGGATTGGCTTTCTGACGTATCGTCCGGATGTTTACTATGCCTCACGACGGGGGCGACGTTCGCCACCGCGGCGCTCGCCACGACGGTCGTCACGGCCACCGCGACGTTCGCGGCGCTCACCTGCGTTGGTTGCAGCTGCTACGCCTGCGTTGGGATTGAGGTCGCGTTTGCCATAGACCTCACCGTTGCAAATCCAAACCTTGATACCGAGGACACCAACTTTGGTGTGAGCCTCTGCAAGTGCATAGTCGATGTCTGCACGGAAAGTGTGCAGAGGGGTACGGCCTTCCTTGTAGAGTTCGTTGCGGGCCATCTCGGCGCCACCTACGCGGCCGCTGATGAGGATCTTGATACCCTCGGCGCCGGAACGCATGGTGGAAGCGACAGCCATCTTGATGGCGCGGCGATATGATACGCGGCCCTCGATCTGGCGTGCGAGGTTGTTGGCAACGATATTGGCGTCAGCTTCGGGACGCTTAACCTCGTAGATATTGATCTGGACGTCCTTTCCGCAGATCTTCTTCACCTCGCCCTTGAGGGTCTCCAGCTCCTGGCCGT
>JAFSUF010000004.1 GCA_017445425.1 Bacteroidales bacterium | reverse complement strand
GTAGTCATGGTAATCCTTGACAAACCATGGAGCATCGTCCGGGAGCGGGTCCACCACTCCGCCTGCACGCTTATGGTCTCCGGTGCGGTATTCTTCCGTCCGCTGGGCGGCCCAGGCCTTGCGCTGCGCGTCGCGGGCCTCCTCGCTGTCGGCGCTTCCGAAGTAGCCTTCCCTTGCGACGCGGGTCATATCGTACATGGTGGAAGTGACCGTAGCCTTGATACGCGGATCGAGCGCCGCCGCATTGATGGCCATGCCGCCCCAGCCGCAGATGCCGATGATGCCGATGCGCTCCGGGTCCACAAGTTCGTGGTTGGAAAGGAAATCGACGGCGGCCAGGAAGTCCTCCGTATTGATGTCCGGTGATGCCGTCCGGCGGGGCTCGCCGTTGCTCTCACCGGTAAAGGACGGGTCGAAGGCGATGGTGAGGAACCCCCTTTCGGCCATGTGCTGGGCATAGATGCCACTGGACTGCTCCTTTACGGCACCGAAGGGGCCGCTCACCGCGATGGCGGACAGTTTTCCTTCTGCGCCCTTCGGGACATACATATCGGCCACCAGAGTGATGCCGTAGTGGTTGTGGAAAGTGACCTTGGAGTGCTCCACCAGGTCGGATTTCGGGAACGTCTTGTCCCATTCTTGCGTAAGGTCCATATCGTTTGTGTTTGTGTTTGTGTTGTTGCAGCAGGATGCCACGAGGACTATGCCTGCAAGGACGGTGATTATCTTTTTCATAACGCGTTATTTATTGAATAGGTAACAGAGATGTCGCCTGTGCCGAAAAATGCTTTCAACTCATCGGCAGAGAAGCCATCTACCTTCCCTAGCGGGGTGTATGACCAGCTGTTGTTGCCATAGAACACACATATGTTATTGCTGTTGTAGAGCATGATATCTCCGGATACAGCCGTGACTTGCTCGTTATGGCTCGTCAGCGAGAATCCCAGCGGGCCGTAATGCTCGAACCCATTGGCTTTCATCTGGACGGTAATAGCGCCAGCTTTCAGTTTCCCGGCCAGTTCCTTGGCGGTGGCATTATCGGTCAGCGTGGCGGTGATGGTCCTTCCGCCTGCGGTGATGTCTATAACCATATTAGCAATTTGATCGTTGTTGTTGGAGTTGTTATTGTTTTCCTCCGACTGTTTCTTCTCTTCTTTCTGGGTCTGAGAAATATCGACGGGTTCAATCTTCTCGCATGAAAGAAGAGCTAAGGAAGAACGGCAAGCAAACAGTAATGTGGTAAATCTTTTCATATGGACCTGTTTCACAGTGCAAATGTACATCGAACCTTGCAACTTTTCGTGTCGAAATTAGCGGTCTTTATACCAATTTCGCAGCTTTCGCTATCTTTGCAAGGTTATGAAGAAGATCCTGAAGGTCGATAACCCCAATGTCTATGCCGAGTATGTAGGTGCTCCCGTCCTGCACCCCCAGCTGGCGCTTATCAGCTATGACGAGGTTTCTCCTTTCCGGAGCAGTCTCAATAACTATGGAGTTTACGGCCTTTTCATCCAGCAGCAATTCCCTAAACACCTGTCCTATGGCACTAAATCCATTGTCGTTGGAGACAGTTCCATCATTGCCGTAGCTCCCGGACAGATAGGCGGAGGACAAGACAACGGAACGCCCATGTACATCAACGGCTGGGCTTTGCTCTGGTCGCCGGAATTGTTGAAAGGATCTCCGCTCGAAGGGAAAATGGAAGGATACCATTTTTTCTCTTACTTCGATACAGACTGGCTCAGGATGGAGTCCTCAGAATACGAACGCCTTTCTCTGCTTCTAGTCACTATGCGGAAAGAAATGCAAGAGAACTAGGATTCAGCTGCTCTCAGGAATATCCTTACAAGCTACCTTAAACTGATTCTGGAATACTGCCAGCGAATCTACCTGCGCCAGATCACACAGAAAGAAAGCGGTGAAAGCGACATCCTCAAACGCTTCCACCGCCTTCTGGTTGAGTATTTCTCCAGGGGCCTGCAGCATGAGATGGGGCTCCCCACCGTCGCATGGTGCGCTTCGCAGCTGGCTTATTCCGCCCGATATTTCGGCGATATAATCCATCAAGCCACCGACGGCACCGCCATCGGCTATATCCACAGCTTTGTAATCAATCAGGCCAAGAATCTCATGATGAAGGGCCTTACCGTAAGCGAAGTGGCCGACCTGCTGGGCTTCGAATATCCCCATCATTTCAGTCGGCTGTTCAAGAAAATCACAGGAAGTACACCTTCTGAATTCTTAGCCGCGTAGATTACGCATTATCGGCAATATGAGAGGCTGCTAAATATCGTTTTAACGGTCTAAAGGAAAGCAAATTCCGCCGCATAGCCAAACGTTTCTGACTTATGAATCCGTCAAAGGTATCCATGTATAAACATCTGTTTGGCATAGGACCAAATAGTTGAAATCGCTTGAAAGTATGTTTGCTTGCTGGTTTCGCTTTGCACATATATAATGATTTTTTACAAAAGCCTGTCTTGTCCCGCCAAAGCGCCAGGAGATGCGCGGCTGAACTACCCGTCCCCTGCGACAGCGCCCGTCACTGGGGCTTTAATAAAGAAAAAGGTAGCGCTCCCGCCAAAGTTTCATGGAGCCCAGAAAGAAACGTAACAGCGCGGTGGCGGGACTGCTGGCGAAGAGCGAAGGGTCAGATATAGTCCGGGGTTTGAATGCTCTCAAGGGCAGTTTTTTGCCCATAAAGCATTGCAAGCGGAGGCATCTGACCCGAGCGATTCTTCGTTGAATACAAATCAGTGTTTAATATATATGCTAATTTAGTTCGGGACCTTTGACTATATTTGCACTTATGAGTTTAGCAGAAAAAACAATGGAAAATGCCGGCAGCGCAATACACGAGATAGTGGCGGCGCAGCGGCGATATTTCCGCAGCGGCGAGACACTGCCCGTAAGCTGGCGCATCAAACAGCTCAGGCGGCTCAAATACGCAATAATAGCGTACAAAAAAGAGTTTGAAGAGGCACTGGCCAAAGATTTGGGCCGCAGCCAGCTGGAGGCATATCTGTGTGACATCGGCCCTGCCATCACAGAAATCAACGAGATATTGGCCGGACTGCGACGGTGGGCGCGACCTGAGCGGCATTTCAGCGGCCTGACGTGCTTCCCAAGCCTCACCACCAAAGTGTATAAGATGCCATATGGCGTAACCCTGGTAATCAGTCCGTTCAACTTCCCCATCCTGCTCACCATCGGCGTAGTGGCTGCCGCAATGGCGGGAGGCAACACTGTAATTGTCAAAGCCTCAAGCAAATCCTCCGCCAGCACTGCGGCGCTCAAACGCTTCTTCGCGGAGTTTTTCCCGCCAGAATACGTGACCCTCATAGACGGCGGACATGAAATAGCTGACTTGTGCCTTGCAGAGCGGTTTGACAAAATATTCTACACCGGCTCCCCTGCCGTCGGGAAACATGTGATGACAGAAGCCGCAAAGAACCTCACCCCCGTGGCGCTTGAGCTTGGCGGCGAAACCGGCAACTGGTGCATCGTGCGTGCCGATGCCAACCTTAAAGACGCTGCCAGGAAGATAGCCTTCTTCAAACTCTTGAACGCCGGGCAAGTCTGCATCAATATAAACCAGATTGCCGTGGCAGAAGAGGTGGCGGAACAGTTCCTTTCAGAACTTAAACAGGCCTTCATCAACCAGATTGGCGAACACGCGGAAGAGAATCCGGAGTATCCGAAACTCATTACCGAAAGCGCGTGGGAGAAATGCGCCCGGCTGGCCGATGAATACCGTGACCGCATTATTTTTGGAGGGACGGGAAACCGGCAGACCTTCCGCTATGCCCCCACCCTGATCTATCCGGTACAAAAAGACGAGCAAATAGTGCAACACGAGCTCTTCTGCCCCCTGCTGCCGGTCGTACCTTTCAAAGACGCGAAGGTTGACGCGCTTATGGAGACCATCGCAGACCGCGAACACCCGCTGGCAATATATCTGTTTACCAGCAACATGCGTTGGGCGAACCGCACCATGCAGACACTGCAGTTTGGCGGCGGCTGCATCAACGAAGTCTGCATACACATGATGGTAAAGGGGGTGCCGTTCAACGGCACAGGCCACTCCGGAATGGGAGCATACCATGGCGAATGGGGCTTCCGGGAGTTCACACATCCGCAGACAGTGTTGAAAGGGCACACCCGCTTAAACCTGCCGCTAAGAGAACATCCTTACGACGGCAAAGCCGGGCAGATTAAGATGAAAATCCTGAAACTATTTGAACGATAACTATTTCTTGCTGAAAAACTTCCACTGGAATATCAGCAGATAGATTGCACCCACGGTGATGCACGAATCGGCAAAATTGAAGATGGCATCAAAGAAGCGGAAAGGTTTGCCACCTACCAGGGGCATCCAATCCGGGAATGTGGTGTCAATGATCGGGAAATAGAACATATCTACGACCTTGCCGAAAAACAGCCCCGCATAACCACCTCCCTCCGGGAACATGGTCGCAACCTGGGTAAATGTGCTCTCGCTGAAAACCAGGCCGTAGAAGAGAGAATCTATTATATTGCCGAATGCACCGCACATGATCGCAGCAAGGCCATACAACACCCCTGTGGGAGTGTCGGGCTTCTTCAAAAGTGCGCGGATATAAAAAATTATGGCGGTCCCGAGGATTATCCTGAACAAGGTGAGCAGAAGTTTGCCGATGCCGCCCCCGAAACTCATCCCGAACGCCATCCCCATATTCTCAATGAAGTGGATCCGGAACCAGTTGCCAAACACAGGGATACTCTGCCCCAGAGTCATGTTAGATTTGACCAGAATCTTGATGACCTGGTCAATAACTAACAGGGCGACCACAAAAATCGTCAGGCGGGTCCCTTTGGAGATCTTCATTAACGCTTGTTTTTAGCCTCAACCGAAAGGGTGGCATGAGGCACCAGGCGCAGGCGCTCCTTGGGAATCAGCTTGCCGGTTTCGCGGCAGATGCCGTAGGTCTTGTTCTCGATGCGTACCAGTGCAGCCTCAAGATTCTGGATGAACTTGTACTGACGGGCAGCCAGCTGGCCGAGCTCCTCCTTTGCAGAAGATGTAGCACCCTCTTCCAGCACCTTGAATGTGGGGGATGTATCCTCGGTATCGTTGCTGGAGCTGTGGTCCACATTACCCTTGAGGATTGCATACTCCTCCTTTGCCTTTGCGAGTTTCTCGAGTATCATCTCCTTGAACTCCTGAAGTTCAGCATCGGTGTACCTGACCTTCTCTTTATTTTCTGTATTGTCTGCCATAACGACGAAAATTGTTTACATGGTAAATATACTTATGTTTTGCTTATAAAGCAACTCTGGCAACCTTTATTTCTATCTCGGCATCATCACCCCATTCCACCTTGACGCCGCCAAAATCCTTACCCAGAGAAATATTGAGCGCCAGCACCTGATCTTTAAGATAATCTTCAAAGAATGCGAGCGAACCGGCCACCTCCGGGAGATTCTCTATGGTAACGTCAATGCGGTCGGTAACGTCAAAGCCGCTATCCTTGCGCAGATTCTGGATACGGTTGACAAGTTCGCGGGCGACACCTTCGCGGCGCAGCCCGTCGGTGAGGGTGACATCAAGCGCTACAGTGAGCTGGCCTTCACTTGCAACCAGCCATCCCTCCATATCCTCAGAAGAAACTGTGTAATCCTCCGTGGTGAGAGCAACGTTGCCAGAGGGGAGTGCTAGGGTGTAATCCCCTGACCTCTCTATCGCAGCGATAGTAGGCTGGTCCATAGTAGCAAAGAATGCCGCAATCTCTTTCATCTGCTTGCCGTACTTCTTGCCAAGAGTCTTGAAGTTAGGCTTTATCTTCTTGGTGATCAGACCGGTAGTATCGGTAATGTACTCCACCTCCTTAACGTTGACCTCACCCAGCACAAGCGACTCTACCCTCTCAAACTGGTTGCGGAGATGCTCGTTGAGCACCGGAATCACCAGTTTTGCGAGCGGCTGGCGTACCTTGATGCCGACTTTGCGGCGGAGGGCCAGCACCATCGAGGTGCTCTGCTGAGCCAGGTTCATGCGCTCTTCCAGGTCGGAATCGATGAGACTCTCGTCAGCCTTGGGCATCATGGTGAAATGGACGCTACAAGCCTCGGGGTCGAGGTCACGCCAGATGCGGTCGCTATAGAACGGCATACTGGGCGCAGAGAGCTGGGCAACAACCTTGAGCGCCTCATACAACGTCTGGTAAGCAGCCAGCTTGTCATCGTTCATGCTGCCGCCCCAGAAACGCTTGCGGTTCAGGCGGACATACCAGTTGCTCAGGTTGTCACATACAAAGTCCTGAATCAGGCGGCCTGCGGTTGTGATGTCAAAGTTTTCGTAAGCTGCGGTAACATCCTTGATCAGGGTGTTGAGCAGCGACACCAGCCAGCGGTCAATCTCGCGAAGGGCGCTTGCAGGGGCCTTGGGCGCTTTGGGGTCAAACTTGTCTACATTCGCGTAAAGCGCAAAGAAAGAGTATGTATTGTATAGTGTGCCAAAGAATTTGCGGCGGACCTCATCCACCCCGGACTCGTCAAAGCGGAGATTGTCCCAGGGCTGGGCATTGGTGAGCATATACCAGCGCAGCGCGTCAGCACCATACTGGTCCAGAGCCTTGAACGGATCCACTGCGTTGCCCAGGCGCTTGCTCATCTTGTTGCCGTTCTTGTCAAGCACCAGGCCGTTGGAAATCACGTTCTTGAACGCACACGTGCCGCTCACCATAGTGTGGATTGCATGCAGCGTGTAGAACCATCCCCGGGTCTGGTCAACACCCTCAGCGATGAAGTCTGCCGACTGGGTGAACTGCGGTTTATCAATATTTCTGAGCCCCTCCTGCGCATAGGGCATAGAACCGGAGTCAAACCATACGTCAATAAGATCGGTCTCGCGGACCATCTTGCGGCCATCGTCGGATACCAGGAAATATCCGTCGACATACGGACGATGAAGGTCTATCTTATCGTAGTTTTCCTTTGAATAATCTCCCGGTACGAAACCCCTGTCGCGCAGCGGGTTGTTGGCCATGACGCCGGCTGCAACAGCCTTGTCCAGCTCGTTGTAGAGCTCCTCTACGCTGCCGATGCACTTGGCCTGCTTGCCATCCTCTGTGCGCCATACGGGGAGCGGAGTGCCCCAGTAGCGGCTGCGGGAGAGGTTCCAGTCCTGGATATTCTCCAGCCACTTGCCAAAACGGCCGGTACCGGTAGATTCCGGCTTCCAGGTGATGGTCTTGTTGAGCTCTACCATCTTCTCCTGTACTGCGGTGGTCTTGATGAACCAGGAATCCAGAGGGTAGTAAAGAACCGGCTTGTCGGTGCGCCAGCAATGGGGATAGCTGTGGACGTGTTTCTCTATCTTGAAGGCCTTGCCCTGCTGCTTGAGGTCCACGCAGAGGTCAATATCAAGGGTGGCGTCGTCAGGGCCGAGATTGGCATCATAGGCATTCTTCACATAGCGGCCGGCATACATGCCGTAAAGCTCTGTATTGACGTTATCCTTAACGAATGCGGGATCGAGATCTTCCAGGAGGAAGAACTTGCCGGTGCGGTCCACCATCGGCATGCGGTTGCCTGCGGCATCCACCATCTGCATCGGAGGGACGCCGGCAATCTTTGCGACCTTGTCATCGTCCGCACCAAAGGTAGGTGCTATATGTACGATACCGGTACCGTCTTCAACTGTAACATAATCGCCAGTAATCACGCGGAAAGCGCCTTCGCCTGGGTTGACCCAGGGGAACAGCTGCTTATATGCGATGCCGGCCAGATCGCGCCCCTTGAACTCGCCGTCGAGCACGCGGAACGGATTCTTGTCGTTAAAATGTGCCGGAACCAGGGCCTTTGCCAATACATACACTGCAGGCTCCTTGGTGTAAGGATTCACACTCTCTACCCTGACATAATCAATGTTGGGGCCTACGCAAAGCGCAGTGTTTGAAGGGAGTGTCCAGGGAGTAGTGGTCCATGCCAGGAAGAATACCGGAAGGGTCGTATCATCGAACAGTTTCTGCGAAACGCCGTTCTTGACAATCTCAAACTGTGCGGTAACGGTTGTATCCTTCACGTCGCGGTAGCAACCGGGCTGGTTGAGCTCGTGGGTGCTAAGGCCGGTACCCGCTGCGGGGGAATACGGCTGGATGGAGTAACCCTTGTAAAGGTAACCCTTCTTGTATATCTCCTTGAGCAGATACCAGAGGGTCTCTATGTAAGCGTTATCGTAAGTTACATAGGGGTTGTCCATGTCCACCCAGTAACCGATGCGCTCCGTGAGGTTCACCCACTCGGCAGTGTATTTCATAACCTCCTTGCGGCAGGCATGGTTATAATCGTCAACGGAAATCTTTTTCCCGATGTCCTCTTTGGTGATGCCCAGCATCTTCTCCACTCCCAGCTCCACGGGGAGGCCGTGAGTATCCCAACCCGCCTTGCGCTCTACAAGGTAACCGCTCTGAGTCTTGTAGCGGCACACAGCATCTTTGATGGAGCGGGCCATCACGTGGTGGATGCCCGGCATTCCGTTAGCAGACGGGGGACCCTCGAAAAAGATGAATTTGGGAGCGCCCTCCCTGAGCTTCAAAACCTTCTTGAAAGCATCCTCCTTGCGCCATTGCTCAAGCACTGTGCGGTTGACCTCAACCAAATCAAAATTCTTATACTCGGGAAAACTCATACTATTGTCTATTTATGAACGGCAAAGATAATATTATTTGCTAAATTTGCGGCAAATCAAAACTCTTTGAATGGGCACGATAGACCTCATAATCCTGGCCTGCTTCCTCCCCGCTGTAGTCATCGGGCTAAAGGACGGATTTGTAAGGCAGATAGTGGCTCTCGCGGCCCTTGTCCTCGGCCTCTACCTGTCGGTCAGATTCTCCGCCACAATTGGCCAGTGGATCACACAGAGGTGGCATCTGGAACCTTTCTGGATAAAGGTCATCTCATTCTCAGTCATATTCATAGTGGTGGCGCTGGTGCTCAACCTGCTGGGCAAACTTCTGGAGAAGGTGCTCAAAATCACAATGCTCGGATGGCTCAACCGGCTGCTGGGCCTGGTCTTTGCCCTGATTACCACCGCACTTATTGTCGGCACCCTCATATATGTGCTGAATTCTGCCAATGGACTGCTCGAGTTCATTCCTGAGGAGAAAATAGCCGAATCACGGCTATACAAGCCACTTCTCCATCTGGTAGAAACTGCGTTTCCATATTTGAAGTCGCTTTTTTAAAAAAAGTTTTTCTGTTTCCGGCTCTCAAAACCCAAAATTTTGAGAATTTGTCGCACGTATCGCCGGTTTAGAGGCCATCTTTGCCGCTGACGAAGGGAAGGATTTGTGCAGACGGAATGGAGAGCGGCCATGGCCCTGAACCGTCGGAACGTCCGGCTCTATAGTGGGTATAAGCTCTTGTTACGGCCGGCCCGGGGCCAGAGGTCCTCTCCTGTTTCCAAGCCCCCTTCGCATATAAAACATAACGACCTATGAAACACTTTAAACCTGTCAAGCAACACGACCGTACCGACTGCGCGGTGGCCTGCATAGCCGCCATCGCCCGCTACTGGGGACTGTCTCTGCCGCTGGCCAATATCCGCCAGGCGTGCGGGGCGTCCATAGAGGGAACAACAATCAAGGGTATTATGGATGCCTGCCAGGCGATTAATATGGAGGCCCGCCCCCTGAAGTCGGCTGGCAAGGACCTGCAGGCAATAGACCCTTCACAATTGCCGGCGATCCTGCATGTTGCCACTGCAGAGGGCGACCCCCATTTTATAGTATTGCTATCTTGTGACGCCAGGGGAGCACTGGTAATGGATCCGGCAGAAGGGCGTAACCTGCATATTTCCAGAGAGGAACTATGCCGCCGGTGGAGCGGATACCTTGTGGAGGTTACCCCCGGCAGCGGATTCCGCCCCGGCAACGAGACCATATCTACCCGCGAGCGGCTCGGCAAACTCCTTTCGCTGTTTGGGGGTGAGATTGCCGCGAGTATCGCCTTCTCCCTGCTGTATATCCTTGCGGGAATAAGCTTCTCCCTGTTCCTGCAATATTTCATAGATAAAATCATCCCCTCGGGCGATGCCGGCCGCATTGCCGGTCCAGCCCTGGCGATGACTATTCTTTCATTTCTTGCTTTCCTTATCGGTAAAATCAGGATCAACACTCTGTTGACCGCAGCCACAGGCATCGACCAGACAATTATCGGTTCATTCATCTTGCATCTGTTCCGACTGCCTGTGGCTTTCTTCAGCCAAAGGGGCGCCGGCGAGATTAATTCCCGCATAGGCGATGCATATACTGTCCGGCGGTTTGTGACCGAGGGCATATCATCTGTGATAATAAGTTTGTTTACCCTGCTGACATCGTTTATACTGATGTTCACGTTCCAATGGAAGCTGGCTCTGCTGACAGCCATGTTTGTGCCGGTTTACACTACCATCTACTACATGGCAACCAGGGCAGGCAACCGCTACAACCGGGAGATTATTGCTGGCAGCACCCTTTTTGAAAAGAGGTGCGTGGAGAGCATCGCAGCGGTGAGAAGCATAAAGTACGCCGGGGCAGAGCACGAAGCCTCCAGGAACATCGGGGCCAAGTATACCGCGCTGTGTGACAAGATTTACAAGGGCGGAAGCGTAGCAGGAGGGTACGGCGTGCTTGCAGAGACTGTATCCAAACTGCTCACGGTAGTACTCCTTTCCGCCGGATCACTAATTATCTTGAAAGGTGATCTGAGCGTAGGTACGCTCGTGGGGTTCTACTCCATCACCACTTTCTTCTCTGCACCGCTTGGGCAACTGGTGGGAGTCAGCTCCCTTGTCACGCAAACCCGCATCTCCACCAGAAGGTTGTTCGAGGTTATGGACCTGGAGGAAGAGCGCCCTGGCGGGAGCGACCCGGCGCCGGTGAAAGGCGACCTGGTGTTTGACGGTGTAAGTTTCTGCTACCCGGGCTCCATGAACCTGCTTGAGGGTTTCCAGGCCACAATTCCTGCCGGCAAGATAACGGTAGTGAAGGGGCGCAGCGGATGCGGCAAAAGTTCTTTGGCGGCGCTGGCCATGCGGCTCTACTCCCCTTCCAAGGGGACCATCACCCTGGGAGGGATTGACATATCTCTGTTTGACCTTGCAAAATGGCGTCGAAAAGTGACAATCGTACCTCAGGATGTGAGGCTGTTCGACGACTCGATACTGTTTAACATAACCGGACAACGGAAAGATTACGACCTGGAACGGGTAGCCCACCTTATGGTAGACCTCGGACTGGAAAACATAGCCCGGGACCTCCCCCGGGGCATAATGACCCTTGTGGGTGAGTCGGGATGCCGCCTGTCCGGAGGGCAGAAGCAGAGGATTGCCATTGCGGCGGCGCTCTACCGCCAACCCGACATACTTATACTGGATGAGGCGACCAACTCTCTCGATGCCGCTTCCCAGCAAAAGATGCTGGAGGTGATAAAGAGAGAAAACACCACCCGCGGCCTTACCGTGATAATGATCACCCACAAGGCCGATGAAATCCCGATAGCGGACAAACTGATTGAAATGTGAATGCGCATTCACTTATAGGGCGAAGTCTGCACGCCCTGCTTTGCAGACACCATTAAACAATCATTACTATGGAAGAACAAAGATTTTGTGGTTCAGTTCTGGAGGGATTGGATTCTTCCGAACTGTACATTTGCGGCGGCGTGGGCGCCGAATTCAACCTTGGAAACATCGTAGCCCTTATCCGCAAGATTATGGATTTTCTTGATGACTACATCCCCAGCTTGATCAGTGGGTTCAAAGATGGTTACAACCTTTTGAAATAGGGAGGGTCAGGCCATGACAATGAACTCATTTGAGGCTGTCTCCTTGCAGGAGTGCTGCCTGGTTACCGGCGGTGTGGACAAGAACGCCCAGAGCGCGCTTTACTACATCGGTTATGCAATCGGTTTTCTTGTAAAATGCATTGTCAGCCTCTTCACCCCCAAGGGGCCCGTAGTGGAGGCTGAAACCCTGTAAGCTGTATTGACTTTTGAATGGGCGGGGAGCAATGAAACGATTTGCAACGATATTGGCTTTTTTGACAGCTTTATGGACCGGGGCAACAGCCCAGGCACCTTCATGGCGCCTTGACAGCTGTATAGACTACGCACTGTCTCACAACAGCTCCATACTGCTTGCAGAGGCGCAGAAGCGCAGGAGCCAGATTGATTTGATACAATCAAAAATGAGATTGCTCCCCACTCTTCAATTATATGTCAATCAGTACTACAATTGGGGACGAAGCGTCGATATGCAGGAACTGGTCATTGTAAGGAACCGGCTTACGCGGCAGACCAGCGCCTCTGTCGGCGCCTCGTTTTCAATATTTGACGGATTTGCAACACTGAGCACTATTGCAGCAAACCGTGCACTGGCCATGTCGGCCGTGGACGAAGCTGCGCAGACCGCACTGGAGATTAAGGCCGACATTTCCCGCGCCTATCTCGGGAATATACTGGCACGCCTTACCGCAGAGCGTTTGAGTGATAGCTACGATACTATATTGCGGCAGATTGAAAAGGTTAGTACCCTTGTCGCGCGCGGCCAGCGCACAACGGCCGACCTGCTGGAGCTGAAAGCCAAAGCGGCCGACATCAGCGCCCGTATTGCGGAGGCAGAATCGGAGGAGGCCCTACAGATGCAACAGTTGCGCAAACTTACCGGACGTGAAGAACCTTTTTCGACCGACATGGCAGAATATGGATCCCTCCCGGCCATGGAAATTCATCAGGCAGGGGACTATCTCCCGCACATACCTGCGGTCGCGGCCGCGGAACACTCTGTCGAGGCAGCCGAGTACTCGCTTAAAGCCGCCAGGGGGGCGCTGCTCCCAACCCTGTCACTCTCCGCCGCATACGGGACCTATTATAGTGATGCTGCCGATGCGGTATTCAAAGATCAGGTCAGCAACAACCGCAACCCCTCCATATCGCTCTCACTGGTAGTCCCGATACTGGATTGCGGCAAGGCCGCGGGAGATTTGGCCCGCGCCAGAAATGACCTTGAAAAGCAGCGGCTCCGGCTGAAGCAAATCACAGAAGAATCCGCCTATAATCTGCTGCAAATCAAGGAGCAATGCATCCTGCTGGAAAGCCAGCAGGAGTCGCTCAGGGTGCGTCAGGATTATTGCGCGGAGAAATTGCGCCTTGCCGACAGGGAATACGAACTGGGTACGATCTCCACCGCCCAATGGATAGAGGCGGGCGAAGACTATGCGCAGAGCACGTGCGACCATATCCAGTGCAGGTGTAAATATCTGTTCCAAAAGATAATATTGAATCTATACTACAATGGGTGCCAGAAAGAGTAAAAAGAGACGCGGGTGGTGGATTGCCGCTGCGGCGGCCGTTTTGACAGCTACACTTGCCTTACTCCCTTCACACAAGGGAGACACTGTCGCCGAGACGGTCCACCCGGAACTTGGCGGGATAGTGCAGACAGCCTCTGCCTACGGACTGATCAGAGCGGTAAATGAGGTAACAATCTCCCCGGACGTATCCGGCGAGATTGTAGAGTTGGGTTTTGGAGAAGGGGACTATGTAAAAAAGGGCGACCTGCTGTTCAAAATAAAACAGGAGAGTTATCTGCTTGCAATATCCAGGTGCGAGGCGGCCCTTGGAAGCGCCATTAAGGCCCGCGACGTGCAGCAATGCGAGCGACGGCTCAAAGAGCTGGAGTACAACCAATTGAAACAGTTGGTGGAGAACGATGCCGCCCCTGCCGGCCAGCTTGAGCAGGCATTCATAGGGCTGGAAACCGCCACCGCCCGTTGCGAAGAGTGCGAATGCCAGATTGCGGTGGCCCGCTCACAACTGGAGGCGGCCCGGAGCGAACTGGACAAAACCACAGTATACGCCCCTATGTCGGGCACGGTAACCTCACTGAGGGTGAAGCCCGGGGAGAGGGTTGTCGGCACGAGCACAATGGCGGGGACAGAAATAATGACAATAGCCAACCTGGAGAGCATGGAACTGGTCGTGCAGGTGGGAGAGAACGAAATCTGCAACATCAAGGCTGGCGACAAGGCGCAGATAAAACCCGACTCCTCCCCCTCTGTCTCTCTTGACGGCCATGTCACCAAGATGGCAGTAAGTGCCTCAAAGGGCGGAACACTGTCCTCCGCGACCGATTTTGAAGTTCACATAAGTATTGATTCAGAGCAACTTACAACACTCCTTCCGGGCATGTCCGCATCGGTGGTAATCTTTACCGGTTCCAAAAACGACATTTTAACTGTACCTTTGCAGGCGATTGTGATTAGCGGGGGGAGCGAGTGCGTCTGGACGGTGGATTCCAAACAGCAGGCCCACCTGAGACAGGTGCAATGCGGCATCCAGGATTTTGGCCGGATAGAGATTTGCAGCGGCCTGGAAGAGAGCGACTTGATTGTATCCGGCCCCTATCAGTTGATAAACAAGACCCTCAAGGAGGGTGAGAGGATAAACATTGGCAATGGCAGCTAATAAAGAGAATAAAGAGACAATCATTCTGGCGATTGAAACCAGCACCGACGTCTGCTCTGCAGCGCTTTCTTCAAACGGAGTGACAATTGACAGTATCCTTGAAACCGGAGCCAGGATGCAGACCGCCCGGCTGGCCCCGATGATTGGGGAACTGCTCGAAAGAAACGGTTTTTGCATGAAAGATTGTTCTGCAGTTGCAGTGAGCAGCGGTCCGGGTTCCTACACAGGGCTGCGCGTAGGTGTATCCATGGCCAAGGGACTCTGCTTTGGCGCAGGCATACCCTTGATAGGAGTCGGCACGCTGGATATTCTGGCCGCACAAGGCATCGCCTTGTCCCAGGCAGCCGCAGATTACGTAATCCCAATGATCGATGCCCGCCGGATGGAGGTCTATCAGGCACTTTACGACGGCGCCGGAACCCGTATAGGTGACATCTCCCCAAAGATTCTGGACGGCTCGTCTTACAGCGGACTGCCAATAGACAAACAACTGCTTTTCTGCGGGAACGGCTGCTTTAAATTTGAAAGCATCATTGAAAGGAAAGGTTCATTATTTGTCCCTTGCAACCCTTCTGCAGACTATATGTCCCGACTATCCTATGAAAACTTTATCAACGGGATTTTTGAAGATGTGGCCTATATGGAGCCCTTCTACCTAAAAGATTTCGCAATAGGAATTAGCAAGAAAAAAATCTTGGGCTAAAACTTGGGCTAAAATGCTGATTTTTGCTAAATTTGCAACTTCAAACAGAAGTTTCAAATTTATATGGCGTATCTCAAATTCAACAAAGCGGAACTGGTCAATCTGGAATACTCGCTGAAGCGGGAATTAATTGCCACCAACCGCACCGGCGCATACGCGAACACAACGATAGTTTGCTGCAACACTCGTAAATACCACTGCCTGCTGGCGGTCCCCATAGAGGAGATGAACTGGCGCAGGCACATCCTCCTCTCTTCCATAGACGAGACTCTCATCCAGCACGGGAAGGAGTTTAACCTCGGAATCCATTGCTACGGCAAGGTTTTCGATCCCCGCGGACACAAGTACATAGTAGATTACGAAAACGAACCTGTCCCCACCATCACATACCACATTGGCGGCATCAAGTTGCAGAAACAACTGCTGATGGTTGAAAACGAAGACCGCGTCCTTATCAAATACACCCTGCTTGACGCTCACTCCCAAACCACATTGAGGCTGCGCCCGATGCTCTCTTTCCGCAGCATCCACGCCCTCACAAGCAAGAACGATGTTGCCGACACACGCGGCTGCGAGGTTGAAAACGGCATGGCCTACAAACTCTATCAGGTACTCCCCACGCTCTACATGCAGCTTAGCAAGAAGGCCTCCTTCACTTCCGATGCTTCCTGGTATAACGGTGTCACTTATCCGGAAGAGTTCCGCCGCGGCTTTGACTGCACGGAGGACCTCTTCAATCCGGGCTATTTTGAAATGCCCATAAAGAAGGGCGAAAGCATTGTATTCTCCGCCTCCACCGCAGCCTGCGATCCCGCCTCCTTCAAACGGCAATTCACCAAGGAGGTCTCTGCGATAGGCACTCATGATGACTTTGACTCCACCTTGCGTTTTGCAGCGTCGCGCCTGCTATTCCACCGTCAGTGGCTGGAAATCAGCAGCGGCTTCACCTGGATGGGCGTTGGAGAGTTGCGTGGCACTTATATCTCCGCACCCGGAATCATCCTCTACAACACAGGCAGCGTGAAGGATTATACCGCTGTGCTGGACGGCCAGGCAGAGAAATGGAACACTGCCCTGATGAGTTCCTGCAACGAGGTAGAAGCCCCGCTGGGATTTATCACGTTAATCCAGGAGCTGGCAGCCTTCACCGGCCGGGGTAAATCTGTATGGGACAAATACGGCAGCATTGTAAATGCGATTTTGGGCAGTTATATGGCCGGCGGCCGCCCGGAAGCCAGGCTCCATGACAACGGTATGCTGTGGTCCTCCCTGCCCGGCATGGCCCTGAGTTGGATGAACGCCTACACACAGGGGCAACCCGTTACAGAACGTGCAGGCTATCAGGTTGAAACCAACGCATTGTGGTACAACGCGCTGCGCTTTGCAGCAAATATGGAGCGCAAGCACGCCAAGAATATTGAAAAGGCGGGCCGCTACGAAGATATCGCCGACAAAATAGACCGTAATTTCTACGACATGTTCTGGTGCGGAGAGCGGGGTCATCTTGCGGACTATATCGGACCTGAAGGCCAGGAAAAATCCACCCGCCCCAACCAGCTGTTTGCAATCGCCCTCCCCTACAGCCCTCTCAGCGAAGAGGTTCAGGCTATGGTGTTCAGGGCAGTCCGCCAGGATCTGCTCACCACCCGCGGCATCCGCACACTGACTCCCAAGAGCCCGCTGTTCAAGGGGATATACGACGGCAACCAGCACGACCGCGACCTTGCATACCATAACGGCAGCACCCGTCCCTGGCTGCTCAAGTACTATGCCATGGCGGGATTCAAACTATACGACAGCGCATTCCTGCGCGAAGCCCGCGAGATGATCAAGGGCTTTGCAGAGGATATGACCATACACGGCATCGGAGCCGTGGCAGAGCTCTACGACGGCAACCCGCCCCACAACCCTCACGGAGCCATCAACTCCGCCACCGCCACCAGCGCGATCCTTACAGTAGAATATCTCATCAACAAATATTCGGAGGAGGTATAAAATGAAAGTTTTGATGTTTGGCTGGGAATTCCCCCCGCACATTTCAGGAGGTCTGGGCACCGCCTGCTATGGTATCACCAAAGGTCTTGCCGCCAACGGCGTGGATGTCCTCTTTGTGATGCCCTCAGCCAGCGGCGACGAAGACCAGAGCTCGGCGCGGATAATCAACGCCAGCGACGTGGCCGTGCGCGACTCAATCTCCAATATTGACGAATATCTGGACAAGGTTCAGTTCTTGCGCGTCGCCAGCAACCTGATGCCCTACATTTCTCCGGAAAATTATTCTCTGCTCAGTGAAGAGGAGCGCCACTTCCAGACAATGGAGTTCAACACCCATTTCCGCAGTAAATACAAGTTCTCCGGCAAGTATGGCGCCAACCTCATGGAGGAGGTGTCGCGCTATGCAATGGTCGGAGGAGCCATCGCGGCGGCTAACGACTTTGATGTGATCCACGCCCACGACTGGCTCACATATCTGGCCGGTATCGCCGCAAAGCGTGTTAGCGGCAAACCGCTGGTAGTACATGTACACGCCACAGAATTTGACCGCGACGGCGAGAATTACAACACCCTGGTCTATGACATTGAGAAACGGGGCATGAGCGAGGCCGACCGCGTGATTACCGTAAGCGACTGGACCCGTAACATAGTCATAAACCGCTATGGCATCGACGCCTCCAAGGTAGTCACCGTACACAACGCCGTGGATTTTTCCGGCCGCAGCGATATCAAGGTGAACCGCACAGTAAAGGAGAAGGTGGTCACATTCCTTGGCCGCGTAACCCTCCAGAAGGGTCCGGAATACTTTATCGAGGCTGCCCGCAAGGTACTTGACCGCTGCGAAAACGTCCGTTTTGTAATGGCAGGCAGCGGAGACCTGCTCAACCGCAGCGTCCGCCGTGTGGCCCAGCTGGGTATGGCAGACAAGTTCCACTTCACCGGATTCCTGCGCGGCGCCGACGTACAGCGGATGTTTGCATATTCCGATGTTTATGTGATGCCCTCCGTATCGGAGCCGTTCGGCATCTCCCCTCTGGAGGCTATGATAAGCAACGTACCCACCATCATCTCCAAGCAGTCCGGTGTGGCCGAGGTGCTCAGACACGCCATCAAGGTCGATTTCTGGGACATCGACGCACTCGCGGATTCTATCTACGCATTGGTAAACTATCCTGCCATAGCAAAGACTGCGAGCGAAAAAGGCTTTGAAGAGGTGAGCACGCTCAAATGGAACAATGCCGCCGCAAAGATGAAGGCGGTATATTCCGACGCTATCAATTCCACGAATAATTAAATCTTACAGATATGGCTACAAAAAGTATTTGCCTGTATTTCCAGGTCCACCAGCCCGACAGGCTCCGCCTCTTCAGATTCTTTGACATAGGGGCAGATGACCATTATTTTGACGATTTTGACAACAGCGCCATAGTAAGGCGCGTTGCGGCAAAATGCTACCTGCCTATGAACAAGCTCATCATGGAGCTTATCAAGGCCAACGGTAAGAACTTCAAGGTGACTTTCTCAATTTCCGGCACCGCCATTGAACAGTTCAAACTTTACGCACCGGAAGTCCTTGAGAGTTTCAAAAAGCTGGCTGATACTGGTTGCGTAGAGTTTCTGGCAGAGACATACTCCCACTCCCTGGCCTCGCTCGCCAATGAAAAGGAATTCAAGGAGCAGGTCAAACTGCACGCCCAGACCATAGAGAAAGAATTCGGCCTCAAACCCAAAGCTTTCCGCAACACGGAGCTTATCTATTCCGACCATATCGGCGAGATGGTGGCTGCAATGGGCTACCGCACCATGCTCACCGAAGGAGCCAAGCACGTCCTGGGCTGGAAGAGTCCCAATTATGTCTATCACAACCCCCTCAACCCCAAACTGCACCTGTTGCTCAAGAACTCCTCACTGTCGGATGACATAGCTTTCCGCTTCTCCAATACCGCGTGGAGCGGGTGGCCTCTCACCGCAGAGAAATATACCGGATGGCTTGCAGAGGCCCTGGAGAAAGACGATATCGTGAACCTGTTCATGGACTATGAGACCTTTGGCGAGCACCAGAAGGCTGCCAGCGGCATATTTGAGTTCTTCAAGGCACTCCCTAAAGAGGTCCTCAAACACAAACAGTTCGGTTTCTGCACTGCCAGTGAAGCCGCCAAAAAGCATCAGAGCGTGTCGGAGCTTAACGTACCGTTCCCCATCTCATGGGCAGACGAAGAGCGCGACACCTCCGCCTGGCTCGGCAACGAGCTTCAGCGGGAGGCCTTCAATAAACTCTACGCCCTTGAAGCAAAGGTCCGCAAGAGTGGCGATGGGCACCTAATGGACGTATTCCGCCGCCTTCAGGAGAGCGACCATCTTTACTATATGTGCACGAAATTCTTCTCTGACGGAGCAGTTCATAGCTATTTCAACCCCTATGACACACCGTACGAGGCATTTATCAACTATATGAACGTGCTCAGCGATTTTGAAATCAGAGTCGATAACCTTATCAAAAATAAATAAACCGTTACCAAACTAATGAAAACTAACATATCGATGCCAGACTATCTGTTCGAGGTCAGTTGGGAAGTCTGCAACAAGGTAGGTGGCATTCACACTGTACTAGCAACCAAAGCATTAAACCTTAACGAAGAACTCAAGGACAAGCATATCCATATAGGGCCTGACGTGTGGATGCACACCCGTCAGAATCCTGAATTCACAGTTGACAACGAACTCTTCAAGTCATGGAGAGAACTCGCTGCCCATGAAGGACTGCGCGTACGCGTAGGACGCTGGAACATCCCCGGCAATCCCGTTGCCATCCTGGTCGATTTCAAGACCTTCATTACCAGCAAGGACCAGATTTTTGCCAAGGCGTGGGAGAAATACGGGGTAGATTCCCTTAACGGCAACTGGGAATACATAGAGGCCTTCCTGTTCGGCTATGCCGCAGGCAAGGTAATCGAGAGTTTCTCTCATTATTATATCCGTTCCTCAAGCAAGATAGTAGCTCAGTTCCATGAATGGATGGCCGGTGCCGGAATCCTCTACCTTAAGAGCACCGGGCTCCCGATAGGCACCGTATTCACCACCCATGCGACTGTTGTGGGACGATGCATGGCCGGCAAGCATATCCCTTTCTACAAGGAGCTCCCCACCATGAACGGCGACGCTGTGGCGCACGATTATGGCGTCTCTGACCGCCACTCTGTTGAGAAGGCTGCCGCCTTGAATGCCGACGTGTTCACCACCGTGAGTGACCTCACGGCATACGAATGTAAGATACTGCTTGGACGCGAACCCGATGTCGTAACCCCCAACGGTATAGATTCAAGCTATGCGCCCGGCAGCAAATCGCTCGCAAAAATGCGGGCAGAAGCCCGCAAGAGCCTGCTCAAAGTGGCCTCTGCAATGAGCGACAAGAAATATGACGACGCCAATACAGAGATAGTATGGATTGGCGGCCGTTACGAATATGAAACCAAGGGCATCAACGTATTCATAGACGCCCTTGCAAAGGTCCGGGACGCTAATCCCGCCAAGAAGATAGCGGCGTTCATAATGGTGCCCAGCGGGAACAACGGCCCTGACAAGGACCTTGTAGAGAAGCTTGAGAATCCCGGCCACAAGCATACCACAAATGTCACCCACTACCTCCAGGACGACTTTGACTGCATCCGCCACCATCTGGCAGAGGTCGGGCTAGACAATGCCCCCGGCCGGCCGGTAGATGTATTCTTTGTCCCCAGTTACCTTAACGGCAACGACGGCATCTTCAACAGGAGCTATATGTCTCTGCTTGCAGGTGCCGACCTGACACTGTTCCCATCTTACTACGAACCTTGGGGATACACGCCCCTTGAGTCGCTGGCTTACAGTGTCCCCACGGTTACCACGACCCTGGCCGGTTTTGGCCTCTGGATCAAGGAACACTACAGCGGCAAGGAGCCCGTCACCGGCGTAACTATAGTCAACCGGGACGATTTCAACTACGCGGAAGTAGTGGACGCCGCGGCAAGGAGCATTGAGCGCTTCTGCACTATGAGCCCCAAGGAGTACGCAGAATGCGCCTCCAACGCAAAGGAGATTTCCAGCCTCGCGCTCTGGGAAAACAACATTATATTTTACAAAACCGCCTACGATATGGCTATAGATAAAGTGATTAAGAAATTCGGACCTTACCCCCTGCTTCAGGAGGACAACGACCAGGGATACCGCAAACAGATAGCAAACCGTCCAAACTGGAACAGCATAGTAGTAAACCGTTCGCTCCCCAGCCGCCTGAGCGCTCTCGAAGACATCTCCAAGAACCTGTGGTGGTGCTGGAACGACGATGCAATAAACCTTTTCAAATCCATCGACGCCACCCTTTGGGAAGAGAGCAAGGGGAACCCCATAGTGATGCTTGACAGCATTTCGCTTGAGCAGTACAAGAATCTGGAGCAGGACAAGGAGTTCATGACCCGCCTGAAAACTGTCCACGGACACTTCACCGAATATATGAAGGGCAAGGAGCAGCGCAAGTCCCCAAAAATCGCATATTTCTGCATGGAATACGGCCTTGACACATCCCTCAAGATTTATTCCGGAGGCCTCGGTATCCTTGCCGGCGACTACCTCAAAGAGGCCAGCGACATGGGTGTCAACCTTACCGCCGTAGGTTTGCTGTACAAATACGGTTATTTCACCCAGTACCTGTCAGGAGACGGCGACCAGGTAGCATCGTATGACCCTCAGAATTTCCGTGAATCGCCGGCGCAGCCCGTACTTGACAAGGATGGCAAGTGGCTGACAGTGTCTGTACCGATGCCAGGCCGCAACCTCAACATCCGCATCTGGAAGGTAGAGGTGGGCCGCACGGACCTGTTCCTGCTGGACACCGACTTTGAAGAGAACATGCCTGAAGACCGTCCCATCACCCACCAGCTCTACGGCGGTGACTGGGAGAACCGTCTCAAACAGGAGATATTGCTGGGCCTGGGCGGTATCCGCGCCCTCAACGCCCTCGGCATAAAGGCCGAGGTATATCACTGCAACGAGGGTCATGCGGCATTCACCGGAATAGAGCGCATAAGGATGTATGTAGAGGACGATAACCTCACCTTTGCCGAGGCCCTGGAGGTGGTACGCAGCTCTTCTCTCTTTACCACCCATACCCCCGTTCCCGCAGGTCACGACTTCTTCAGCGAAGATATGATGCGTGTCTACTTCGGCTCTTTCCCTGAACGCATGAAGATTGACTGGCACACCTTTATGGGGCTGGGCCGCTACAACATAAACGACGGCGGCGAGAAATTCTCCATGAGTGTCCTGGCAGCAAATATGTCTCAGGGCATTAACGGCGTCAGCTGGCTCCACGGCAAGGTCAGCCAGGAAATCCTGGCGGGTATGTGGCCCGGCTATCTCCCGGAAGAGGTAAATGTGGGCTACGTGACCAACGGCGTCCACTACCCGACCTGGACCGCTCCTGAATGGAAAGCGATCCACGCTCGTGTATTTGGCAAGGAGTTCGCCACACACCACTACGACAAATCGTGCTTCTCCGGCATCTACAAGATTGCCGACAAGGAGATATGGAATGTCCGCAGCGTGCTCCGCAAGCGCCTTATCGACTATGTAAAGAAGACCATCTCCGACACCAAATCCACCGCGCATTATTCACCCAGCCAGATTGTCAAGATTAAATCTACCCTGCGCAACGACGTACTCACCATCGGCTTTGCCCGCCGTTTCGCAACATACAAGCGCGCTACCCTGCTGTTCCGCAACCTCGATCGCCTGGATAAGGTGGTAAACAACCCCGACCGCCCCGTACAGTTCCTCTTTGCGGGCAAGGCACACCCTGCCGACAAAGCCGGGAGCGACTTTATAAAGCACATAGTGGAGATTAGCAAGATGCCGCAGTTTATCGGCAAGATCGTATTCGTGCCCAACTACGACATCACCGTAGCCAAACTCCTTGTCCAGGGCGTGGATATCTGGATGAACAACCCGACCCGTCGCCAGGAGGCTTCCGGCACCAGCGGCGAGAAGGCTGTCATGAACGGTGTAATGCACTTCTCCGTGCTTGACGGATGGTGGGTAGAGGGCTACAAGGAGGGTGCCGGCTGGGCACTCCCCATGGAACGTACCTATGAGAAGCAGGAATTCCAGGACGACCTCGACTCCGCCATGATATACAACATCATCGCCAACGACATCGCCCCTGCATTCTACAAGAAAGACTGGGACAAGGACTATTCTCCCGAATGGATCAAGTACATCAAGAACACAATCGCTCAGGTGGCCTGCAACTTCACCACCAACCGGATGATGGAGGACTACCTGAATCAGTATTATATACCGCAGGCCAAGCGCTTTAACAAAATGGTGGACAAGGACTTCCTCAAGGCCCGGGAGATTGCACAGTGGAAGAAGCGCATGTATCGCGCATGGCCTGACATCGATATCCGCCGGTTCGACAACCTTAACGGCAGCGCCGTCCGCTTTGCCCTGGGTGACAAGCACTTCGCAGAGGCAGAGGTATATCTGGGTGGCCTGACCCCCGATGAAATCGGCATAGAGTGCGTAATCACCGAGCAGGACAGCAAGGGTGCATACCATATCAAGGAGGTTCACCCTTACGAGGTCGTAAGTTTTGAAGATTGCGTGGCCACATACCGCACCGACATCACTCCGGAGAAGGTCGGCACCTACCAGTATGCCACCAGGATGTTTGCGATGAGCCCTGATATGGCTCATCGCCAGGACTTTGAACTGGTAAAATGGTTGTAGTCACAACAGGTTTCTTCGACGGGGTCCATCTCGGGCACCGTAAAGTGATAGACACTCTCTGCCGCAGAGCCGGCGAGCTCGGAGCAGAGAGTGCCGTGGTCACTTTCTGGCCCCACCCCCGCAACGTGCTGCGTCAGGATGCCCGCGAACTCAGGCTGCTCACCTCTCTAGAAGAGAAGAAAGAACTGCTCAAGGCGTGCGGCGTGGACCAGATCCACGTGCTCGACTTTACCCGGCAGTTCAGTAAGCTCAGCTGCGAAGAATTCATAAGGGATTATATGATAGGGAGACTTGGGGTCTCTGAAATGATTGTGGGTTACGACCACCACTTGGGGAATCCCGCCTTCTCTACCGACATTGCCTCCGTGGCCGCCCGCCTCGGTTTAAAAACCATCAAGGCGGAGAGCGTCTCGGACAAATATAACACGATAAGTTCTACATACATCCGTAACCTTGTTACCACCGGGGGGATAGAGCGCGCCAACCAGCTGCTGGGATACGAATACAGCCTCCGCGGGGTTGTTGTGAGCGGCAACGGAATAGGCCGCCAGCTCAACTTCCCCACCGCCAATATGCAGCTCTACGAGCCGCTCAAGGCCATCCCTGAGCAAGGGGTGTACGCTGTAAAGGTCTATGTAGAGGGGGGAGAGTATTATGGCGTTTGCAACATAGGCACCCGCCCCACCGTTAGCGACAGCCGCTCTCAGGTTATCGAAACCCATATACTTGACTTCAACGAGGAGATTTACGGTCTGGATATCCGTTTCGATTATTGCGCCAAGCTCCGCAACGAACGCAAATTCGCCTCTGTGGAGCTACTCAAGGCACAGATGTCCCAGGACATAGGGCAAGCACGCAAACTGTTTGGAATTTAAACTCTCCCTATATGGAACGCCCTCTTATTATATTTCTTATATGGTTGGCCATCGCAGCAATCGGCATGATTTCCAAAGCCGTGAAAAATGCCCGTGAAAAGGGGAACGGCGCCCCGGCACATAAACCCTCCACCCTCGACGAGATTCTGGAGAACATTCAACAGGCCCAGCGCAAGTCAGAGCAGTCCAAGGCCACAAAAGCTGAGAAGAAGAGCGCCCCGCAGAAGAAGCAGTTCACCCCTGCGGACGAGGGCACTGCCTCCACCACCCCTGCAGACACACCCCCCGCCGCCAAAGAGAAGAAATGCGAGATGGATTTCGACCCCGTGGATATGATTATCTACTCTGAGATAATGAAACCCGGCTACGAAAAATATTAGCTGGATTTCTGAAATATTACTATATTTGTATTGAAATAAGAATATGGTAGAGGGTCCCCGGCAACTGGGGATTCTTTAATTTTTTATCGAAATGGCAGAAATACATTATTTGACACAGAAAGGTCTGGACGACCTCAAACAACAACTGGCAGATGCTATCGCAGAGCGTCCTGTAATATCCAAGGCAATCGCAGAAGCCCGCGATAAGGGAGATTTGAGCGAAAATGCAGAATACGATGCCGCCCGCGAGGCGCAGGGCCTGTTGGAACTCAGGATAAGCAAACTGCAGGATATGCTTGCCACTGCACGCGTGATAGACGAGAGCAAGATAAGCACCGACACCGTGCAGATGCTCAACAAGGTCAAGATCAAGAATATAAAGAACGGCGCCGTGATGGAATATACAATCGTGGGCGAGAGCGAAGCCAACTTCCGCGAAGGTAAGCTGGCAGTCGGCACCCCTATCGCAAAGTCCCTGCTGGGTCACCGCAAGGGCGATACGGTTGACGTACAGGTCCCCTCCGGATTGATGCAGTTTGAAATCCTTGACATCTCAATATAGGTTATGGCAACAATATTCTCGAAGATAGCGGCTGGGGAAATCCCCTCATACAAAGTCGCTGAAGACGACAGGTTCTTCGCTTTCCTCGATATCAATCCGATGGTCGAGGGGCACACTCTGGTTATCCCCAGGAAGGAGGTAGATTATATTTTTGACCTGGACGACGAAACGTACCGGGGGCTGACTGCCTTTGCCAAAAAAGTAGCCGAAGCCATCAAGCGCGCCATACCTTGCAAACGGGTCGGTGTTGCTGTGCTTGGGATGGAAGTGCCTCACGCACATATACATCTGGTACCTCTCCAGAAGGAGAGCGATATGGATTTCCGCGCAGATAAGAAACAACTCACCCCGGAGCGTTTCAAAGAGATTGCCTCTGCCATCGCCGCCGAATTCAAGAACTGACCTGTCAGATGAAAAAGACGCTTCTTCCACTGCTCGTGCTGTTGATTGCCGCCTCCTGCAGCAAACCGGGTGCTGTGGTGGATCTCACTCTGAAAGAGGGAATCTCCACCAATATTGAGCTTTACAAGCTGGACCGTAACAAACTTACCTTTGCAGACAGCCTCTCCACCAATAAAAAAGGACGCCTGCACTGCTCTCTGCCTCTTGCCGATGCTGTAAATCCAGCATTTTTCTATCTGTACCACAACGGCACAAAGCTGGCAGGGATAGTTGCTTCCGACAAAGACCGCATCAGCGTAGAGACCGATACCCTTGGTCACTTCACCGTTAGCGGCTCTCAAGACAGCAAGCTGCTGCAACAGATGGATACACGAATGGCTGAGAGCATAGCAAAGATGGAACGGGTGCTTGACGAGGCTCCGGCCGACGAGAACGTACAGCTCTCCCGCATCTACATAGAACACAAGCGGGCCACGCTCCGGCAGATAATGGAGAACCCCTTCTCCATCACCTCCGCTGCAGCCCTGTTCCAGAAATTCAACGACCAGCTATACGTGTTCCAGGAGCCGACAGACGTTTATATCTTCACTGCGATCCGCGACTCCCTTATCCAGAGATACCCGGACAACGAGCTGGTAGCCGCAGTCACCAAGGCGATAGACGCACGGCATAACGCCGACCAGATGAATGAGCTTCTCAGCGGAGCGACCTACGGTATGCCGGATATCAAGATGGCCGATTTCGACGGCAAGGAGCATTCCCTGAGCGAGTTGTTCGGAAAGGTCATACTTCTCTCTTTCTGGAGTACTGCACAGGACGAGCACAAGGTTTTCAATCAGGAGATGGTCCCCATCTATGAAAAGTATCACGACCGCGGATTTGAGGTTTATCAGGTCTGCGTGGACGAGAAGCCGGTATGGGCATCTGTGGTAAGGAGCCAGAACCTCCCCTGGATATGCGTCAACGACGGCCTGGGAATTGCCTCCGCCGCAGTTGCTGCATACAACCTCAACTCAATCCCGACTATGTTCATTATCAGCAGGGATTGCAACATCCTGGCCAAGGACATATACGATCCTGCAGAAATAGAGAAGATTATCGCGGCAAATCTCTAAGAGATTTTCTTTAGGACCATAACCGTACGTGAAGGGAGATAGAGCTGCAATATCTGTTTCCCCTGGGCGTTGGTCATTGTGGAGTGGATCACGGTATCGTCGTTGCGCCCGAATCCGTCATACTCTACGCTGTCACTGTCAATAACAACGGCCCATCTCCCCTCCGGCGCCTCAAAGGCATAATCCGGGTAGGAATATTCAGGGTGGAAGTTGAATGCAAACATATAGTCGCCCCGGGTAAAGGCCAGCACCTTGGAGTTATTGTCCGCACACCAGCAGTAGTGTCCCTTAGACAGCAGTTTTTCACCCGAGAACAGATGTATCATATCCCTGTCAAACTCGCGCAGCGGCTTGTAGTGCAGATCGTCACGGTCGCTCAGGCTCCATAGCCTGCGGGCGTGGGCAAAAGACCACCCGTTCCCTTCGCGGGGGAAGTCTATCCATTCCGGATGGCCGAACTCGTTGCCCATAAAGTTGAGATATCCGTCACTGGCCGTCGCTATCGTCACAAGGCGGATCATCTTGTGCAAGGCAAGGCCCCGGTCAACTATCGGGTTATGTACATCCCTGCTCATAGAGAAGTACATCTCCTTGTCCATAAGACGGAAAATTATTGTCTTGTCACCAACCAGCGCCTGGTCGTGGCACTCTGCGTAGCTGACAGTCTTCTCGTCGGCGCGCTTGTTGGTGAGCTCATACCATAGAGTATTCATATTCCAGTCGTGGTCGTCCTGCTCCTTTATAATCTTGATCCACATATCGGGGACGCCCATACTCATACGGTAGTCGAAGCCTACCCCTCCGGCATCTATCGGGGCCGCCAGGCCAGCCATGCCGCTCATATCCTCCGCTATGGTAATCGAATACGGATTCATTTCCTTAATCAACAGATTTGCAAGGCCAAGATAGGTCACGGCATCCTCGTCTACGCCATAGTTGAAATAGTCATCATAACTGCAGAAGTCACGACCAAGGCCATGGTCGTGGTAGAGCATGCTGGTTACGCCATCAAAGCGGAAACCGTCCAGACGGTATTCCTCCATCCAATATTTGCAGTTCGAGAGGAGGAAAAATTGCGTCTCTCCCTTCCCATAATCGAAACATCTGGAGTCCCAGGCCGGATGATTCCCCCGGTCTCCGGAATGGAAATAGGTGGTGAACGAGCCGTCCAGGCGGCTTGGCCCCTCCAGTTCGTTCTTCACGGCGTGAGAATGGACAATGTCCATAATGACTGCAATCCCCGCCTTGTGGGCCGCATCCACCAGCGCCTTGAACTCCTCAGGGGTCCCGTAGCGGCTGGAGAGAGCATAGAAATTTGAGACCTGATAGCCGAAAGAACCGTAATATGGATGTTCCTGAAGCGCCATTATCTGGATAGTGTTGTAGCCAAGGTCAATGATCCTGGGCAGGACATTTTCCCTGAAGCTG
>JAFSUF010000027.1 GCA_017445425.1 Bacteroidales bacterium | reverse complement strand
TTTAGGCAAATCTTTCCGAACATTCATCATCGAGACCATGGAACTTTATCTTACATCCTCCGGACGCATGAACTTCACCCAGATGGCGAGGTGCGGCCGCTCGTGTGAGAGCCGGTTCCGCCAGAACTTCAAGAAGCCCTTTGACTGGCTTTCGTTCAACCGCCACTTCCTCTCCCCGATGATGGGACATCGCATCGCAATAGGCATCGATCCTTGCTTCATTCCCAAGGCTGGGAAGAAGACTCCGGGCGTGGACTGGTTCTGGTCCGGCTGCGCCGGCGCCATCAAACACGGACTTGAGATTCTGGGACTTTCCATCGTTGATGCGGATGCCAAAGATGCCGTATTCCTAAAAGCGGAGCAGACCTTCACCCAGAAGTGTCGTGGGCGCAAGCCCAAGTGCACAAAAGGTATGGATGATCCTGACTCCCTCACGGGATGGTATCTGAGGATGCTGTGCCGCATAAACAAACAACTTTTGTCCATATGCAATCTCATCGTGGCTGATGCCTACTTCTCCAAAGAGAGCTTCGTGACCGGTATCAAGGAGTTGGGCTTCAATATCATAAGTCGCTTCCGTGATGACGTGAACCTGAAGTATCTTTATCGTGGCCCGAAGCCCAGGAAAAGAGGGCGACCCCAGAAGTTCGCCGGGAAGGTTGATTTGAAGAACCTCGACATGAGCGTCTTCAGGGAAGAGTACTCCGCGGATGGCAAACTCGTTTACAAACTCTACACTGCGGATGTCTGGGCTGTAAGCCTTGGCCGCGAGGTGCGTGTCGTTGTTGTTGACTACCTTGACCCCGACAAGAAGAAGCAGGCCAGGAAGGTGTTCTTCTCAACGGATCTGTCGCTCTCTGCCCGGGATATCTTCGACATCTACCGGACCAGGTTCCAGCTGGAGTTCGTCTTTCGCGATGCAAAGCAGTTCACGGGGCTTACTCACTGCCAGGCGCGCAACAAGGAGGCTCTTGCCTTCGCGTTCAACGCCTCTCTCTCCTCCGTCAACGTTGCCAGGGCCTATGCCCGGCAGGAAGGACACAACCTTTCGGTCGGTGCGACCAAAACCCTGCTGCACAACGCTGCAATGGTGGATCGATTTATTGCAATGTCCGCGAAACACGCGAACTTGCGATTAAATAACACTGATTTCAAAGAACTTTTATTCTACGGCGTTCGCGCCGTGGCGTAAACTTTATAAAATTAACGAACTATTGTTATTATGAAATAAAAAGGCGTAAAAGGTAAATGAAAGGAATCCCAAACTTTTCCATTGTCCTTTTTTTTATTGCAGCTATGGTAGTAGGTGCGGGGGTAATCCCTTTAATGGAGTTTCAATACAGTCCAAGCGCCAAGACTGACGAGATAAGCGTATATACCGGCTGGAGAAACGCCTCTGCAGAAAGCGTGGAAAGAGAAGTTACTTCCCGAATAGAAGGCCTGGCATCATCAATCAGTGGGGTCCGTTCAGTAACATCAACTTCAGTCAATGGACTGAGCACAGTAACAGTGTCTGTAAAAAATAAAAAGAACATACCGACAATAAGATTTGAGCTTATTTCTCGGCTCAAAGAAATATATGAAAAACTGCCTCAAGGTGTCTCTTACCCCAATGTATCTGGACGACCTTCCGGGAAGGATAGTCGGCCGATTATGTCATATCGGGTTAAATCTGCCGTCGCCTTGCACAAGGTAGAACCGTTTCTTAGGGAAAAAATTGTTGAACCACTCAGTCTGTTGAACGGGGTTGGCCAGGTAACCTTGTCGGGCATCAGAAACAGTACTGTCAATATCTCTTTCAAGCCGGAATTGTTATCTGCGTATGGCCTGTCGGAATCGGAGTTGGTACAAACAATTAAAGTGGCGACCGGCCAGGACGTAAGTCTGGGGTTGTATAATGGTATCCCTGTTGTCTTTTGTGTGGCCGATGACGCTTCTGCTTTTGAACAAATTCCCATAAAAACAGTTGGGGGCCGTATCATCAGATTAGGGGATATTGCAAATATAGCACTGCGAGAGAATCAACAAGATTATTTCTTCAGAATCAACGGTCTTGAGTATGTAACCATAACCATATTTGCTTCGCCCGATGAAAATATTATCCCCATATGCAAGTCTGTCAAAAAGTATATGGCGGAGACAGAATCATCATTCCCTTATTATTTGTCTCTGGAAGTGGTTAGTGACGAGTCATCTTCCATAGAAGCCGAACTGAAAACGGTATTAAGGAGAATAACGTTGTGCATATTGTTGTTGCTGGCATTTGTCTACCTGACGAGCAGAAATTTGAAATATCTAATTATCGTATTCGCCTCATTGCTTGCAAATATCCTGATAGCATGTATTTTTTATGTGTTGTTAGGGCTTGAGATACACATCTACTCTCTTGCCGGGATAACAGTGTCTCTCGGAATAATAATTGACACGACCATAGTGATGATTGCGCATTATGGGTACTATAAAAACAGAAAAGCCTTCATAGCCATATTAGCTGCGCAAGCCACAAGCATTGGCGCAATGAGTGTGATATTTCTGTTGCCGTCTGCAGAGAGGGTAAATCTTAATGATTTTGCCGCAGTCGTAATTATTAACCTGGCAGTGTCGCTACTAATAGCTTTTTTGCTTATCCCTGCGTTGTCCGATATTCTGGGCGTAACAACGGCTTTCAGCAAAACGCCCATAAATAGAAAGCGGAGAATAATCAGGGCAAACGAGGTATATGGGCAGTATATAACTAAGGCCAAGCCATATAGGTGGGTCTTGATAGTGTTGATAATAGTTTCTTTCGGACTACCGGTAGAAAAGCTCCCTGACAGAATCAGGCTGAGTCAGAATGAAGGAGAGAATCGTGTTAAGACGGCTGCTGTCAATGCGTATAACGCGACACTTGGTAGTAGTTTTTTTGTGCACCACCTCAAGCGGCCGCTCAGTGTATTATTAGGCGGAACCTTTAGGCTGTATCTCAATAAAAAACCCCTTAAGACGGAAACAGATGTGGAGCCTACGCTGGTTATTAAAGGTTCTCTCCCGGAAGGCTGCACTGTACAGCAACTAAATCAGGTTGTTCAATCAATGGAGAATTATCTTGCACAGTTCGATGAGATAGATAGGTTTAGTTCTGCCGTTACAAGCCATAAAGACGGGTATATAACAGTTTCTTTTAAGCCTGAAGCCATTCACAGCGCATTCCCGGCATGGTTAAAAAACGCGGTCATTCAGAAGGCAATTGATTTCGGGGGGGCTACTTGGTCAGTATGGGGCGTGACCGAGAAAAGCTTCAGTAACAATATAGGTCTTAGTGATAACCGAAGCAGCATCACAATGACCGGGTATAACTATAAGGAGTTAATAAGATATTGTCAGGATTGTCTGCAGTCCATATCGAAAAACCCAAACGTCTCACGAGTTGATGTGGGTCTTCAAAATATGTCTTTAGCGGCAACAGAGTTTTATATGACTTATGATGACTATCTTCTTGCTGCTGCTGAGATGACCAAGTCAGATGTCCATGAAATATTGCAGAGACAAATCTTTGACTCACATGTGGGGAATGTTGGTTCTGCTGATGGTGTTATTGAGATACGGGCGTCAGCTGAGACAGGAACTTCGTTTGATGTCTGGAATATGGCAAACGAATACTATAGTAGTGGCGACAGGCTGGTCAAGTTGTCGGGTGTCGGTGAGATTAATAAGCACGGGGGTGGATATACCATATTTAAACGGAATCAATCCTATGAGTTAGGCGTCCTATATGAATATCTGGGGGCGTCACGCGCAGAAGCCAAAATGCGTGAAGCGGAAATAAGAAGGCTTAAAGAGGAGGTGCTTCCATTGGGGTATGATGTATCGGACGGTTTTCGGTATAGTTCAGGCTCCATAAAAACTAAAGTCCATTTAATACTCATATCGATTGTAATTATCTATTTTATTTGCGCGATTTTGTTTGAGTCTTTTGTGGCACCACTGCTTATCATAACGCTTATTCCGATATCATTTGTTGGTGTTTTTCTTTTTTTTACAATATTCAAATGTGATTTAGATGCCGGAGGTTATGCGTCTTTGATTATGCTGGCCGGGCTGGTTGTGAATGCTGGAATATATCTTCTGAAGGAATACGATGGCCAATTGACGGGAGGGGGCAATTTCCTGAAAGCGTTCAATCGGAAAATCATTCCTATCAGCCTGACAGTCCTGTCAACCATATTTGGCTTTTTGCCTTTTTTGATAGATGGTAAGTCGGCGGGGTTCTGGTTTTCATTTGCCCTTGGAACGACAGGCGGATTGCTTTTTTCTGTGGTTGGCCTTGTTCTCATTCTCCCTGTTTTTATTAAGGACATCCAATTGAAATAAACATATAGTATGAAACATATCAGATTCTTGGTGAAATCCTTATTGTTGGTGTTCTCTTGTAATGTATCGTTGGCACAAGAGAACATAGAACTCTGTTTGGATATGGAACAGACAATTGCTACGGCTCAGAGTCAGTCGCTGTCCGCAATGCTTGCCCGACATAATTTCTTGGTTAGCTACTGGGAATACAGAACATATAAGTCACAGCGACTGCCATCCCTGACTTTGACAGGGAATGTGGGGCAATACAACCGGTCTCTGGTGCAAGTGCAAAACTATCAGACGGGAGAAATAAGCTATGTTAATAACAACAATCTCCAGAATTCGTTGTATATGACATTGAATCAAAACATTGCCTTGACCGGTGGTACGTTGTCGGTCTCTACTCTGTTGAACAGGTTGGATCAGTTTTCTCCGCACAGGAGTATTACGTATAATGCAAACCCTGTTTTCGTGTCATACAACCAGCCTTTGAATGGTTATAATGCGTTGCGTTGGAGCAAGAAAATCGAGCCTAAGCGGTTTGACCTGGCTAAGAAGACCTTTGTTAAAGCAATGGAGGAAGTTGGATGTACTGCAATAGAGTTGTTTTTTGCCCTGCTGGATGCGCAGAATAACCTTATGCTTGCGAAGGATAATAGCGATAAGGACAATATTCTTTACCAGCAGGCTCTTAAAAGGTTCGAGATAGGGGCAATATCCAGAGATGATCTGCTTCAAATGGAATTAAAGGTGTATAATGACAGCCTCAGTGTAAAGGATATGGATTTGATGCACAAAATGGCCCTCCAGAAATTCAGAACCTTTATGGGCTTCAATGAGACAGTTGAAATATCGTTAATCTCTCCT
The DNA here is from genome assembly GCA_017445425.1 of Bacteroidales bacterium. Taxonomy (GTDB): domain Bacteria; phylum Bacteroidota; class Bacteroidia; order Bacteroidales; family UBA932; genus Equibacterium. The sequence goes on along the minus strand of JAFSUF010000027.1, from coordinate 7,028 downwards.
GAGCAAAGACCCGATGTCCTGCTTGATCTCGATGATGTTTTTCAGAAAGTTCAGACAAATTCGCCCGATTATCTTGCTCTACAGATAAATAAGGATACGGCAGAGCAGGCAGTCGCGAGCGCAAAGTCAAATGCTGGGTTATCCGCATCTTTACATGCAGAATTCGGTATGAACCAAGTGGGGACGGATATTGTTAAGGCATACGCCTCGCCGCTGGATAAAGAGATTGTGGGCGTGTCTTTTACTATCCCCCTTGTTGACTGGGGGCTTGGAGCCGGACGTGTGAAGGTAGCCCGTTCGCAACAAAAAGTTGTAGAAGCCAATGCTGTAAAGACAATAAATTCTTTAAAAGAGAGCATTACATACAAAGTTCTTCAATTTAATAAGCAGGATGCCCAATGCGATATTTCCCTGCAGGCGGCAAGAATTAGTGAGGCGCGATATGAATCGGCGGTCCAACGTTTTATTAATGGGACGATCAGCGTTATGGAGCTGAATAACGCGCAGGCAGAAATGAACAGTGCAAAACAGCGCTATTTGAGAGATATAGGTAATTATTGGATGTACTACTATAGTATTCGAAGCCTTTCGTTATACGACTACATAAATGATCGGCAGATTGATGCTGACACATCCGGTATATTACGGTCGGATGAAACCGGGAGTGCTGGCGAGAGATGAGAAGTGTGAAGCTCCGGTAGTGTCTTACCGGCGAAAGATGGTTGAGTGTCGGCAACGATGGCCGGCGTGGGTGAGCCAGCCGCCGCGTGCTGCACCAGGCGGATCTCCAGTAAGGAATCAGTGTTCCCGGACGTAATCCCGTTTTCTTGCTCGAAGTACAAATCCGAGGGTTAATCTGTACCTCCCATTTTCCCTAAGCGGTGTTTCTTATTAAGAAAAATGACGTAAATTTGCAGATTGTACATTGAAACGATACGAATCTGATGAAAAACTTCGTAGAAGAACTCAAGTGGAGAGGAATGATCCAGGACATTATGCCCGGGACGGAAGAAAAATTGATGGAAGGGCCCCAGTCGGCGTATGTGGGCATCGACCCCACCGCAGACAGTCTGCATATCGGCCATCTGGTGAGCGTGATGATATTGAAGCACTTCCAGAATTGCGGCCACAAGCCGTTCGCTCTGGTGGGCGGCGCCACGGGCATGATTGGCGACCCCAGCATGAAAAGCGCGGAGCGCAACCTGCTGGACGAGGCGACCCTGAATCACAACGTGGCTTGCATCAAGTCTCAGCTGGCCCGCTTCTTGGATTTTGACAGCGATGCGCCCAACAAGGCGGAGCTGGTGAACAACTACGACTGGATGAAGGATTACTCTTTCATCAACTTTATCCGGGACATCGGCAAGCATATCACCGTGAACTATATGATGGCGAAGGACTCTGTGAAAAAACGCCTCTCGCGCGATTCCAGCGAGGGTATGTCCTTTACAGAATTCAGCTATCAGCTGATGCAGGGCTATGATTTCTACTGGCTGTGGAAGAACCGCGGCTGCATTTTGCAGCTGGGCGGCAGCGACCAGTGGGGCAACATAACCACCGGCACAGAGCTTATCCGCCGCATGGACGGCGGAGAGGCGTTTGCCCTGACCTGCCCGCTGATACGCAAGGCTGACGGCACCAAGTTTGGCAAGACCGAGAAGGGTAATGTATGGCTGGATGCCGAGCGCACTTCTCCGTACGAATTCTACCAGTTCTGGCTGAATGTCTCTGACGAGGATGCCGAGCGCTATATCAAGATTTTCACTATGCTGGACCGTGAGACTATAGAGGGTGCCATTGACGCCCACCGCGGGGACCCCGGCCGCCGCGAGCTTCAGAAGTTGCTGGCCAAGGAGATTACCATTATGGTACACGGTCAGCAGGCTTACGAAAGTGCGGTGGCTGCTTCGCAGATGCTCTTTGGCGGCAACTCCGAGGCGCTGCGCAAGCTGGACGAGCGCACCTTCAGGGCTGTGTTCAATGATGTGCCGTCGTACACTCTGCCCAAGTCGGAACTGCCCTGCAACATCCTGGAGCTGCTGGCGGTCAAGACCGATATCCTCCCCTCCAAGGGCGAGGCACGCAAGATGGTGGCCGGTAACGGAATTTCCATCAACAAGGATAAATTTACAGACCCTAACGGTGAAATCACCGAGGCCGACATTGTGAACGGCCACTATATACTGGCCCAGAAAGGAAAGAAGAACTACTACATCATCAATATTGCATAGCTATGGAAGGCAACGCAACCACCAGGCAGCTCAAGGTCGCCTCGCAGATCAAGCGCGATATGGCGGAGATAATCCGAGGCAAAGGAATGGCCTCTTTCGACGGCGCCCTGGTCTCGGTGAGCGGGGTAAAGATCAGCCCTGACTTGTCTCAGGCCAAGATTTATGTGAGCATTTTCCCCTCTTCAAAGAGCGAAATGGTGATGGGGATTATCGGCGAGCAGACCCGCGCGCTGCGCGGTGAGCTGGGCCGGCGCGTCGGCAAGCAGTTACGGATTGTTCCGGAGCTCCAGTTTTTCCTGGATGACAGTCTCGACTATGTAGAACATATTGAAGAGCTGCTCAAGAAGTAGCTTCCGCGAAAGCGTGTGAACACCACCTTTTTCATAGCGCGCAGGTATCTGTTTGCCCGCAAGTCGCATAACGTGATCAATATTATTTCCGTTATCTCGGCTGCCGGCATCGCGGTGGGCTGTGCCGCTCTGGTCATTATTCTCTCTATCTACAACGGTTTTGACAACCTGCTCAAGGGGATGTTTGACAGTTATACCCCCGACTTGGTTATAACGCCGCTGGAAAACAAGGTGTTTGCCCCCTCAGAAGCGACGCTGGAGGTATTGGACGGACGCGAAGAGGTTGCCTCCGTGTGTAAGATGCTGGAGGAGACGGTGTTCCTAAAATACGGCGAGCGGGAGGCGATTGTCACCGCCCGTGGGGTGGACTCTACCTATCAGGATGTCACCGGCCTCGGCCGGTACATTTCGCAGGGCTCGTTTGATTTGCAGGACGGGGAGATACCCCAGATGGTGCTGGGGGCGTCAATTGCCCAGGAGTTGCGCATCAACACCACTTTCCTCATCCCGTTAGAGGTGTATTTTCCCTCACGCACGGCCAGGGTGTCGCTCTCCGACCCGACAGCGGCCCTTAAGAAGGTGCGGGTGTTCCCCTCCGGCACCATCTCCATGGACAAGAATTTTGATGAGCAGTATGTGTATATGCCCATATCGGCGCTGCGCAAACTTTTAGAGTGGGAGAGGGAAGTCTCGTCCTTGGAAATCAGGGTAAAGCCGGAGTATGTTACGGCCGCGGGGACGGTTTCCCGGCAGTTCCAGAACGAAATCGCAATTTTGTTTGGAGATGCTTATCAGGTGCGTAACAAGTATCAGCAGAACGAATCTCTGTACAAGATGATGACCTATGAGAAGCTGGCCATCTATCTTATCCTGCTCTTTGTTGTGCTGATTATCTCATGCAACGTATTCGGCTCGCTCTCCATGCTTATAATTGAGAAGCAGGGGGATATCGGGATCCTCCGTTCCATGGGTGCGGACGATGGGATGATCAACCGGATTTTTACCACCGAGGGTTGGATGATTTCCCTGCTGGGGGCTGCCGTAGGCGTGGTTTTGGGCGTGTTGGTGTGCCTTGCGCAGCAGACCTTCCATCTGGTCAAAATGCCGGGCAACTTTGTGGTTACATACTATCCGGTGCAGATGCAGCTTACAGATTTGCTGTTGATTTTTGTCTCCGTAGCCGCCATCGGCTACCTTATGTCGCACTTTGTGAAGGCAGTGCGGATTAAAAAAGCGTAACAAACCGTTACAACCACGCTTTTTTTATACTACCTTAGCCCTCTGGTTAACCTTTCAAAAAACGTTTCTTTATGGCAGCGAATATAGACTGGAACAATATCGGCTTCGGCTACGTTAAGACCAACGCCAATGTCAGGTGCTCTTTTGACGGCAAGGCTTGGAGCCCGCTCATGGTCACCGAGGATGAGTATATCCACATGCACATGTCCACAATGTGCCTGCATTACGGCATCGAGGCCTTCGAGGGTCTCAAGGCTTTCCGCGGCGTGGACGGCCGGGTGCGCCTGTTCCGGGTGGAGGAGAATGCCAGGCGTCTGCAGGCTTCTGCGCGCAAACTGTGCATGACCCCGCTGCCGGTGGATACGTTTATCGAGGCCTGCAAAAAGCTGATCAGGCTCAACATCGATTTTGTGCCGCCATACGAATCCGGCGCTTCGCTCTACATCCGTCCGTTTATTTACGGCTCGCAGGTGGCCCTTGGCGTACACACCTGCCCGCAGACAGAATTCATCGCGTTCTGCTCTCCGGTGGGACCCTATTTCAAGGGCGGCATGCAGCTTATCAAGGTCGTGATAGACCGTGTCCAGGACCGCGCCGCGCCGCGTGGCACCGGCGACGTCAAGGCGGGCGGCAACTACGCCTCCAGCCTGCTCTCGGGCGAGAAGGCGTCCCAGCTGGGCTATGCCAACGTGATGTATCTCGATGCTGCTCAGCACAAATATATTGAGGAGTGCGGCGCGGCCAATTTCTTCGGCATCAAGAATGGCACCTATGTCACTCCCGCCTCGCCCTCAATTCTCCCCTCCATCACCAACAAGAGTCTCCGTACCCTTGCAGAAGATATGGGTTTGAAGGTTGAGCAGCGTCCCATCCCGGTCGAAGAGCTCAAGACTTTTGAGGAGGCCGGCGCCTGCGGCACCGCTGCCGTGATTTCCCCGATTGGCTCTATCTACGATATCGATACGGAAGAGTTTATCGAATACGGCAAGGAGGTGGGCCCCGTATGCCTTAAGCTCTACAATGCCCTCCGTGACATCCAATACGGCCGCGCAGAAGACCTCCACGGCTGGTGCACTGTCGTAGAATAGCTTTAATCTTTTTTTTCGGGAAAACGGCCGCCAAGGAGCTTCATCTGGCGGAGGATCTCTTTCTGGCGCTGCAGCATATAGGGCCCCGGTCTGGCGCAGTCGCGCTTAAGGGGGCTGGGGAGGGCTGCCGCTATCAGGGCGCTCTCTTCTTTGGTGAGGTTTGCCGCATCGTGGCCAAAAAAGGTTTTCGCAGAGGCCTGGGCTCCATATATGCCGTCGCCCATCTCTATTGAATTGACATAGACCTCCATTATCCGCTGCTTGTCCCAGATAAGTTCTATGAGGGTCGTGAAATATGCTTCCAGCCCTTTGCGGAGCCAGCTTTGGTCGGGCCAGAGGAAAACATTCTTGGCGGTCTGCTGGGTTATGGTGCTGGCGCCGCGCTGACGGCCGCCCTTGCTGCGCTCCTTTACTGCGTTGTCAATCTCTTTCAGGTCGAAACCCCTGTGGGTGAAGAACCGCTGGTCTTCGCTGGCCCAGACCGCCAGCGGGAGGCTGTTGTTGATCTTGTCCATCGGTACCCACGTGTGTTTCATGCGTAGCGGTTTGCCGGCCCGGTGCTGGTCAAAGAGGCGGATTACCATCAGCGGTGTTATGTACACGGGAAGATACTTATACAAGAATACCATTCCGATACTGCTGCCAAAGAAGATGACCAGCAGCCATAGGATTATTCTTCGCAGAAACTTCATCGAACGCCAAAGATAGTTATTTTTGCCGTTGTTAAGATAAAGTCAAAGTCTGGCAAACACCATCGGTATTATGTATAAGTATTTAAGCACTAAAGAAGGAAGATACATCCTGAGCATAGGCAATCACCAAGAGATTTCGGCCGCGCTGGCGGATTTTTGCCGCAAGAAAGGCGTGAAAAGCGGCGTTGTAGGCGGAATAGCGGCAATATCACAGGCGACGTTCCGCTATCTTGACCCCGAGACCAAGACTTATGTGGACAAGACCTTTGACGAGCAGATGGAGATTACGTGCCTGGCGGGGAACGTTTCAAGCAAGGACGGAGATGTTTACCTGCATCTTCATGTGACCGCCAGCCGCCGGGACTACACTTGTGTAGGAGGGCATTTGCTCACGGCAACTGTAAATGGCGCTTGCGAGCTCTTTGTAGAAGATTATGGACTGGACGGGGTCGGCCGCAAATTTGATCCCGAAACAGAGTTGAATCTGTATGAGTTCTAAAGAAAAACGCTAAAGAGTTGCTCTTTAGCGTTTTAATTGTTTGGCGGTGAGGGGGGGATTCGAACCCCCGGTACCCTAATCGAGTACGTCAGTTTAGCAAACTGGTGGTTTCAGCCACTCACCCACCTCACCTATTATACCGGGCTCTGCCCGGACCCGCCGCTCCGGCTTTGCTATCGCACAGGCCATCGCTGCTCAGCCTCCGCTATCGGCTGATGCCGATTGTTGGCCACATAGGGAGTGCAAAGATAGTAGTTAAATTGTTTTTGGCAAAAAATAATTACCTTTGCAGTCCAATCGGGATGTGGCGCAGTTGGTTAGCGCACCTGGTTTGGGACCAGGTGGTCCCCCGTTCGAGTCGGGGTATCCCGACAAAGCCGGCAGTAAAGTCGGCTTTTTTCTTTATTATCAGGGTATTGCAATTTCAAAGGTAAATATATTCATTTGTATTGCGAGGTGTTGTGTGCATCTTCCATATAGTATAGTAATAACCTTAATAATAGATATTTATTAAAAAAGACGGACGTTTACAGTGCTCCTGTATGCGATTTTTTTTCAGTATGTATCCGGCGGGCAGTCTGTCCGAGCCGTCACAGTATTTACGATTGAAAGGCTCTGCCACACCGATCTCTTCTCTTTCTGAGTTTGAAGAAGACGGTGGGACCTTCCAATAGTCTTTACATCCACCTGTCCGCAACGCCTCAATGGTATGTTTTTCAACCGTTGAGCGTGTGCTCTATTTCAACCCCTTGATTGCCAAATGGTTATAACTAATAGTTGTGCTCAATCGGACCACCTGCAAAACCCTGTGGACATCACTCACCTCAAATATGTCAAGTTGCGTGGCGCAGCCGGCCTTAGGACATTGTTCCCGGACCACCTCAACTCTCTTAGGTTACATGGCTCGGCTGTCATCGGGGTATATGTTG
>JAFSUF010000026.1 GCA_017445425.1 Bacteroidales bacterium | reverse complement strand
CAACATATACCCCGATGACAGCCGAGCCATGTAACCTAAGAGAGTTGAGGTGGTCCGGGAACAATGTCCTAAGGCCGGCTGCGCCACGCAACTTGACATATTTGAGGTGAGTGATGTCCACAGGGTTTTGCAGGTGGTCCGCGAGGGGGTCATCATAGGTGCGAGCCGCCCGCGCATCAGCGCGGGCTCGAGTCCTCGTCCGCACCGCTGCAAATGGCCTCACAAGTTCACACCCGGCGCATCCTTCTGGATACAGAAACCGGATACCGCAGTCGTATCTTGCAGTATCCGGCATCGTAGACTTGTAAGGTCTAGAATCCTTCTTTCAAGAATTTTCTCAGGGATAGATGATTTATTCCGTTTTCGTCTCTTTGCGTCAGGAGCGGGGTTGCGCTGATAACGTATTTGGGATGATTGTCACGGATCTTCTCAAGCGGCCAAAATTCGCGCTGGCGTGTAGATTCTTCTGAGATCATGTAGCTTGCCTGGACATATACTGTCTTCCCAGGCTTCGTGCAAACGAAATCTACTTCTCCGGCATTCAGTACGCCAACATGAACCTCGTACCCTAGGAAGCAGAGTTGCTTATAGACGGCATTCTCGATGATTTTCTCAATATAGGAATCCAAGCCGCCTCCGGCCTTTAGATTCCGCAGTCCAAGGTCATCCCAATAGACTTTCTCGTTGGACTCAAAGAGTTTCTTACCATGGATATCATAACGGGGTACGACATCAATCATGTATGCTTCTGAGTAAAACCCTCTGTACAGAAGAATTATGTTAGAAGAAACGTTTTCCTCCTGTGATTTCATGTATTTGGATATGCTATTGGCTGAGGTCAACTTCCCAGTAGTGTCGGCATAGAAGGCAATTAGGTTATTCAGGAACGGGATATTGCGGATATCATGCCTCTCTATGATGTCTTTGAGCATAATGGTGTTAAAGACACTGGTCAAGTAGGCCCATACCTGCTCGTCGCTGCCCAGGCCAACTTTCCTCAGACCGGGAAGGCCACCATAATTCAGATAGGTCATCAAGCTCTCATCATTGTCCGGGAGATTATGGAACTGCAGGAATTCAGAATAAGTCAGAGGGTGAACGCGGACTTCTACATGGCGGCCAGAAAGGAGGGTGGCCAGTTCTCCAGAGAGCATCTTGGAGTTGCTGCCGGTAATGATAACATCAGTATTGTCCTCCGTATACCAGTTGCAGACACTCTCCTCAAACTTGGCTATCTCCTGAGCTTCATCAATGAGAATACAGTTGTGCTTCCCTTTAACGAAACGGGCTTCAATCCAGGCGTCCAGGTCATCCTTAGTCTGGATGCCCTTGAAGGCCTTCTTCTCCTTGTCTATGAAGATGATGTTGATATCCGGCTCATCTTTGTGACGCTGGATGAAGTCTTTCAACACATAGCTTTTGCCTACACGGCGAGAGCCCACAAGTGCGATGATATTTCCTTTCCCAATCCAGGAATCAACTATATCTGCGTAATGTTGTCTAGTCAATACTTCCATAGTACGGATGTTTTATCCAATGCAAATATAATTAAATTTCGTTGTCCATAAACAACAAAAGCAATAAAAGTTTTATTTTCGTTGTCCACGAACAATAAAAACTCAAAGACTATCTTTTTATTGTTTTTGCGGAATTAACCATACTTGTCGGTAAGCTTCTGAACTACCTCCATAGAGTCTGCTTTGATGTACTTTTTGAGCATCTTAGGTGGTGCATGACCGGTGACTTTCATGATATCATAAAGGTCAATGCCGGCAAGATACATCAATGTGGCCCAAGCGCTTGAGAGCAGTATCCAGAGTATTCTTGATGGCATCCATCTTGGACGTCAAGACAGGATTGGAATCCCATCCACACCGCAACAAAAAGAGGGTGACTAAAAAGTCTTAGGACTTGAGGTCATCATTGGCGCGAGGCGTCCCGAAACATTTTAATCAGTTCCCGGACAGAATTATCGATGTTAAAGGTTTTAATGAACTCTACATAAGCATCGCGGGCGGCTTCCAGACGGTCAGGATGGTCTAACCACCAGTCTATCTTCCCGGCCAGGGCTGTCGCATCTTTCTGCGGGAAACAGCTGCGTTCATTCAGGGCGAACTGGTCCGTTCCAGTGATGGGCCCTCGTGCAATGATGGGCACAGCCCCCTGCTGGATAGCCTCCATGATAGAAAGGCCCTCCACCTCAACGGTGGCACAGTGGATGGCCAGATCAGAGGATGCAGCCAGCCGACGGAGACCGTCCCTGTCCAGAAACACGAAGACCGGATCGTAGCTGAGAACGCCCTCCTCAAAGAGCCGGCGAGCCTTGCGGCGTATTCTGTTTTCCTGCGGGCCGCGTCCGGCAAAAATAAGTTGGATATCCTGGGCATGGGCGCAGTGCCGCATGGCCTCCAAAAGCGTAAACTGATCCTTTTCACCGGAAAGCCGGCCGATGCAGGCTAACCGGAACGGCCGGTTCTGATGAGCCTGACGGACAGACGGATCCGGAACGACTCCGTTGGATATGACGCGCAGATTGCTGGTAAAGCCATTAGCCTCCAGGCGCTCTTTCACGTTCTGCGTGGGGCATTGCACATAACTCCACTTATTGAAACACAGATCCCGCCAGGCGTTCAGAAGCAGCTTGTTGGGCAGTTTCCAGGCGCCCATCCACAGGGAGAAGAAGACATTCTCAGGATGCAGGTGATAAGTGCCGGTGATGGGCTTTCCCAGCCTTTTCGCTATCTTGGCCGTGCGGATTTCTAACACGAAAGGCTCCTGCATGTGAACAACATCGGCCCAGCGAACGGCCTCTTCCACCACGCGGGTATCAGTGCTGGCGAACATATATCCGTGCGCACTGATGATGGGCTGGAACAGCGGAAAATAAAAGTCTTTCAGGAGGTATTCCGGTTGAGGACCACCGGCCTCGTGGTTGGGGCCCGACAGCACGCGAACCTCTTCTCCAGCTTCCCTGAGCGCCGCCACCGTCCTTCTGGCCGAAGCCGCCAATCCGTTTCCGGTAGAATAAAAATTATTCAGAACAAAAAGGATCTTCATGTAATCTTGCTAAATGGGATGAAAAGATAACAAAAAGGATTGACCCTTCCTGCTGCCTCGGTCAGCGTACACGCCAGGAAGCATTTTGTCACGCGGATTTCTGACTGCTTCCCGGTTCCCGTCCCTTACGGTCACCCGGCAGGTAGTGTATGAACAGGATAGTGAGGTCGTCACTCTGCGGTGCGTCCCCCACAAAATCTGCAACCTGTTTCTTCATGTTATCCAGATGGCCCTCGGCGCTCTTGCGACCGTGAAGGGCCCTCTCCATACGCTCCTCGCCAAACTGCTCATGCACGGCATTCTCCGCTTCTGTAAGGCCGTCGGTATAAAGGAAGAGTGCGTCATCGTAATTAAAAGGAGTCTCCTGCTCCTTAAAAGTCATCCCGCCCATGATTCCCAACGGCAGGTTAGGTTCCACAGGAAGTTGGCGGATGGCGTCGGTGAGTATCATCGGCGGATTATGGCCGGCGTTACAATAGCGTAAAACTCCGTTCTTCAGATCCAGCACACCACAGAAGAAGGTCACGAACATATCGTTGTCGTTCATGGCTGACAGACTGTCGTTCATGGCTTTTACGATGCGCCCGGGGCTGTCTTCACCAGCCGACAGGTTGCGGAAGGTAGTTCGCGTGACCGCCATAACCAGGGCCGCCGGCACCCCCTTGCCACTCACATCCCCCAGACAGAAAAAAAGCTTCTCATCTCTGATGAAGAAGTCATAAAGGTCACCGCCCACCTCCTTGGCCGGGACGATGGTGGCAGCCATGTCCAGATCCTCCCGCTCAGGAAAAGCCGGAAAGGTCTTGGGAACCATGGACATCTGGATTCCGGTGGCGACATGCAACTCGCTCTCTATCCGCTGGTTCTTCCGGTCGAGATCGCGGTAGCGGAGCTGACCTTTGACAAAGGAGTACAGCATGATAACGATCATGGAAAGCCCCAGTATCTGAAGAAACATAACCAGCGTCCCGATGCGCTTCAATCCGGCATAGATGTCTGCTTCAGGGATTACGATGGACATGGACCAGCCGGTGCGTTCTACCGGTGCGAAATAGACATGGTTCACGGCTCCCTTGTAACGGATGGGCATACTGCCGGATTTGCCCGAAAGCAGGGCGTCTGAAATGCCGGCCAGGCCGGTTGTGTCGTCCAGCTCCGACACATACTCCCGCACATCTTTTTTCATCACCATCGTATCGGAAGGGCACACCATAATGTTGCCATTGCGGCTGAGCATGACACTGAAAGCCTGCGGATAGACCTTTACATTACCCACCAGTTCCGTGAGCCAGTCCAGCGACAAATCGGCCGTAAGCACTGCGGCCAGCTGGCCTTTCTTGTCGCGGATGGGGATGGAATAAGTGGTCATGAGAATCTCTCCGCCGCCAACATCTATATATGGCTCAGACCAATATCCTTCTCCCAGCTCCAATGGCTTTGTGAACCACTCCTGCGAGGGGTAATCATACTCTTCGGTAGCGAGCGAGAGCGCACGCAGGTCGCCGGTGGTATCCCTGCATACATAGGGGGAGAACAACGGTCGCCGGGCATTGTATCCCGGGACAAGAGCAATGGTGGAACCGGCCACCATGGGATTGTCTTTCAATATGCGGGTGCATACCCTCTCCAGACTGTCCGGGTAATCCAGACACCATTGGGCAATCCAGACGCTATTGCGCACAGCCGATTCGGTCACGTCTATTACGTCCATTATCTTGTTCCGGGTAGCCTCCAACTGGCTTTCCGCCCTCATGTCAGCCTCTTCCCTGATTCCCTTGCGGGAGTAATAAAACTGCACCAGACCGGTTATCTCCAGTGCCAAAGCCGCCGTGACCACCAGCAAAAGTGCCTTGCCATTATCCTTTATCCTCATGAAAATATTGTTTATATCCCACAAAGATACTCAATCTTTTTTACCAGACCTCCTGAAATATATCCGGAAGTGTTTCGGAGCCTGACTCTGTTGATATCCCACCGTAACCGCTGCCGGAGTTCCCGCCGTTGGTGCGGAAAAGCGTATCACAGATTGCAATGTCCCAGTCACGACGCATGGCCCATTCGGCATCGGACGAGGCGTCGCCCAGTTTACCTGTACCTACCACGGCCCCCTGCTCAAGGGATATATATGTCCATTGATCCGGCACGGAGACAAACTCTACTTCCGAACCTATGATTTCAGGTTCCTGTTTTCCGCTGTCGATACAGGAGACAAGTGGCAGCAGCAACGCTGCGAATATGACCATTTTACGGATTATTTTCATTTGGCAGGCGAAGATTCAACTATTACACGACGTCCTTCTCTTTTAATGACCACCTTCGCCTTCTTGCCGAATGCGGTCTTCAAGTAAATAGGCTTGTCCGGGATGGCCCGCGCCTGCGCGCAGGATACGCTGAAGCGGGGGACAAGACCTATTGAAAAAACATTCTCGCCATCCACCAGCGACACCGGCAGAGGACCCCTGTATTTGTATTCCACCGGCTTTTCACCGCGATAGTCTATCACGGCCAGCTCCTTGAGTTCTCCGGCTCCCTTGGTTTTGCCCCTTGCTGAACGGGTTATTTTAAGGAAGTACCGGCAATAATCGGGATCGGAGCCGGGAATATGGTCGGTAAAGTCAAGGGCAAACTCCAGGGGCGCCTTGTCGTATGTGCCACGCATGTAGTGGTCCCCGCCCTTGTTGCTCATGCCTGTCTGCAGGTAGTAGCTGTCCGGGATGCCGGCAGAGACCTTGTCTGTAGCCCCGATGCTGTACGAGAGGTCATTGCGGGAGGTGTAGTCTATGGTAAGCCGGTAGAGTATGCGCGGCTCCTGATACAGGACCTCGGCGGTTACGGCGTTATCGCTCAGGACACTGCTTAAGACGTTCTTGTCGCGGAAGAAATCGTACGGATAATAGAATCTGCCCCTGTCGTGCGCAGAAGTGCCCCAGCTGTTTGCCACAATGAAGGCACCTTCATGCTTGACACCGGCGGCATCGGTATAACAAACCAGGTCGTCATAGCCCACGATGGTCATCGCGTGGGAACCGTCATCAGGCAAAACGGTGACAATGGCGGTGTAGCCCGTTCCGGAAGGTCCGTCGTAATCTTTTCTCATATCCCAGCCAGTACAGCAGCCGGAAAAAGAGAGTATGCCTCCCGGCTGGCCGTCGTTACCGGCAAGATATGTCTTGTATCCATCCACATCCTTATCAATAACGACAATACGGCTAACCCTGTATCGCAGGGCGTTACGATATTTTTCAAAGCCGCTTGGCCAGGTAAAGGCAGATGTGGTGAGGGTAGAAAAATCGCTATCTGTCATCGCCCCGGACCTCATCACAACAAACAACCCGTCTTGTGCAAAGCCGCCCTGGTCGTACCCGTCATTTACCAGATTCCATACAAACTGGTAGCTGAACCGGTTGGCGGGGCTTGCGGAGGCATCCCTGTCCAGATAGCGGTTCATCTCGTAGGTGAACACATAGCCAATGCTCGAAGCTTGTGCACACGAGCCGCCGGCCTGGTCGATTATCGGAGGGAAATACTTGTTGACGGAGTTGTCCACATACTGCGGCAGCTGTTGTCCGTTTATGGCGGCGGACAGCAACATACACGCTAATATGAGACCTCTTCTCAACGGGTAACTCTATTATAAGTTTTGAGGGCCTCGTTGCGCACTTCCAAAGGAAGAGCTTCATCGCGACTCATCTCGTAAGCCACCATTGCAATGTCGGCAGAGTTCCATGCCAGGCGATGCCAACCGAGGGCCTCAAGCAGCAGGACCTGGGTATCGGCGTCGCCGCAGGTCCTCAAATAATCAAGCAGCGCCGGCACATTGGCGTAACACAGGTTAGAGCGGATCTGGCGTATGTTGCTGCGGCGCTCTTTGGCTTCGGTGGCAGGATCCGTTATGGATGCCTCGTCGCCGAGGAACCGTGTAACGGACCTTTCAAACGAAGAGCGGAGGACAGCCGCCTCGCTGTCTCTGTTAACCATCTTTGTCCCAGCAATCTGCCTGTCAAATTCTGCATAAAGGGTGTCCTTGGGAAATGAGAGCAACGCATAAGAGGTATTGAACACCACGCGGGAAGTAGCGTTATTGGTAAGGAATACCTTCACGATATCCGGCACCAGGCGCACGTCCCCGGTCTTACCCGCCAGCTTTACGGAGATGCGGCGGATAAACTCGTCTGCATCGTCCATTGCAAGGGAGAGTGCAGTAACAAGATTGTCATCGTTGGCCCTGTAAAGGCAATACAAGGCTTCCGTTCGCACCACCGCATACGGAGAATCCTTGTAGATATCCAGGAGCCGGGAAGATGACACCGCACCTTTTCTGTAAAGGTGTTCCAGGGCAAGTGCCTTCTGGTCTGGAGTACCTTTGCGCAGGAGCTTCTCCCAAGCGCTTTTGCTGTCTTTGAGGATAATATCGTCGAGATTATCGCCTGTGCATGCAAAGCGGAAGGTAGGGTCACCAATAAGGTGTGACTCGATATATGGTGCATAACGGACCAGGTCCCCGGCACAGCCACCGGCTGCCACAATCCCGAAGAAACGGTCGTGCCATTTATCCTGGAGGGAGTTGACGCTGTTGGCCTGAACGGCCACGGTGCCGCCCTCCTGGAAAATATACTCATCTGCGATGCAGTTGTTCAGATGATAGGAACCGTTGTAGCATGCGTCCAGGATAACGAGCTGGGCAGCAGGCTTGTAGCCGTATCCCGCAAAATCCTCCAGATAAAGGTCCAAAGAAGCATCATTCAGGGAATCGGCCTTATGGACCTCCTCGTTAAAGACATCCTTGAACCAGCTGTCCGGCACGTCAAAGGACTCCTTGAAATCTTCAATCACCTTATTATAGTCCTTGCCCTTCTGGCGGGCGCGATACACGTGATCCCGCAGATTTTTAATCATGTACTCCTTAGCGTCACGGACCATATAAGGGCGCTCGGCGGCGTTGAGATATTCGGTATCGGGGGCTCCGTGGTGATGCAGCACCGCCACGTTGAGCTCCGGCCTCATAATCTCGTTCATGAGGTGGGACTTAACCGGCACGGCATCAGAATAATCAATATAGCTGATATGGTTGCGGCCGTCGTTTAGGGCAGGGAAATGCTCCAGCCAAACCTTTTTCTCGTCAAGACGGGCAGTCTTGCTCTCTGAAATGTAGCCATGACCGCTAAAGAAGAGCATCTGGTCCATCACGGGCGGATTGAGGCGGGCCTCAGCAGCCTTTAGCAAGAAAGCCTTGAGGGCGTCGATGCGCACCTTTCCGTTTTCATCCATCGGGCGGATGCGGCCGCTGAAGATATCTGGAGAGAGGCGTTGGGCACTGTCTGCCGTGAGCTGATAGTAATACAGGGGTGTCCCCTCGTCACGACCGATATAATCGAATTTGAGCGAGAAATCGTCATAAAAGCGGTCGCTGGGGATAGATGACTGATCCCTGGAGTAGCGTTCCTCGTCCATCTTGAATGCGCTTGCAAGATGCTGCGCACCACGGACCATAGCCACCGGAATATCTCCCACAAACACCGCCCCCACTATGGGATTCCGACTTGCCTTATGGAGATTCTGGAGCACCGCACGGATGCTGTCCGGCACGCCCCACACATCTTCCACAATGATTACCTTATAACCGTCGGCCTTGGATACTGCTGATGCATAAGCATCGACTTCTGCCTTTGCTGCAGCATAGCTGGAAGGGTCTATAACAATCGCGAATCCGTTTCCTGCCTGCGCCGTAACGTGCATCAGCGCCAGGATGGATATAATAGCTATACGATATAATACTTTCATGATTTTAATATGAATATGCGTCTCTGTGCCATTCTATAGCCTCTTTGATTGCTTCGCTCAGCTCCTGGTTGGCGCAGGTGTCGGCAAAGTTGCGGACCTCGCGCAAGCGGTGTGCAGGCAGATAGATACGGAAAGACCTTGCACAGAACATCTGCCATCTTTCGCTGAGTTCACCGCTGATAAGTTTGTCTATGTCTTCATCCCAACGGCCGCAATATGAGTTTGCGACCTTGCGCACCTTCTCAAAGTATGTGGTGTCAGCACTCTGGAGTGCAAGGGAATCCAGGGTCGCGAAGATCGCCGAGCGCATCTGATCTGCGGGGAAAAACTGCAGGCTCTCGCCAGTGTTCTGGCGGATGCGGGCAGAGGCATTGTTTGCAGCCGCAATGCGGGCAACCATCGGAATAAGCTCAGGGTCGCCCATTGGTGCGAAACAGTTGACGGCGGCACGCTGAACCTGCTCTGCGCTGTCTTCCAGGGCGATCCTTATTGCCTCCAGCTTGACGGAGCGGTCGCAGTCGCTGCTGATTATGGCATTGAACGCCTCATGCCTCTCCAGAGAGACTGGAGAACTTTTAAGAATCCCCATAAGTTTGCGGGGGCTCATCTTCCCATGCCGGATCTTGAGACAGGTCTTGTCTGCAGAGTGGCAGAGCCGCTCCTTGCAGAACTTGAAGGTGGGGTCGCCAACTATGTGCATCTCCAGATATGGAGCAAAACGGTTAACATCGCCTATGGGGTAACCCTGGGCCGTAAGGCCAATGAATTCGTCGGGCCACTTGTCCTGAAGCACGTTCACGGAGCCGCCCAACGCCACAAGGGTGCCGCCCTCCTGGAAGATGTATTCATTGGCAATGCAATCGGGCATGTTGAACGCCCCGTTATAGCATGCATCCATTATAACCACTTTAGCCTCCGGACGGAAGGAGCCAAAGTCATCGAGGGTAAGGTTATCTTCTTTCTGGACCTTAAGATACTGCGTGTCATAGTCTCCATGATGGTGAAGGATAGCAATATCCAGTTCCGGCCGCATCAGCTCGTTCTGCACGCGGGCCTTGAGCGGATCATAGTCCTTGTGGTCCATATAGGTAAAGGCGCCGGGGAGGGCCCTCATCCACGGGAAGTGCTCACGCAAGGCCATCTGCTCATCCATGTGCGCCACCTTACTCTCTGCAATGCTTCCTGAACCGTTGAACACAAAGACGTGGTCCAGCCGGTCGGGATTCTCGTGTGCGCGGGCAGCCTTCAGCAGATAGGCGCGCAACTTGTCGTAGCGGGAAGAGCCCTCTGTGTCGGTAGGGCGGATGCGTCCGCTGAAGATGTCAGGAGCCAGTGGGATTTCGCGACCTGAGGTAAGCGTATAATAGAAATATGGATCCCCGTCGGTATCTTTGTCAATATACTCGAACTCCAGGTCAAAATCGTCATAGAAACGGTCGGACGGCACACTTGACTCTTTGCGGGGACGTGTCTGGTCCATCTTGAATGCGCTTGTGAAGAACTGCGCATCGCGGACCATTGGAATTGGAATATCGCCGACAAAAACAGCTCCGCATATCTTTCCTCTTTCATAAAGCTCTTGCAGCCTTGCCTTGATCTCCTCTGGCCTCTGCCAATCTTCGCATAGCCGGATAACATTGTATCCGTCCGCCTTGCGCAGGGCATCCTCGTAGGCAGCCAGTTCAGTGGCGGCTTCCCGCTCGCTGGCGGGGTCGATAACTATGGCGACTCCTGCCCGGTGCGAGCAGGAGACAGATATGGAGAGCAGCAAAGTGGCAGTTAATCCCGCCACGGTAGATCTGATATTCATTTCGTTTTATTTAAAAATTCAGGAACACGCCTGCGGACAAACCGTAGAAGGATGTACCTTCCAGTTCCGTGTACACAGGCGCGGGGCCCATCTGTTTGAGCATGCTCCCCTTTACAAAAAGACCGGGGCGGAGAACTTTGAGGGAGGTAAGCACCCAGTCTGCCCTGAAGGATACAGACAACTTGCCGCTTGTTTCGTATGCGAACGCTGGAGCGACATATCTGCCGGATATGTCCTGTGCTGCCGGTGCCGTGTTGCCACTCGCATAAACGGCCTCTCCCAAGGGGAGTGTATATCCTGCAGCAGCAGAAAGATCAAGCATACTGTGACTCATCAAGAAGGTCTTCCATCCGTTTGCATCAATGCTGGCCAGCGACCATCTCTGGACGCAGGGGGAGCCGTCGGTATAATGAGTGACTCTCTCGGTATGGAAACCGGCGCCGATGGCTGCATGCCAGTCAGCGTCCTTGCTTATACCGTATTCGGCATTGGCAACGATACGCATGGCGTCGTTGTTTTGGTACCGGCTCATTATCTCGTAATAGGTAATATTGCCGTGCTCGGTATCGACCTTTTTTTTCTGGTCGTACCAATAGCCTTGGGTCATCTTGACCTGGGCATTCAGGCGGATGCTCTGCCTGAGATCGCCCTTCATGTCCAACCTTTGCTGGAAGCAGATCCGGGTAAATCTGTAGTCACCCGCCTTCCACTCGTATGCAGAGCCGCCATCCCTTGCGTTTTCGCTTCCGACCCATGCCCCTGCTTCCGTGAAGCTCTCTATCCTGTCCTTTACCAAGGTGGCATTGGCACCTGCAGAGAAGGTTGTTCCGGAGTATTCGCGGGGAGAGCCGGCGCTTTCAGAAGAGCTGAAGGCAAAGAAATCGCCCATGCCCTTCATCTTGTAATACCGGTATGCTTTCTGGCCGTATTCAAGGTAATTGGTAAACTTTGAGAAGAACAACTCTGCTCCGCCAAAAACGCCTACAGCCCATCCTCCTGCCAGACTACGTTCAACAGCGAGAGTAATTGGGATACGGGATATATCGTTCTTGGGACGGGGGTCCTTGTTGTCGGAGAGGGTCGCGGTAGTGAGACCCACCTTGCCTGCGGCGACCCAGCCGTCACTGAAATTCCAGGTAAGCGAACCGGCTATATCAAAGCGCTCCGTGATTGAGTTGTCCGCAAGGGTATCGCAGATTATGTACGGATTGTCGGGATCGTTGCCGATAAGGGAACTCCAGTTGCGGTCAAAATCCTTTGTGTTCCTGTATCTGAGGCTCCCGGCTGTACGGAAACGGGAAAAGGTGCCGAGTTCCTGGACAGAGAGGTCCAGCTCACTTTTCCCGGCCGGATTGTCAGGCCTGTGAAAAGCGCCGCTCTCATAATTCCAGGATGCGACGGCCGCATTCCAGGATTCGGTTGGATTGTAAAACAGGGAGGCAGGGGAAGAACTTTCGCTACGGACGTTCTTTATTCCGTTCTCCCTCTCATAGTGCCAGACTTGCGCAGCAGCCTCCCCTGCCGGAGCAAACAGCAACGGCAGCAGGAGGCTTGCACAAATCGTATAAAACTTATTCAGCATCTACTTGAGTAGGAACAGCGCCGGGGACGACTTTCTCAACGACGAGGTCGTCAGAAGATTTGTTGGTGTCCTTATAATAAGCACGGCCATTCTCAATCTTGGTCACTTTGCGGCGAACAGCCTGTCCGCTCCATGCTTCAGGGCCAAGGATGCCCTCAGCGTCATCGACGGGGAGGAATACAGGGTAGTGCTCTTCAGCATCTGCCTCCCAGATATCGATTGCATCGAGAACATACTCGCTGGGGATCATCAGGTACTGATAAGAAGCAGTGGTGCCGGGAGTGGTCATGAGGTTCTCCTCGTTGGCAGCATACTGCGCGGGAGTTACACCTTCGGGGAGTTTGGCAATAAGGCCTGCCCATGCGAAGAAGTTCTGGCCCCAGTTCAGCTGGCTGGTGAAAGGACAATGTACGAGCTCCATGTTGGGAATACCCTCATAGTCGGTGTCCTTTGCATTGTATGATGCATAGAACTCCCAGTCTGCCTTGGAGAGGTCTGCGCAATTCTCGAAGCCCTCACCCTGAGCGCTGTGGTCGATAGGAGCATTGGCGATAACTACGCTTGCGCCGGGCTGGAGGGGATAATCGGTACCGTTGCCGGGGAATGCATATACAGGGCTCTGGGTTACACCGCCATAGAGGTTTTCATAGCCGTTTGCCTGCCATGCGTTGGGGCCGGTCTGGCGGCCCATACCACCGATGAGGATAATCTGGTCAAGATACTGTACCTCGTCAGAGTTGTTTACAAGCTCGATCCAGGTATCGCTGAGCGGCTGGATGTAATACTGCTTGCCGGGAGTGTACTGAACGGCTTTGATAACGATGGGCGATGCAGAAGCAATGCTCAGCGTAATCTCAATCTCTGTATCGGCATAGAGAGAAACTTCTGCGGCGCCGACAGCCTTCTTTGCAGAAGAGATGGCTCCGCTTGCAGATACTTTGTAATCACCCTGGGGGAGAGATGCAGAAGCGACGATTGCCTGGTCAACGGCAGAGAGTTCAAGGGTGTTGGTAGTGGTGCCCTTTACCGCCTCAACCACGAGGTCTTCCAACTCTTCAACGCCTTCGGGGAAGATGATCTTTACGGAAAGGTTGTAATTCTTTGCAGTTTCTTCCTTGTCGCAGGAGACTGCAATCAGGGCTGCGGCAGCTACGGCCACGATGCCCAAAAACTTAACAATACGTTTCATAACTATTACATTTAATTATAGGTTGATTTTTATTTCTGCTCCAAAATACATATTTGGATAGAGTTGTGTCTTGGAGTTTGTATTCTTATTTATATGGTATCTGCTTGAATTGGTCACGTTGTTCGCGGTAAACGACAGCTGGGCACGGGAGCCTATCTCTTTTGTCAGCCTGATGTTAAGCAGCGCCCACGGTTCAATGACATCAGGCAGGAAACCGTACGTATAATAGCGGTCCATCATAAAATTCAGCCTGGCATCGGAATTCATAGTAGCCGCATCCCATACAGTAAATGCGCCATCCCTGTCATAATAACCGACGGGTTCCACAGCGAGGTAGTCCTTATCCTGATATACGTATCCGTATGCCCTGGGGTTGCCCTCAGCATCCAGATATACCAGGCGGCTTGACTCGTACCATACCACCTGCACGGTGGTGGTAAAGATGAGCCGCACCTCCGGGATGTGGGTAATGAAGCGGAAACTGGTGTTGACCCTATCCTGGATGCTTCCTTTCCCCTCTGGCAGGAGGGCTACATAATCATCAAGCTTGCTGCGGATATCGATTTTGGCGGTCTCACGGGTGGTCTGTATATGGAACCATGCACCGTTTATGTTGACAGATGTCCTCAGGGGCTTGATGGTGCCCAGGTCCACGCCGTATTCTATGCCGTACTTGACCCGGTTGCTGTTGTTGGAGGGGCGGCTCCAGCTGGTGAACTCCATCTTGTCGTCTTTTGCGGCGACACTGCGCTCGCCTGCAAGGTCGTAGGCCACGTTGCCCTCGGAGTCAAGGGCCAGGTTGGTGGCCCCGTCAGGTATGATATACTGTGAGAACCTGCCCCAGTAGAGCTGGTCCTGATAGCCGAATTCATGGTTGTGGATTTCGTGGAAAAAGGTGGCGAAACCGCTTGTTCCGCCCGCCTTCCAGCTGATGCCGATCTCTTTCTTGACAGCATGTGCCGGCTTCAGGTCAGGATTGCCCGTATTCTCCACAACCTGGGTATTGATCACGGCAAGTCCGGTCCCGGAGGCCTCGTTGTACCGGTTCAGGCAGATGAAGTCGTAATAGGCCGGCTCAGGGTAGAGGTACAGCAGCGTCGGCATCTTGTTGGAAATGCCGTAACCCGCATTCAGCGACAGGGCTTCGTTAAAAAAGCCCAGCGAGAGATTGGCCCTGGGCTCCACCACAAAGTAGCCCTTGTTGCCGCCGCTCTTTTCTGCATTCAGGAAGAGGTTGGAGGCACGTACGCCCAGCTCCGACTTAAGTACCACTCCGCCCAGTGACAGCCGTCCCTTGTCGCTCACAAAGAGGCTGGCGGTATTGAGCGCCGGGATATCCTTGTATGCCCTCGGCCTGAGGGTATGGGCAGAAGAGGCCTGGGGCGGAGTCTGGATATCGTAAGTCAAACCATCGCCCCTGTTGGCATCGAGGGTGTATTCCACGCCCAGTTTGATCCTGTTATAGTCTTTTTCCCCTATCTGGAAGTATTTGCCGGCCGCCAACTGGGCAAAGACATTGATGGGGATGCCGTGCATCCTGTACTCAGAGACATAAGGGTGTATCAGTTGCAAGGCCTCGTGGATGCCGCTTTCGCGGATGTCGGTTACTGCGCCGTCGGGGCTATAGACGCGGCTTATACGTATATCTTCCGTACGGGCGACCTGTGCCGACAGATTGTAATCCAAGGAAGACAACAACGCAGTGGCGGGCTGGATGCTCCCGTTTGCCGAGAGGCGGGCACCGATATTCTTGTTGGTGAAATTTAAGGTGATTTCATCCAGCTGGGGGTCGGTCTTGCGGTTGTTTATGTTCGAATAGAATGAGCCCTTTACATTCAGCGTGGCTCTCTCCCAGACCTTGGAAAAGCCGGCCGATGCGGTGAGGCGGTCATAGCCGAGATACTTGCGGCGGGGGTCGGAGTAACTCTGGCCCCAATCGAGACCAAAGTTGATTGAACCGCCTTTTTTGAGGGCGAAGCCCTTGCCGGCATATACCATCTTGGAATTGGGGTCCACCTGGGCCTTTACCTCTAACGGAGTGCGTCCGGATTTGGTCTTGACTATCACGACTCCTGAGGTAAGGTTGCCGTACTCTGCAGAAGGGATGCCGCTTATCACCTCTATGGACTCCACCACGCCGGCGCTCACGGTCCTCAGGTCGGCACCGCCGCCTGCGGTGGTCTGGTCGCTCATGCCGTCCTCCGAGATGCTGGAGTCCGAACCGTAGCGGGTAGAGGCGATGGCCTGCAGGTTTGCATCGTTGCTCAAGGGGGTGCCGTCAACTATAACGGAGGTTCCGAGGGAGGCCCCGGAGGTAGGGCTTATCTCGCGGACCGTCGCCTGCGAAAGTTCGTTCAGGTTGGGATTCTTGGCGAGGTTGCCGGGCACCAGCTGCAGCAGGTCGCTCACGCTCTTGGGCTGGAGGTGACGCACCGCCTCCTCGCTGATTACCGACTTGGAACCCATGGCGTCCCGCTCAGCGGTAACGGTAACGCTGTTCAGTTCAAGGCTCAGGGAGTTGAGTTTGAAATCCAGCGTTGTATCAGAACTTATTTCCACCGTTCCGGTGATATCTTTGTATCCGACAAAGGCCACCAGATAATCGTACTTACCCTTTTTAAGGTTCCTGAATTCGTATTTGCCATCCTTGTCGGTAGTTACCCACAGGGAACTGTTGAGGGATACGACAGCGAGATCCACCGGCGCACCGTCCGAATCAGTTACGTGTCCCCTCAGGCTGAAAGTCTGTGCAGACGCCACATGGCTGAAGAATACCAGTAAGCCTATAAGGAATGACAACTTCTTCATAAGCATTTAACTTCTGCTGCAAAGGTATAAAAACAATTCCCGACTATGCAATAGCCATTTGTGGCTATTGATTATTTGGCGGCGATGCACTCTATCTCCACAAGGGCGCCCTTGGGGAGAGTCTTGACGGCGACGGCGCTGCGTGCCGGGAACGGAGCGGAGAAAAATTGCGCGTAAACCTCGTTCATTGCGGTAAAATCGCCCATATCGGCCAGGAATACCGTAGTCTTTACGACGTTCTCCAGGCCAAGTCCGGCTGCGGCGAGGATAGCTTTGGCATTTGTGAGACTCTGGCGGGTTTGTTCTGCCACACCTCCCTGGGGGAATGCACCTGTAGCGGGATCAATGGGGAGTTGCCCTGAAACAAAAACAAATCCTGCACCACTATCTATTGCCTGACTGTATGGGCCTATGGCAGCAGGTGCCTTTTCTGTATGTACTGCGTTCATATTTATTAATTAAATTAGTGCAAAAGTAATCCTTTTTCGCCACAAATGTTCTCCAGCAGGGCTGCGCAGCCCACCATTAGATCACGGTATGTAACTTCAAAATCGCCAGTGTACCAAGGGTCTGCAACGTCGCGCGACACCCCTGCGAACGGCATAAGAAGGTGTATCTTCCCTTCAGGATCCCCGGGAATCGTGTGGCGGATGAGCCTCATGTTATAGGAATCCATACAGATTATATAATCGAAACGGTCGTAGTCTTGCGCCACAATCTTACGGGAGCGCTTTGCCGGATCAAACCACACGCCGTGCCGGTTCATGCAACTCTTTGCCGGGGGATATATGGGATTGCCCATCTCCTCTGAACTCACTGCTGCTGACTCTATGAAGAACTCTTTTTCCAGCCCCTTCTTTTTTACCATCGCCTTGAAGATGAACTCAGCCATCGGACTGCGGCAGATGTTTCCGTGGCAGACAAACAATACTCTGGTCATAACGGCGGCAAATATACAACTCTTCTCTTTTGTTTTTTGATTATATTTGCGATACAATCGATTTGCAGTGCAGAAATGGTAAAAGTTGCTTGCGTTGGAGACAGCATCACCTGGGGATTCACCCTGCTGAGAAGGTCAAAACTTTGTTACCCCACCCTGCTTGGCGAGATGCTGGGTGATGGATACCAGGTCCGGAATTTTGGTCAGAACGATGCCGCCGTGCGATTCGACGCCGATATGCCTTATGTGCGCCGCAAAAAATATCGCGACAGCCTGGCCTGGAATCCCGACATAGTTTTGCTGATGCTGGGCACCAACGACACCAAGAGCCACAACTGGAATCCCGAGGCTTTTGACCGCGACTACCGCCGTCTGGTGAGCTCCTACAGGGACCTTCCCTCCAAACCCCGGGTTATCCTGATTGCCCCCATACGCATTTTCCGCAACCTCAACATGCCGCTTATTACACCCCTGAGCGAACCGCTGGAGCAGGGCGTACGCCCCACGATACACCTCATTGCGGAGGAGACCGGACTTGAACTGGTGGATCTGTACGACCTGTTCTCTGACATGACATATTGCAAGGACGGGCTCCACCCACAGTCCACCGGAGCCAGAATGCTGGCTGAGGCCATCTATTCCAGAATTAATTGGTAATTTACAGACATACACATAATTGACGCCATGAAAAAAAGACTGTTTGTACTGATTTTGATGCTGGCAGCCATCAATGCCTTTGGCTGGGAGAGAGAGTATATCTGGCCCAACGGGAAGATGCCGGACAGCCAGATGCAGCAAGTCGCCACGATGACGGACGAACTGTACCAGCCTGACTTCAACCCCGATACCCACCGCAAACCATATTTGGAGTGGTTCGACGCCCCAGCTGCTGAAGTACGCAACGGCGGCTGCATGATCTTGATTTCCGGTGGCGGCTACGAGACCTGCTGCGATATACACTACATAAAAAAATGGAGGGAAGCTTATACAGCCCTCGGTTTCCAATGCGTCAATTTAGTGTACCGCACCCCTCGCCCGGAAGGACTTCCGGTTTACCAGAGCGCCTGGGAAGACGGGCAGCGCGCCGTGCGTATGGTGCGCAGTGAAGCGCGCAAGCGCGGCTACGACCCCGAGAAGATAGGCGCCATAGGGATGTCAGCCGGTTCGCACATGCTGCTGCTGTTGGCAACCAGCTCCCAGACCCCCGCTTATGAGAAGATTGACAAGATTGACAAATACTCCTGCCACCTGAACTGGGCGATTGCAAACTCTCCGGCCTATGTGACTACCGATGCCGAAGATGGCACCCCGGCTATATTCCAGGGGTACGGCCCGGATGTCAGACTCTCTGAGATATTCAAGTTCGACTCAAAGACCTGCCCGATTTCACTCCATCATGGCGGGGCAGATATTTATTCCCCCAACGGCTCCACGCTGATATACTGCAAGCTGCACGAGATGGGCATCCCCTCAGAGCTGCATCTCTACCCTAATATGCCCCATATGGAGCTCGGCACCGAGCGCGGGTTCGAGTTTCTCAGACAGCTTGGAATCCTTGGCCCCGTAGAGCCAGAAGTGGCGCTGATGGACCGGTTTGCCAGCGACTCTGCCCGCGCCGGTTATATTAAAGAACCGATATGGCCCGAGGGCAAGACACCCTTCTTCCAGAAACACCAAAAAGAACCTTATATAGAGTGGCATTTCCCCAAAACGCTCAAGACAAAGGCAATCCAGATTATTTATTCCGGCGGAAGCTATATGGACAACTGGCCCGACAGCTATGAGGCCGCCCCCGCCCGCCGCTACCTGAATGAAATGGGCATGACGGTGGTGACCCTCCGCTACCGCGTTCCCCGGCCTGAGGGGATGTCCAAACATATCACCGCATGGCAGGATCTGCAGCGCACCATCCGCATCGTCCGCAGCCGTGCCGCAGAATACGGCCTCGATCCTAACCAGATAGGCATCATGGGATGCTCCGCCGGAGGCCACCTCACCCTGATGGGGGTAACATCTTCCCTGCAGCAGTCTTATCTCCCGATAGACGATATAGACAACCTCTCCTGCAGCGTGCAGTGGGGCGTAGGTATTTACCCTGCATACGTACTCACAGACGACGATGAAGAGGGTTATAACACACGGAAGGGGGTCGGAGACGATGTCACTTTCCATCCGGAATTCAACTTTGACAAAGCCACCTGCCCCATGTTCCTGATTCACGGAGATGCAGATGAGGTCACCAGCATCATCTCCGTCAGAATCTGGGAGAGGATGCGCGCGATGGGGATCCAGAGCGAACTGCATACACTTGCCCTGCGCGACCACGGTTTCCAGAAGACAGCATCCCCCGGCACGGGAAGTTACAACTTCCTGGACCGCATCGCAGAATGGATGCAGTCATTCATAAAGTTTGACGAGTAGGATTATTAAGACTCCTCTTCTGGTTTCAGGTATAATACAATGTATTCGCTGCGGGTGCCTATGCGGAACCGTCCGCCCCAGATTCCGAGGCCGGAGGTGACGTAGAAGCGGGTGTCTCCCTTCTCCATATATCCATACGAGAGCTCATTTTCTACCTTTAACAGCAAAGAGACAGGCCATATCTGGCCGCCATGAGTATGTCCGCTGAACTGGAAATCCACCTTTGCCAGACAGGCCTCACTGAGGGTGTCGGGCTGGTGGTCCAGCATTATCCTGTATGTATTGGGATTAGTCTTGCGGGAGAGCAGATAGGGGCGGCACCGTAGGGAATCGGTAGCATCGTCACGCCCTATGACGGTGATGCCGCACACCAGCTCAGATGAATCCTTCAGGAGGTGGATGCCTGCATCTTTGTAAAATTCAATCGATTTCTCCACCCCGGCATAATATTCATGATTGCCAAGGCAGGCATATACAGGAGCCTTCAGGCGGCGGAATTCCGCAGCATCATTATCTGCCACAATAGCCCGCGTGCTGCGGTCAATTATGTCGCCGGCAATCAAGATCAGGTCTGGATTCTCGCCGTTTATCATATCCACCCAACGGGCAAGGGTTGCACGTCGGTTATGATAGCCGATATGAAGGTCGCTCATTAAAACAATCTTCAAAGGAGACTCTATCTTGGCAGAGGTAACGGTTATCTCTTCGCGATATTTGTGGCGGTATTGGATCGCGCCCCATATCATCACCGCAGCAATAATCCCGAACACAACAGAACTGCCAATCGCGCTATGTATCATAAACCGCTTGGGCAGTATATTCATCAGCCGCAGCACCTCCATCAGCACAAAAAGCATCAGGGCGTATAAGAAAAAGATCATCCATGAGTTGCCAAACACATAGGTAAAGCTGGCAACCGGCATCGGCAGGATGTCTAATGCTCCGGTTACGGACAGCATATAAGCCAGCACCGCAGTTCCATAAACGGCTGTCAGGCACACTCTTATCCGGCGGGACCACGGCAGTATGCGGTAGCATCTGACTCCCACATACATCACCGCCGCCATAAACATCAGGGTGGGTCCTATCGATGAGAAATGATTCATATCGCACAAAAATACTATATTTGCGGCGAGAAACGGAATTATTCTGTTTCAAGTGTAACAGGTACCACTATAAAAACTGCTTTGATGAAACCCAAATTCTCAACAACATTTTTGTTGATGGCGGTCACGCTGGTTGTCTGCCTCATCACATCAAATCTTTTCGCAACCAAGATCTTTTCGCCTGGCTGGGGCATCAACCTCCCCGGCGCGGTTATTATTTTCCCGATATCGTACATACTGAACGACTGCATAGCAGAGGTTTGGGGCTTCCGGCACGCCCGGCTGGTAATATGGATGGCCTTTATAGCCAACTTCTTCGTTGTGGCGCTGGGACAGTTGGTGGTGTGGCTGCCGTCGGCATCCTTCTGGGACGGGGGCGAGCACTTTGACTATATGTTCAACATGGCACCCCGGGTGGTGGTGGCATCGATGCTGGCATTCCTTGCCGGATCCACTGTGAATGCGCTGGTCATGAGCAAGATGAAGGTTGCCTCTGAGGGGCGCATGTTTGGCTTGCGCGCAATAGTCTCCTCCGTTGCCGGCGAACTGCTGGATTCGCTGATCTTCATGCCGATAGCCTTCTGGGGCACCCCTCTGCGGACGCTCCTCACAATGATGCTGGTACAGGTAAGCTTCAAAGTGCTGTATGAGATAATCATCCTGCCCGTCACATCTTGGTTGGTGCGCCGCGTAAAGACTTCTGAAGGGGTGGACGCATACGACCGCGGCGTAAATTACAATCCGTTTAAAATAAAAGACATACAGTAATATGAAAGACCGTAAAGAAGAGGGTCTGCAGTCACTGGGCCGCAAGACCAGATATGCCGATTCGTACGCTCCCCAGGTGCTGGAGGCATTTGAGAACCAGCATCAGGAGAATGACTACTGGGTACGGTTCAACTGCCCTGAATTCACCTCGCTATGCCCCATCACCGGCCAGCCCGACTACGCCGAAATACGCATCAGCTACATCCCCGACGTGAAAATGGTGGAGAGCAAAAGCCTTAAGCTATACCTGTTCAGTTTCCGCAATGAGGGGGCATTCCACGAGGACTGCGTAAACATGATTATGAAGGACCTCATAAAACTGATGGAACCCCGCTACATAGAGGTCACCGGATTATTCACTCCCCGCGGCGGCATCAGCATATACCCCTACGCCAACTGGGGCCGTCCCGGCACCAAATACGAGAAGCTGGCAGAACAACGCCTCGCCACACACGACCAGATATAAAACCGGTCACCATTATTAACGACACGGCCCTCCGCCAATAAGGCAGGGGGCCGCGTCTATTTTATCAGAGAGCTGTTACCAGATATGTACGCGCTCCTCCTCCGGACGGAACATGGGGTCTCCCTCTTTGATGTCAAATGCATCAAAGAAGCTCTGGAAGTTACGCAACGATACATTGACACGGTTGCGGGCCAGGGAGTGGGGGTCCATGTTGGTCAGACGGGCCTTCTCCTGATCTGTAATGTTCTGGGCCCATACGGTGCCGTATGAGAGGTAGAAGCGCTGCTCGGGGGTAAAACCGTCAATCAGACCCTGCGGATGCTCCTTGAGCACATTCTGCATTGCAGAGAAAGCGATTGAGAGACCGCCGTGGTCGCCGATGTTCTCGCCAAGGGTAAAGCGGCCGTTAGCGTGCACGCCGGGGAGTATCTCAACCTCATCGAACTGCTTAACAAGGATGTCACCCTTTGCGTTGAATTTCTCCTTGTCTTCAGGAGTCCACCAGTTGGACATGTTGCCCTTTGCATCGAACATGCTGCCCTGGTCGTCAAAGCCATGGGACATCTCGTGGCCGATTACCACACCGATTCCGCCATAGTTGACGGGAGCGTCTGCATCGGGATCGAAGAAGGGTTTCTGGAGGATACCTGCGGGGAAGCATATCTCGTTTGTGGTGGGGTTGTAGTATGCATTTACAGTCTGAGGTGTCATACCCCACTCTGTCTTGTCGGTGGGCTTGCCAAGCTTGGAGAGATTATCCTTGAGATACCATACGCTGGCATTTTTAAGATTCTGGAAGTATGTCTGTTCAGGATCTATATCAAGGGTAGAATAATCTTTCCATTTGTCGGGATAGCCAATCTTGATAGTGAAAGCGGCGAGTTTCTCGTGCGCGAAGGCCTTGGTGCTGTCGCTCATCCAGTCCAGGGCGTCGATATGCTCGTGCCATGCGGTGCGAAGGTTCTCTACCAGTTCCAGCATCTGCTGCTTGGAAGACTCGGGGAAGTAACGCTCTACATACATTTTGCCGACAGCTTCTCCAAGCAATCCGTTGGGAACCTGCATCGCACGTTTCCAGCGGGGTTTCTGCTCCTGTGCGCCGGCCATCTGATGACTGAAGAATTCCCAGCTTGCAGTGTAGAAATCGTCGCTCAGAGCATTGCAGGAGCCGCTCACAAGATGTGCCAGGCAATATGCCTTGAGGGTTTCAAGGTCAGTTGCCTCTACATAAGCGTTCATCTTCTCAAAGAAAGAGGGCTGCTCCACGATAACCTTCTCCTGCGCGGGGATGCCAAGCACCTCACACTCTGCCTGCAGGCCGATTGAGGGGTATGCTGCAAATATCTGCTCCGACGACATCGGGTTGTAAATGGCTGCCAGGTCGCGGTTCTGCTCGCGTGACCAGGAGAACCCGGCTATCTGGTTTTCAACCTCAAGCGTCTTGGCTGCGATATCCTCGGCGTTCTCTATCTCGCAAAGGTTCAGCACCTTTACCAGGAACTGGCGGTAACCCTCCTTGAGGGCGGCATTCTCCTCTTTAAGGTAATAGTCACGGTCGCCCATGCCAAGCCCGGCCTGGCCCAAATAGAGTATCTGCATGTCGCTGTTGGCGAGGTCTGCCTCCACACCGCTGCCGTAAAATCCGGCGCCTGTACCTTCAAGGCCCATCTGAGCCAGAAGACGCCAGAGTTCGTCTTTAGAACCTACAGCCTGTATGCGGGCGATGTCGGCCTTGATGGGCTCTGCCCCAAGCGCGTTGCGGGTGGTGGAATCGAGCGCCATCTTATAGAGGTCGGAGATCTTCTGGTCCACACTACCCTTCTCTGCCTTCATATCCAGCATCGACTCGAACAGGTCGTTGAGCTGTTTCTGGTTGTTCTCGGCAATCACGTCAAAAGAGCCAAAGCGGGCAAACTCGGGCCGCAGCGGATTCTTAACCTGCCACCCGCCGGTAGCATACTGGTAGAAGTCAACCTTGGGGCTGACGGTAGTGTCAAGATTGGAGAGGTCAAGCGCGGGGGCCTTTTCTGCCTGCTGACCGCATGAAGCCAATGCCATGAATGAAAGCATAATCGCAAAAATCTTTTTCATTGTTATGTTGTTTTTTTAATACTCAAACCGGGCGCAAATATAGTCATTAAAGGCTAACGCTGGAAAATATCGGGGTATTTGAAAATAAAATAGGTCGGAGTGCAGCTCCAGGCGTGACA
Source organism: Bacteroidales bacterium (assembly GCA_017445425.1). GTDB lineage: Bacteria > Bacteroidota > Bacteroidia > Bacteroidales > UBA932 > Equibacterium. The sequence continues at coordinate 16,608 of JAFSUF010000026.1, read as the reverse complement.
GTAGCTGTTCAGCGGATAGAAAGAATAGGGAGAATGAAGGTCGTCGGAGGGGTTATACACCTCCCAGAATGTATCGGCGCCCTTGTGCACCATACCGCCCCAGTAATCCACCATAGTCGCCTTTGCCTGCTCTCCCATACCGCACTGCATCATCGCCTCCAGCAGATAGTGCATCGCGTATGGCGAATTGGCCCGTACCGCATCTTCCCGGGAAAACACAGCCTCAAGGGCTCTACGACCCTCCTTGGGTGAAAGAATACCACCTATCACCGCCCATATCTGCGAATGGACTGAGACAGGAGAGCCATCCGGACTCTCCATAAGACCCGACTTGCGGTTATAATAACGCGCCTTCGCGCCCTTGCGGATTTTTGCCTCCATAATCCGCCACTCTGCCACCTCGTTGCCATGTCCGATACGTTCTGCCAATTCACATGACTGACTGAGGGCAAACAGCATCGCCCCCTGGAAAGGCACCTCCAGATCCATCACCTGATGGTCAAAGAATAGCCATGCGCGGCTGGCGCTGCAGGTGTTATCCTCCCTGATGCGGCCCAGGGCATCTTCCACCTGGAATTTCGCCACCGGCCAGAGGTCCTGGGCGGTAGTAACATCTCCGGTATCTTTCAGATACTCCAATAGCACGGAAGGATATAAAAGACTGTATGTAAGGCAATATGTCCCCCACTGCGGATGCGGCTCGGGCTCCTCGAACAAGTCGGCCATCATCCGGCCGTTACCGTCTGTAAGGCCGGCAAAAAGATAGAGACAACGCTTGGTAAGCAGGTGGTTCTGGTAGGAATAGCGCCCGGCAAGCGCCTCCAGATAGAGGTCGCCTATCCAAAGCCGGCGGTCGCGCTTGGGGCCGTCCTCATAAACGGTCTGCATACACTCGGAGAGTGTCGCCAGGCTCACCCGGTTGATCTCCCTGATTATCTGCGGGCAATCTTCATTCAGGGCAGTAGCGCACTCCCCAGCCGATGTGGTCGCCTCGCAGCGGACACCGTCCAGCGCAAAGTCAAAGTTACCACCCAGAAGTTCTATGCGAAGGTAACGGAAAGCCACCCTCCGCTTCAGGCGGATGTCACGGTCGGAGGCATAGAGCGTCACAGTCTCGTCCTGCATCCAGGCGCGTGAAAGGCTCCCCCGCCACGGGTCCAGCGGCACGTTCATTTCTCCTGGCGTCTCGCCAAAGAAGAACTTGAGCCGCACCGGAGCATCCATAACATCCCCCAGGGTTTTAAGCCGGAGTACCAGATGACCGGTGATGTGCCGCCCAAAATCGAGTGTAACTGTACACTTCTGCCGGAAGTTCATCTCGCATAAGCTGTCCGGGGAGGCCACGGGAACATATTTCCACCCCTGGAAGGCAGCAGCATCTTCTTGGGCCTCAACAACTGCGACCGGAGACACTTCTGTAACATTCAGCGCCGGCTTGCAATGCCCGGCAATGGCAAGCCATCTTGCACGGTCTCCGGCAAAACGGTCTTCCGCGACGGCATTGAACGCCACCGACGCCATCAGAATCACCGCGAATATCCTGTATCTGTTAAAGGCCGACATTCACTCCCAATTGTAAGATACCCCTGTAACCTAAGCCTAACTCGGCGATAAATGCAACTCTCCCACCCCCAAGGCGCATGCCGATAGGGTTGAATTGAAGTGCCGGGAACAGCGATGCTCCGCCGCCGCCAGAGCTGCTGACGGAACCACCTTCCTCCTCTGCCCTGTCAGCAACGGCAACCTTGGACGTTGTTGAGAAGAACAAGCCAGCCCCCAGGTTTAAACCGCCATAAAGCTTGCACACTCCGGAGGGCTTATAATAAAACTTTCCGGCGGCAGTAATGGTCGCCAGATGCAAGTGTTGATACGTTTCACCAGACACCAGCCCATAATGCCAATACCCGGCTTCCGGCCCGAGCGACCATCTGCTGTCCGGGAAGTGATACTCATAACCTGCAGATAAGTATGGCAGCCACCCTGTAAACTTTGGGGCTTGGATGGTTGCATGACCTCCGGAAATAACCGCTGCAATGCCCGCCCCTATGGCGGTACCCAGACCGACGCCGATTCCTGTAGCCACAGTCGATACCAGCGCATCGGCAACCTGGATATCCAAACTGTGCACGGGAATACCGTACTTATCTTTTCTTTGTGCAAAAAGTGATGAACTGCTAGCTAACAGCAGCAAGAAAACAGCAACTTTCTTCATCTGCCAACTGTTTGGTAAATAATCTTATCCAAATGTAGTGCAAAAACAATGCAAAGTCAAAATAATCCGTACCTTTGGCTAAAACTCAATTATGACACATACGCTTCTGACAGTACTGCTGTCTGCCCTTATATCGCAGGCCTCCCCCACAGTTTTGTGGAAGGCTGCCGTAAACCATATCCAAGAGAACAGTTACCAACTGGTTTTGACCGGCGAGGTGGTCGAGGGCTGGTATGTACACCCGATGGCCGACGAATATGTGGGCACTACATTGGTGTTATCTTCGGCAGAAGGTGTAAGCCTTGCCGGCGAGCCTATGGAGGAGTTTACTCCTGCCGACTATAAAGGCGCAACCGTAGTAACAGGTAGTTATTTGCTGCGCCAGGATTTGGAAATACATGGGTCTGGCAAGGTCGCCGTGGATGGAACAGTCACCTGGAGTGCCTGCAGCGGAGATGAGTGCAATATGCCGGAGGATTACGAGTTTTCTGTACCGGTAGAGATTAAGGGCGGCAGCGATGCCGTTGCTCCGGTATCCGAGCCGCAAAAGGGCTCCGGCGGACTCTGGGCGCTGATTCTGGAGGCGATTCTGTGGGGCTTTATGATGCTTCTGACCCCCTGCGTGTTCCCGATGGTGCCGATGACGGTGTCGTTCTTCTTGAAGCGTTCCGGCAGTGCCGCCAAAGGGCGCTTCAACGCGCTGATGTACGGCCTTTTCATCGTGCTTATCTACACCGTGCCCATCTGCCTGATTATAGGTTTGACCTGGGCGTTTGGAGGTGCCACAGTTACTGCCGACATCTTCAACTGGCTTTCTACACACTGGCTTCCCAACATCATATTCTTTGTGATTTTCATGCTGTTCGCGGCATCGTTCTTCGGAGCGTTTGAGATAACTCTCCCCTCAAAGTGGACCAACAAGGCCGACAGCGGAGCCGACAAGGGGGGCCTGCTTGGTGTATTCTTCCTGGCACTAACCCTCGTACTGGTAAGTTTCAGCTGCACCGGGCCAATTGTAGGCACCGTGCTAATCAAGAGCACCCAGGGCGAATTCTGGACGCCGATGGTCACCATGCTGGCATTCAGCATCGCCTTTGCCCTCCCCTTCACCCTGCTGGCGTTCTTCCCGTCGGTTTTGAATAAACTTCCCAAGAGCGGAGGCTGGCTCAACAGCGTCAAAGTCGTGCTCGGATTCATAGAAATCGCACTTGGCCTCAAATTTCTCTCGGTCGCCGACCAGACATACCACTGGCACCTGCTGGACCGCGAGGTGTACCTGGCAATCTGGATTGTATGCTTCACCCTGCTGGGGCTCTACCTGATGGGCAAGATCCGGTTCAAATATGATTCGCCGCTGGAGTATATCTCCGTGGGTCGCCTGATGCTGATTATCATCGATTTCGCTTTTGTGGTATATATGATTCCCGGCATGTGGGGTGCGCCCCTCAAGGCACTCAGCGGATATTTGCCACCAATACAGACGCAAGATTTCGTGCTTGGGCAGTATTCCGCTCCTGCACCGTCCCAGTCTGACGCCTTTGATGCAGGCAAGATGGTGACCCTCCCCCACGGCTTAAGCGGTTACAGCAACCTTGACGATGCCATCGCAGCCGCTGCCGCACAAGGCAAGAAAGTATTCGTGGATATCTCAGGACACGGCTGCGTGAACTGCCGCGAGATGGAGGCCCGGGTATGGAGCAACCCAGAGGTGCTGAAGCGCCTCCGCGACGACTATATCATCGTCACCCTCTATGTTGATGACAAGACACCTCTCCCCAAAGAAAAGTGGATAACCAACGATAAAGGCAAGACGCTCAAGGATGTAGGCCGCGTCAATTCCGACCTGGTCATGAAGCGCTTTGGCGTCAACTCCCAGCCCAACTACTTTATTCTGGACAGCGAAGGGAATACTCTGGCCGGCCCTCGCGGCTACAACCTGGACGCGGACGCATTCGTAAAGTTCCTGGACATGTAAGGCTGCGGCATCCGTACAGAATCTCTACCATTTCAGATGGGGTCACTACCAATGGGGTCCGGGGGAAGTGTTTTTTATTTCCAGTTACCAGGAATGCATCATCTTTGCTCATTTTAACTTCGCAGAATACGATATCATCCGAATCAGGGAACTCCCAATCTACCTGATTTGTAGGATGAACATTTATTCCATAGCACCTAAAAAATGACAGAACATTGTTTATTTGTGATTCATGGGCGAGATAAGATGCGGGAGACGGAGGGTTGCGCACCCGCCGCAGGTCCCGGGCGTTAATGGCCCCTGGGGGCTGTGGGGTACAATAGTGTGCAAGTCTGTGACCGGCTTGCCGGGAAGCAGTCTTCCAGCCTTTTTCCTTTGATTAGCAAAGGTCGTTATCAAACCTTGTATGCAAAATATCGTAATCTTAAATCACAGAATATGTAAAATATCGTATTCTAATGTGAGCATTTTATGTAAAATATCGTATTTTATCAAAAAATGACTATCTTTGTGTCACACGACAACGATTGAATTATGGCAAAGAAAAAGAAAGTGGTGGTCTTAGACAAGCGTGTTCTGGAGGTAATCCTGACTGACCAGCAGGAAGAGTTGGAAGCCAAACACAGTGAAACCTACTGCCGCAGGCCGGAACAAGACCTCATAGATATGAAAAGTCCGCAGGCACAGGTTGTGATTGGTGTGAGGCGCTGCGGCAAATCTACACTTTGCTTCCAGGCTCTGGAAGCTGCTGGCGTGAACTATGGCTATGTAGACTTCGATGATGAGCGACTTGAGGGAATTCAGTCAGCCCAGCTCAACGATATTTTGGAGATTCTCTATAAGCTTTACGGCAAGTTTAACTACCTGTTTATGGACGAAGTACAAGATGTGGACGGCTGGCATTTGTTCGTAAACCGTATGCTCCGCCGTAAGATGCACGTGATCATCACCGGATCTAATGCCAAGCTCCTCAGCAGCGAGTTGGCTACATATCTTTCTGGCCGAAACAAGGAGATTCACCTGTATCCCTTCTCATTCAAGGAATACTGCACGATGACAGGCGTAGATACGCAGAAAAAATCGACGCTGGCAGAAGGTCTGCGCCGCCGGGCATTTGACGAGTACATGAAGCAGGGCGGGTTCCCGGAGTTGCTGACCATTGCTGACGCCAAGACCTATATAACCGATCTTGTAGACAATATACTCAAGCGCGACATCGAGAAGCGATATAAAATTACTTACAAGGAAGCATTTGAACAAATGGCTCATCATCTGCTTAACATTTCGCCAACCAGCGTGGTCACCACAGACCTGGCTGAGCAATTCCATTTCAAGTCCGAGCATACAGCGAAGAACTATGTCTCCTATCTTAAGCAGGCCTTCCTTCTGTCCGGAGTAAAGAAGTTCTCCCACAAAAGTAAGGTCCGCACCACCCAAGAGAAGGTGTATGCGGTGGATGTGGCCATGATGAACCGAAGGAAAGACGCTTTCTCCGGAGACAACCTTGGCTGGCGCCTGGAGACAATAGTGCTTGCCCAACTGTTAAGAAAGTGTAACGTAGAGGGTTGGGATGTATACTATATGATAGAGCGTTCTGGGGAATGTGACTTCATCGTATGCAAGGGCGACGAAGTGCTACAAGCCGTGCAAGTATCGTATGACATTGCAACATCCAAAACCCGGCAGCGCGAAATAAACGGAGCCTTGATGGCAGCAAAAGCCACCGGATGCAAGAATCTTCTTCTGCTGACAGATCACGAATACGAAGAGATTGACCTGGATGGTTTTCACATTAAGGTACAGCCCGTATATGACTGGAGTATTGAGGTGGGATAACCTTATTCTCTAATCATTTTGCATTAATATGTGTACAAAACTGTGTATAACCAACTAAAAAGCGCCATCAGGCGCTAGCGAAGCGCGTGCGGTCTGACATCTCCACAAAATAAAGGCAGCCGTTGGCTGCCTTTATTTTGTGGAGATGGGCGGACTCGAACCGCCGTCCAAACAACGTCCCCGCAAGCTTTCTACACGCTTATCCACCCTTTGATTGTCGGGGAGAATCCGCCGGGCGGCGGGCTAACGCTCCCTTAGCCTCTGAATCTTAGCGCACCGACAGAAGCAGTAGGTGCGAGCAGGAATTGTTCTGCCTACGCCCCGGACTCCGGACCGAACTTCCAAAAAAATCCGGCGGGACGCTCGTCTGCCCGTCCTTGACGGGGAGATTAAGGTATTAGGCTTGGCCTAATTACGCAGCGAGAGCATAGTTGTTTGTGCCAGTTATGGCGTGAGGTCTGAGATTTACGAGAGGGGCCTCGACTCTCGACGTGCTTACCTGAAGAAATCGATTGCTGTCAAAACCAAAACATCCCCATTGATACGATTTCGGGCGCAAAGTTTGTAAAAAATTTTGAAAACTCGCTACATTTGAAATATGAAAGGTAAAATCTGGCTCTGCGTGCTGTTGTTCGCAGCACTCGCATCGGTTCCGTTTTTAGTTCCCCACTGTGGCTGGGTGGCGCTGTTTGCGTTTATCCCACTGCTTAAATTCGCCGACCTCTGCGAAACGGGAGAAGTAAAGCACAAAGACTGGCTGTTATATCTGGCTTTTATACTCTTCAACCTTGCCACCACCTTCTGGATCAACTGGATATCGGTACCAGGAGCCATTACAGCCATCACCTTGAACTCACTCCAGATGTGGGTGATTTTCAGAGCCTTCATCTACAGCAAGAAGCATTTCAAAGGCGGGATGAGTTACCTGTTCCTGATCACCATGTGGATAGCATGGGAACGGGTTTACCAGAATGTAGAGATCTCCTGGCCCTGGCTCATTCTGGGAAACAGCCTGGCCACCAGCCCCCTGCTGGCACAATGGTACGAGTATACCGGCTTTCTGGGCGGCAGCCTCTGGATATGGCTCAGCAATATCTTTATTTACGAAACGGTCAAAGCGCTGCGCATCAAAAGCAAAACCAAGTATGACACCCACGGTAAGGTAGCTCTGGCTGTTATAACCGCAATCCTGCTTATCGCGCCGCCCGCTGTATCTATCTGCATCTACAACAACTACCATGAGACAGACAACCCCCTGGAGGTAGTTGCCGTACAGCCCAACATCGATGCATACACAGAGAAGCACGGCGGTCTCAGGCAGGAGGTCCAGGACGAGAAGATGCTGAACCTTGTGCGCGGCGTAATCACAGACAGTACCGTTTTTGTGATAACCCCCGAGACCTACACATTCCAGTATGACCTGGACAAGCCCGAAACCAATGTGACCTACGCCGCCATCCAGCGCCTGCTGCGATACTACCCTCAAACCAGCTTTATCCTTGGGGCCATCACATACCGCCTCTTCCCCACAAGGGCCGCCGCGCCATACAACGCACATCCGGTTGGCGACAAATGGTATTGCTCTTACAATACGGCGATGATGATAGACACCACCGGAATGCGCAACTACTATCACAAGTCCAAGCTCGTGCCGGCGGTGGAGATCATCCCATACCAGCGCTACCTGGGCTTCTTGGGGAAGATATTTGAGCTCTTTGGCGGCTCTATGAGCAGCTATGGCGTGAGCGACGACGTACATAACCTCACCAGTAAAGAGGGGACAGATGTGGGCGTTATGATATGCTATGAGTCCATTTACGGAGAATACTACCGCCGTACGGCCAACTACGGGGCACAATTCACCGCCGTGATCACCAACGACGGATGGTGGGGCGACACTCCCGGTTACCGGCAGCACTTCCGCTTTGCAAAACTGCGCGCCATCGAGACTCGGCGCGACGTAGTGCATGTGGCCAATACCGGCATCTCCGGCTTCATAAACCAGCGAGGCGACGTGATTCAGCGCACCGGATGGTGGGAGCCGGTAGCCATCCGCAATACCGTAAACCTAAACAATAAAAAAACCTGTTACACCGAATATGGCGATGTAACAGGTCGTTTATGCAGTTTTATGTTTCTGCTTCTGTTGATTGCGCTTCTGGCAAGACGCCTTACCTCAAAATAGCGCCGAACTTGCTTTCGAAGGTCTTGAGCAGCTTCTCCATAATCCGCTCCACTGCCTCGTCGGTGAGTGTCTGCTCCGGGTTCTGAAGCACAAAGCTGAGTGCATACTGCTTCTTGCCCTCGGGAATCTTGATTCCGCGATATACGTCAAACAGCGTCACGCTCTTGAGCAACGCTTTCTCGGCGCGCAAGGCTTCGCGGCGGATGTCTGCAAACGAAACCTTCTCGTCCAGCAGCAGGGCCAGGTCACGCTTGACCTCCGGGTACTTGGGCAGTGCGCGATATTTCACCTTGTTGCGGCGGATAACCTGCATCAGGGTCTTGAAAGAGACCTCGGCCACGAATACCGGCTGCTTGATGTCGAACATCTTGAGCAATTGTTTTGATACGGTACCGATGGTGGCGAACTGTTTGCCCTGCAGCGAATAAGTGAGCCCTTCGCTAAAGATATCGGACGGTGCGGGAGCGCACTCCATATCGTAAAGAGTCATGCCATAACGGCGGACCAGCAGCTCCAGATAACCCTTGAGTTCAAAGTAAGAACCGGCCCCGATCTCGTTGTTCCACACCTTGGTGGCGGGTCCGGTGATAATCATGGAGAGCATCAGTTCCTCGTGATAGTTCTTAAGATTTGCTGCGCTCAACTGATCTTCTGCATCTGCGCTGTAGCTGTACACATTACCTATCTCATACAGCCTGAGGGAGTTGTTCTGGTGCTTGATATTGTAAGAGACGGTCTCCAGCCCTGCGGGGATCAGGCTCTGGCGCATACAGTCCAGATCGGAACTGAGCGGGTTGAGCAGTCGGACGCAATTTGCGGCCGGGAAGGTCTCGAGCTTGTCGTAGTATGCGCTGCGGGTGAGCGAGTTGTTCATTATCTCATAGAACCCGCGGTTGGTAAGGAGATCGCTTACCTGCTTGCGGACCAGCTCAGGGTCGGGGCTCGGGGTGGGCTGTATGCTCGCTTTCATGCCACCGGGGAGCTCGATATTGTTGTAACCATAGATGCGGAGCACCTCTTCCACAACGTCGCACTCGCGGGTAACATCGACATAATATGCAGGCACTGCCACGCGGCAGCCGCTTTCGCTCTCCGAAACAATCTGGTAATCCAGATAAGAGAGGATATCCTTCACAGTCTGCACACCGATATTCTTGCCCATCAGGGAGAACATACGGGCATATTCCAGGTCAACTTCTGCACGCTTGAATTCGCATGCGCAGAACTCCTGCGGCTCGCCAACTATCTTAGCACCGGAGAGCTCGCAGATAAGCTGTGCGGCACGGCGCGCCACGTTCATGGTGTTGGTGGGGTCTATGCCGCGCTCATAGCGGAACGATGCATCGGTCTTGAGGCCCAGACGCTTGCTGGTCTTGCGGATAGTGACGGGGTTGAAGTAAGCAATCTCCAGGAAAACATCCGTAGTCGCCTCGGTAACGCCTGACTTCTCACCACCAAACACGCCAGCAATGCACATAGGCTCGCGGGTGTTGGCAATAACCAGGTCGCGGTCGGTAAGGGTGCGCTCCACGCCATCCAGGGTAACCATCTCCTCGCCCTCAGCCGCACGGCGGACAATCACCTTACCACCTTCTATCTGGTTCAAATCGAAGCAGTGCAGCGGCTGGCAGTACTCGTTAAGAATGAAATTGGTGATATCCACGATATTGTTGATGGGACGCTGTCCCACAGAATTCAAGCGGTCACGGAGCCACTCCGGAGAAGGTCCGACCTTTACGTTCTTGAAGGTGATGCCTATGTAGCGGGGGGCATCCTCCGGAGCAATAACCTCAACCGGAATGGCTTTGCCCTCACCCTTAAGTTCGATTGAGGGCTGCGGCAGGGTCCACTCTACCGGCACGTCGTTCAGGCGACACCACGCATACAGGTCGCGCGCCACACCGATATGGGAAGCTCCGTCGATGCGGTTGGGGGTCAGGCCTATTTCATAAACAGTGTCGCAGGCAAGTTTAAGATAGTCCTTGGCGGGGGTTCCGGGAACAGCATCGGGATCAAGAACCATGATGCCGGAGTGGTCTTCTCCGATACCAAGTTCGTCCTGTGCGCATATCATACCAAAGCTTTCCACGCCGCGGATCTTGGATTTCTTGAGTTTGAGTTCCTCACCGTGGATGTCCACCAGCCTGGTACCTACAGTAGCCAGCATAACCTTCTGACCTACAGCCACATTGGGAGCGCCGCAAACAACCTGGAGCGGCTCGGCCTGCCCGATATTAAGCTTGGTTATGTGTAGATGGTCGCTGTCCGGGTGCTCAACGCACTCTAACACCTCGGCCACAACAACACCTGCCAGGCCGCCGGGAATCTGCTCTACGGTCTCCACGTGCTCCACCTCCAAACCGGTGAAAGTCAACACCTCGGCCACTTTTTCCGGGGTGAGGTCAAACTTAAGATAGTCTTTAAGCCAATTATACGAAACTGTCATCTCTGAATACTATTTAAACAATGATTCTACATAATCCTTCTTATTAAAGAGGCGAAGGTCCTCTATCCTCTCCCCGACTCCGATAAACTTGACGGGAATTTTGAACTGGTCGCTGATACCGATAACTACGCCGCCTTTGGCGCTACCGTCGAGCTTTGTGACAGCCAGTGCTGTGACATCGGTGGCACGGGTAAACTCCCGGGCCTGCATGAAACCGTTCTGTCCTGTGGAGCCGTCAATTACCAGAAGCACCTCGTGCGGGGCATCGGGCACTACCTTGCGCATAACGTTGCGTATCTTGGTGAGCTCGTTCATCAGGTTGACCTTGTTGTGAAGGCGGCCGGCAGTATCAATAATAACCACGTCGGCACCTTTGGCCACGGCAGATTTCACGCTGTCGTACGCCACAGAAGCGGGATCGCTCCCCATCTCCTGCTTGATGATATCCACCCCGGCGCGCTCCGCCCAGATAACGAGTTGATCCACGGCGGCGGCCCGGAAAGTATCGGCGGCACCAAGCACGACCTTTTTCCCCTCTGCCCTTAACTGCGCGGCAAGTTTGCCGATAGTGGTGGTCTTGCCCACACCGTTCACACCCACAACCATTATCACGTAAGGTTTTTTGCTGAAGTCAAAAGGCTCCTGCTCCACTGCATCGCCCGCAATAAGCGCCTCTATCTCTTCGCAAAGGATGCGGTTGAGATCGGCGGTATTGAGGTATTTGTCACGCTTGACACGCTCTTCAAGTCGTTCAATTATCTTCACGGTGGTATCCACCCCGACATCGGAGGCAATCAGCGCCTCCTCTATGGAATCAAGCACGTCATCGTCCACCACGCTCTTGCCCATCACGGCATACTGCAGGCGGCTCAGCAGCGACTGCTTGGTCTTGCCAAGGCCGGCCTCAAGGGCTGCTTTGTCTTCCTCTGCAGTCCCGGATTCCGAATTGCGCTTCTTAAAGAAAAAACCCATCTGAGAAATTATTTCGATTAAGGTTGTAAAAGTACAAAAAAACTGGCGTTTCAGGCTTTTATTTGAATACTAAATCCCTCTGCCACCAAAGGTGCCGCCGCCTGGGCAAGAAAGTCAGCATCCACCCGCTCTATCCCGGCCACCGGGGTGTCGCGCTCCACACTGTAGAGCATCACCTCGCGGGGATGCAGTTCGCGTACTACGTTGCGCCAGGCATCTAGTGCCGCCGGCGTTGTGTTATCCACCACCGGACCTTTCACCAGCATGGTCTGCAGAATAAAATCCCCTTTGAAAGCCTTCATCAGCTCTACCGTCCTGGCGACAGTGTAACCTTTGTGGGGTCGGTTCATAACCGCCGCCAAATCGTCCGTAGCGCAATCTATCTTGAGAATCGGGTTATCCACCCTCATCAGCGCCGCAACAATCTCCGGACAGTCCAGACAGGTGGCGTTTGAGAATACGCTCACCACTGCCTGCGGGAAGCAACGGTCACGGGCGGCAAGAGTAATATCTATAATTGCAGGGAAATCTGGATGGAGTGTGGGTTCGCCGTTGCCGGTGAAAGATATGGAGTCTATCCCCTGTCCGGCTGCAGCCAGCTCGGAGAATCTCCCTTGAATTGCTTCGCGGACCTCATCCAGGGTCGGCAGACGGTGGGCCGATGCGCCACGCTTGAGACCTCCGCATTCGCAATAAACGCAATCGAAGGTGCAGACCTTGGCTTCGCGCGGCAGCAGGTTTATACCCAGCGAACGTCCCACCCGACGGCTGTGTATCGGGCCAAACACTATATCATTCCAGAGAAATGTCGCCATATCTTAAAACAATAAAGACGAAGCCAGCGGCTCCGTCTTACATCGGTATACCTTATGCCTGGCTCAAAAATTAGTTCTGAGTTTTGGCGAAAAATTCTTTAACCTTATCGGTGGGTACGAGCTCCTCTTTGAAAGTGTAAGAGCCAGTACGACCATTCTTGTCCATACGGATGCATTTAACAACGCTTTTCTGGTCTTTCCTGTCACCGCCGAATGTTGCGACCGCTTTCTTTGCCATAGTATTGCGATAATTATATTGTTACTATTTAATCTCCTTGTGAAGAGTCATCTTGCGCAGATACGGGTTGTATTTCATGCGCTCCAACTTGTCGGGAGTATTCTTTTTGTTCTTGGTAGTGATGTAGCGGGACATACCCGGAACGCCGCTGGCCTTCTGCTCGGTGCACTCGAGAATCACCTGAACCCTGTTACCTTTCTTTCCTGCCATAGCTGTAATTGTTAGACGATTTTAATTAAACCTTTAGCCTCAGCGCGCTTAAGAGTCTCGGCAAGGCCGTTCTTATAGATGGTCTTCATACCGTTGCAAGAGACCTTCAAAGTGATAAACCTGCCCTCTTCCTCAGACCAGAACTTCTTGGTTTTGAGGTTGGGAGCAAACTCGCGTTTAGTGCGTCTGCGGGAGTGGGAAACATTGTTTCCAATCATCCTCTTCTTACCTGTAACCTGACAAACTCGTGACATAATATGCTATTTTTTATTTTTTCTGCTTTTTAAGGGCTGCAAATATCTTGATTTTTAATCAAAAAACCAAATTTTTTATGAATTCAACACAAACTTGCCTATACGACGCCATCTGACCTTGCCGCCAGGCTCCTTTGAGAGCCATATTATCGCCGGTGTGCCCACGATATGGTCCTCCGGAACAAAGCCCCAGTAGCGGGAATCCAGCGAGTTATGACGGTTGTCACCCATCATGAAGAAATAATCCTGCTTGAATGTGTATTCTGTTATCTCTTCACCGTCGATATAGAACTTGCCGCCCTTCTCTTCAAAATTGTTGTGTTCGTAAACTTCAATGATACGGCGATAGAACGCTATGTTGTCTTTGGTGAGGGTAACTGTCGCCCCCTTGGCCGGAATCCATATAGGGCCATAGTTGTCACGGGTGAAACCACGGTCGTCATAGGGGAAGATCATCTTGTATGAATCGAGATAATCGCCCGGATAGTTCTCAAGGTTGACAGTGGCACCAATCACGTTAGACATCTTTGCAACCACCTTGTACGCTGAAGCGGTGAGGGTCAGGTTGTGATAACCCGGCAGCTGGGGGTCGTAGTGAATCTGGTTGCGGTCCACACCGAGTTTCTCCAGCGCCACGCGGCTGATGGGGGTACCGTTTGTAATCACTTTGTAAGTGAGCTGGATACCGTCGTATACCTTCTGCTGTTCTCCGTCGATGTACACCAGACCGCCCTCGATTGTGAGAGTGTCCCCCGGCATACCCACCAGGCGCTTCACATAATGGTCTGTCTTGTCGGCGGGGCGGGTTATCACCGGACCGAAGACCTGTTGCGTATATTCGCGGCCGTTGATGCGTACATGTGCGTAGTAGTCCTCCGCCGGTACCCGCGCCAGGATTGTGTCGCCGTGAGGGAAGTTGAACACCACGCAATCACCGCGGCGGATTCCGCGGCCCAGGGGTTTTAACCTGCGATAAGGCCATTTGACAGCCTCTGAGTATGACTTCTTGCCATCCAGCCAAGTGTTGTGCGTGAACGGTATCGTGAGCGGAGTCTCCGGGATACGGGGGCCATAGCGCATCTTGTCCACAAAGAGATAGTCACCCGTCATCAGGGTGTTCTCCATTGAGGAAGAAGGAATCTTGAACGACTGGAAGAAGAAGATATTGATGAAGGTGACCACTATCACTGCAAAGATGATGGCATCCAGCCAGTCGAGCAGCAGGTTTGGCTTCTGGCCCTCCTTGTACCTCGGTTTCCAGAAGGTCCAGTTGACCTTCTTTGTGACGCACATATCAAAAACAACAATAAGGCCAAGTAACCACCAGAAACTGTGCAACCATATTACCCAAAGGCAGTACAGGATGCCCCAGAAGGCGAACTTGACCCACTTGTTGCGGATGAAGTTTCTTAAAGTCAAAACTATTTGACAGAGTTGATTATTGCTTCGAATGCTGCGGGGTTGTTCATCGCGAGGTCAGCGAGGACCTTGCGGTTGAGACCTACATTCTGGGCATGGACCGCACCCATGAACTGGGAGTAAGTCATACCGTGCTGACGGGCTGCGGCGTTGATACGTGCAATCCACAGGGCGCGGAAGTTGCGCTTCTTACCCTTACGGCCGCTGTATGCATAGGTTAAACCTTTCTCATAGGTGTTCTTGGCAACCGTCCAGACGTTTTTCCTGGAGAGGAAATTACCGCGGGTCTCTTTCAAGACTTTCTTGCGGCGAGCTCTTGAAGCTACTGAATTTACCGATCTTGGCATAATTTAATGATTTTTGACAGTCAGCGCCCCTTGCAGGGGACTTTACAAGCTGAACTTTCGGTTAATAAATGTTTACTTGACCAACAACTCCTTGATTCTCTTCACGTCAACAGAGTCAACGATTGCGAAGTGATCGAGGTTACGTTTCTGCTTTTTGGTCTTCTTTGTGAGAATGTGGCTGTGATAAGCGTGTCTTCTCTTGATCTTACCCGATCCGGTGAGCGTGAAACGCTTCTTTGAACCGGAATTGGTTTTCATTTTAGGCATTTCTAATCTATTTTAAATGTTCATTAAACTCTATTTCTTCTTAATAGGGGCAATCATCATTATCATGCGCTTGCCCTCAAGTTTGGGCATCTGCTCTGCCTTACCGTATTCCTCCAGCTCAACTGCAAACCTGAGCAACAACTTCTCTCCCTGCTCGGAGAAGAGTATGGAACGGCCGCGGAAAAAGACGTAAGCCTTCACCTTGCACCCCTCCTGCAAGAAGCTCTGTGCGTGCTTGAGCTTGAATGCATAGTCGTGCTCATCGGTCTGCGGACCGAACCGGATCTCCTTGATGACCACCTTGGAGGCGTTTGCCTTCTGCTCTTTGAGCTTTTTACGCTGCTGATACTTGAACTTCTGATAGTCAATTATCTTGCAGACAGGCGGGGTAGCCGTGGGAGCTATCTCCACCAGGTCGAGCTCCTGGTCGGCAGCCATCGCGAGGGCCTTTGCCAGAGGGTAAACACCCTGCTCAGGGACATTCTCCCCCACTAATCTCACTTGCGGCGCAGTAATTTGCTCATTTACCCGATGGTCGTCATCGTCTCTCTGCTGGCGACCCTGCTGGGGCTTCCGCGGAGCCGGTTTCGGCTTGGGCGGGCGGTAATTTGAGTTTGCTATAATTGTGTCCTCCTAATTAAGTTCTTCTTTTACTGCGTTGCTTATGTAATTTGCAAAATCTTCAATCGACATCACGCCAAGATTCTCGCCTCCCTGCTTGCGCACGGCCACGCTGCCGGACGCCTCCTCTTTCTCACCGACCACGAGAATGAACGGTATATGCTTGAGCTCATTTTCGCGTATCTTCTTGCCAATCGTCTCGTTACGGTTGTCGATTAGGGCGCGAATTTCGTAATTTTCAAGTAATTCGCAAACTTTTTTTGCAAAATCGTTGTATTTCTCACTGATAGGGAGAATGGCCACCTGGTCGGGAGCGAGCCAGAGCGGGAACTTGCCTCCGGTATGCTCAAGAAGCACAGCCACAAAGCGCTCCAGCGAGCCGAAAGGGGCACGGTGAATCATCACCGGACGGGCCTTGGCATTGTTGCTGTCAACATATTCGAGTTCGAACCGCTCGGGCAGGTTGTAATCGACCTGGATGGTGCCCAGCTGCCAGCTGCGGCCAAGGGCGTCCTTCACCATGAAGTCGAGCTTGGGGCCGTAGAATGCAGCCTCGCCCAACTCCACGACCGTGGGGAGATTCTTCTCTGCGGCAGCCTCGATGATGGCCTGCTCCGCCTTTGCCCAGTTCTCGTCGCTGCCTATGTATTTGGTCTTGTTATCGGGGTCGCGCAACGATACCTGTGCGGTGAATTCGGTAAAGTTGAGGGTCTTGAACACATATAATATGATGTCTATGACCTTGCAGAACTCCTCCTTGATCTGGTCGGGACGGCAGAAAAGATGGGCGTCATCCTGTGTAAAGCCGCGT